>SFMO01000023.1 GCA_004554385.1 Ruminococcus flavefaciens
AATCCTGTCTCTCCTTCTGTACTTTCACTGCGGTCTATCTCAAGTGTCTGTATCTCATCGTCTATCACAGAACTGTCTGCCAGCGTATATGGCTCATACCAGCTAAACGGGAACTGGCTGTTTGCTTCAGCGACATCACCAAAAAAGTCTTTCCTTTCAAAATACTCAGACCTTGTCTTTGGCATAGCGTCAGAACCATCGAAATTAAGGGAGCATTTCCAAAGCTTAGCTTCATCAGGCAGGTGTACTGCATTGAATGAATCATTTTGTTCATCATAGGCAGTCGTCAGCGTATCATAGTAATACCTTTCCTCATCATCAGGCACGGTGCTGTAGACAACCTGTGTCTGCAAAGCTCTGACGCCGCTTTCGTCCTTAAAGATCTGATCATAGGTAAACGATGCAGCCTTTACAACTCTTCCATCACTGTCAGTAATATTGCCATATTTGTTGCTTGAGAAACTTCGGCTTACGGCATTATACGCTTCATTGTTATTGCCGAATACGCATTTGTTATTAAAAACATCGAAGTCTTTATCGGTAAATTTTGCTTTTGATCCGGCTGCTGCAAGGAAGTTGCCATCATCAAAATCCCCGGCATATTCCACTGCATATATCTGATTTGTCGGGCATTCCTGAAACATCCTTACATATACCCTGACATTTACCTCATCGGGATTCTCGTCCTCAAAAGGACAGCTGTACAGAGGCGTAACAAGGATATCATCTGCAATGTAATCGCTTAGCGGCATATCATACACCTTATAGGTATTCATATCCGTCTCACTTTTTATCTCAGAGATAAGTGCACGATACTGCTTATTATTATCTCTGCCAAGATTACAGAGGAAATTCTGGACAAATGCTGTTTTAGGAAGAACGCCTATACAAACTACTGCCGCCGCTGCTGCTGATATCCATTTCAGCAGCGGAACAGCTCTGTGTTTGCCGGTGATATTCTCAAGGTCGCTAACGGTCAGCTCGCTGTCTGAAAAATCCTGATCTCTCTCAGGAAAAGCTCTTGCAGATATTTTGCCGAAGCAGTCAACATTTGAAGAAAGATCTGACATCTTTTTCTTCAGTTCTTTTTCAAACTCAGCCTCTGCGTTGTTTCTGTTTTCTTTCACTGCTGTTCACCTGCCTTTTCCCGTAATATGGATATTGCTTTCTTGTACCTTGATTTCGCAGTAGTTTCAGGGCATTTCATTACCTTTGCTATCTGTCTGAACGTAAGCTCTGCACAGCACTTGAGTATAACTGTCTGTCTTTGCTTTTCATTCAGATGTTTCAGGAGCTGATTTATGTAAATACTGTCTTCAACAGTCTGTTCTGCTTCGCCGTAGCTCTGTATTACATAGTTTGTGACCTCTCTTTTATGTCTGCGCCGAAGCTCAAGTGCAACGTTGCGTGCGATAGTGAGAATGAACCCCTTTCCATCGCCCTTATTTGCGGAAAACCTCTTCACCTGCGTAAGTCTCACGAATGTTTCAATGACGCAGTCCTCTGCAAGATGATAATCCGAAGTTATACCAAAAGCAACAGCAAAAACACTGTCCTTGAACATAGTATATAATGTATTCAGACTATCCTTGGATTCTCTGCAGCTTATTATAAGCTCGTTTACAGATAATTCTTCATCAGACAGTTCGGTCTCTTTATTAAGTATAGTAAAGATTGCTCCGTCACCTCCGCTGAGCAGTTTCGATTCGGCGTCCATTTTCTCACTCCTTTCAGAAATCAGAGGCTTTCTTTCAATTTACCTCTGAAGCTTATATGAAAGCTTTCATATATAAGTGATTTCAGACACCGAAAAAGACGAAAATTTTCAAAAAAAATTTTTTTGTGATAGGTATTGATAACTTTAATAAAAAAACGAGTCAAAAGACTGCATAATACAGAAATTATAACACTATTCGGAATAAAATGCAAGAAAAAATTCCAAAGCTATTGACAAAGCTGCAATAATATGATATAGTATACATATGAACAAGTGTTCATATGTGAAAGGACAGTGATACTATGGAAAAGAGCTTTTCCGTACAAAACCTCGACTGTGCCCACTGCGGCGCTAAAATAGAAGAAGCCATAAGCAAGCTGGAAGGTATCGAATCAGCTGTGCTGAACTTTCCCCTGAGGAAGCTCAGGATAAATGGTGAAGTTGATGACGCTCTGCTGAAAAAAATAAACGAAACTGCCAACGCTATCGAAGCAGGCGTCGTAATAGCCCCACTTGAAAATTCTCACCATGAGCATCATCATTCTGATGAATACACCATAGAGAATCTAGACTGCGCTCACTGTGGTGCTAAGATCGAAGAGGCTCTGAACAGCATTGAGGGTGTTGAGTCGGCGGTCCTTAATTTTCCGCTGAAAAAGTTCAGAATAAAGGGAGAGATCACAGATGAGCTCCTTGCTAAAATCAACGAAGTGGCAAATTCGATCGAGCCGGGAGTTGTAATAGCTCCCTCAGGTCATTCTCACCATGAGCAGCATGAACATCATCACCGCCATGAGGGCGAATGCACCTGCGGTCACGATCACTGTGACCATGATCACGAACACGAACATGAGCATCATCATTCCCATGAGCATTCTCATTCGGAGGAACATGGCGGGCTCATGCATGAATTAATACCCATTATTATAGGTGTACTGCTCTTCACTGCTGCAGTGATAACAGATAAGGCTTTTGATGTAAAGCCATTGTCTGTCGTTCTTTTTGCAGCTGCTTATCTCATGCTCGGCATAAATGTACTAAAAGCCACATTCAGAAATATCCGCGCAAAGAACTTTTTTGACGAAAATTTTCTGATGACTATTGCAACTCTCGGTGCTTTTGCTCTGGGAGAATATGCAGAAGCAGTCGGTGTCGTACTTTTCTTCCGTATCGGCGAGCTCTTTGAGGACTACGCTGTGTCACGAAGCCGCAAGGCTATAACCGATGTTGCCGAGCTCAAAGTCGAGGAAGCCGACGTCCTAAGAAACGGTGAATTTGTCAGGGTACACTCCGATGAAATAATGATAGGCGATATTCTCAGGATAAAGGCAGGAGAAAGAGTTGCTGCCGACGGTGTGGTAGAATCCGGAGATTCGCGCATCGACACCTCAGCAGTTAACGGCGAACCTGTCCCACTTATCGTACATAAGGGCGATGAGGTGCTGTCAGGCTGCATAAATCTTTCTGAGACATTCACTCTGCGTGCAACTGCGGCTGCATCCGACTCAATGATATCAAAAATAGCTCAGGCTGTTGAGGACGCATCTGCCTCAAAGCCTCAGATAGACCGATTTATCACACGCTTTGCAAAGGTTTACACTCCCATAGTTATAGCCATCGCTCTTATCACAGCTATTGTCCCATCCGTTATCACGGGAGACTGGAGCAAATGGATATATTCCGCACTTA
The DNA here is from genome assembly GCA_004554385.1 of Ruminococcus flavefaciens. GTDB lineage: Bacteria > Bacillota > Clostridia > Oscillospirales > Ruminococcaceae > Ruminococcus > Ruminococcus flavefaciens_T. The sequence goes on from SFMO01000023.1 coordinate 3,407, forward strand.
CATTCCTTGTTATAAGCTGCCCATGCGCCCTTGTGCTCAGTGTACCTCTTGCATATTTCTCGGGAATAGGCGCTGCTTCAAAGCTTGGCATACTCTTCAAGGGCGGAAGCGCTCTGGAGGCTCTGGGCAAGATCAAATCCATTGCCTTCGACAAGACAGGTACTCTTACAAACGGAAGCTTCACTGTCACTGATGTAAAAAGCTACGGCAAGCTCGACAAAAATCAGCTTCTCGCAATTTGCGGCAGCTGTGAACAGAGCTCCACACATCCTGTTGCAGAAAGTATAACAGAGTACTGCCGAAGCGAAAGCATAAATACGGCAGCTCCCGAAAAAACAGGCGAGCTTGCAGGCAGAGGTATTTCAGCAGTTATAAGCGGAAATGAAATACTCTGCGGAAATGAGCGTCTTATGGCTGAGAACGGAGTAAGTCTCCCCACAGAAGAAAAGCTTCTTGGGAGCGTTGTTTATGTAGCAGTAAACGGAAAAGCCGAGGGAAGGATCGTCGTATCCGACACCGTGAAGAAAACCTCCGCTTCAGCCGTAAAGCAGCTTCGCTCAATGGGTATCAGAACTGCGATGCTGACAGGCGATAAAGCTGAAAACGCTGATGAAATGGCTGAAAAGCTTGGTCTTGACTCAGTAAAGGGAGGACTTCTCCCCCATGAAAAGCTGGCTGAGCTGGAAAAACTGCGTAAGGAAAGCGGTGCAGTCATGTTTGTAGGCGACGGCTTCAACGACGGACCTGTTCTTGCAGGCGCTGATGTCGGCGGAGCAATGCACAGCGGCTCAGACCTTGCTCTTGAGGCGGCTGACGCTGTTTTTATGAACTCTGAACCCGAGGCTATCGTCAAGGCGAAGAAAATAGCCGACAAGACTATGCGTATAGCATATGAGAATATCATATTTGCACTTGCTGTCAAGGCGGCAGTAATTGTCCTCGGTCTCCTTGGTCATCCGAATATGTGGTTCGCAGTTTTTGCCGATTCGGGCGCAGCTATGATATGTATACTCAACTCCGTAAGAGTTCTCAATACTAAAAAATACTGATATAACGAAAATGCTCCCTGAAAAAGGGAGCATTTTTTATCAATAGAATGTTGCAACAGGCTGTTCCGGAGCCTCTGCCTTTTCGATACTCCTTACAAGGAGTACAGGACCTTTTCCGCGGTAGAGCTTGTGCTTCTGGACACTTATCTTGCCCGAAACAGTTATCCATTCCTTGTTTGAAGGCTCTGCACCTTCATACTGTGCAACAAGCCAGCAGTACTGAATATCCTCGACACAGCAGGTCATTATATGGCGTCCGACAGCAAATGCATTGTCGGGGAACTTGTTGTTCTTTGCAGTGAGTGCCTTGAAGGTCATGGTCTTGCCGTCATACTTCATAGGCTCTTCCATTATATCTCTGTACCACAGTGCGAAATCCTTGTCCTCAAGGGTTATTTCGTCAGCCTCTACATCAAACGGAAGCGGATCCTCAATATCATCATAAGCAACCTTTCCGTCAGTATACTCATATACTATCTCAGCACGTCTGCTTACTCCTCTGACGATCTTGTGGAACTCGTTTGGATCATACTTCTTGTCGAATCGGTTGAAAACCACCATCTCCGTGGCATTGAACTTATCCACAACAAGACTGCGCATATTGGCATTATAGTTGCTGAATGTGGAAGCATCAACAAAGCACATCACCTGAGCAAGTGTGGTCTCATCAGGCATTGCATAGAAGAAATCATTCATGAGCCACATACCGTTGTATTCAACAACAACGCGCTCAGCACCGCTCTCGTTCAGTATTTTTGTGAAGTTCTCCATAGTGAACTCCGACTTGTCATCTATTACATGAGTTACGATATTTTTCTTTGGCATACGTGAGATATCGTACTCCTCAACACCCTCCTCACATATAAGAAGAAGAGTTTTTTCGCCCTTGTTGAAGCGCTTGTCCTCAAGAGTTTCCTGTATGAATTTGGTTTTACCTGATTCAAGGAAGCCGAGGAAAAGGTATATCGGGATCAAATCATTCTGATCAGCCACGTTGAATGCTCCTTTCTATCAAGCCTTGAAAAGCTCAGCAATAGCCTCTTCGTTGATCTTAGAGCCGATAACGCAGAGTCTGCCGATAGTGCTTGCACTTCCTGTACGCACATCGGGAACACCCGGAACATAGTCATAGTGTATCCACTTACCGTCAGTACCTGCAACAATCCCCTTTGCACGGAGTATCATGCCGTACTTCTCCTCGTCGCCGAGAGCATTGAGTGCATTGGTGATCTCCTCAGCAGTATAAGCTCTTGTAGTCTCTCTGCCCCAGCTTGTGAACACCTCGTCAGCGTGGTGGTGATGATGTTCGTGATCATGGTCATGGTGATGATCGTGATGTGCAGCCTCCTCAAGAAGCTCCTTCAGCTCGTCATCAAGAGTATTCTTCTGCGTCATAGCGTCGACCAGCTGCTTGCCTGTAAGCTCATCCCACTCTGTTGTAACGATTGGTGCAGCAGGATTCTTTTCTCTTAGACTCTTTACACACTCGTCCAGCTTATCCTGTGAAAGGCCGCTTGTATGGCTGAGGATAAGGCAGCTTGCATATGTTATCTGATTGTCGAAGAACTCTCCGAAGTTCTTCATGTACATCTTGTACTTCTTCGCGTCAACTACTGTTGTAAAGCCGTCCAGCTCAACATCGTGAGCATTGATATTCTGAACTGCGCGGATAACGTCACTGAGCTTGCCTACGCCTGATGGCTCGATAAGGATACGGTCGGGAGCATAGTCTGCAAGGACCTTCTCCAGAGCCTTTCCGAAGTCGCCCACAAGACTGCAGCAGATACAGCCCGAATTCATTTCGGTGATCTCAACACCTGCGTCCTGAAGGAATCCTCCGTCGATTCCTATCTGACCGAACTCGTTCTCGATAAGGACAAGCTTTTCGCCTTTATAGCCCTCCTGAATGAGCTTCTTAATGAGAGTAGTCTTGCCTGCGCCAAGAAAACCCGAGAATATAGTTATCTTTGTCATGTAGAAACACTTCTTTCTTTTAAATTCAACTTATATTATAGCACATTGATAAATATAAATCAAGTCCCAATCAGACAAGAGGTGAGCCCCTCCGGAGTACCCGCAGCAAAAAATTACCGGGTCCATAATTTCAGACCCGGTAACAAACTTTTTCTGTTAATGGCAGCTGTCTTTGCGCAGTCCTCTGAATCATTCACAGCATTTTGTGAAAAAAACGTCGATAAGATCAATGACCTCCTGATTAAAGCCATTGTACAGCTCTTTGTCTATAGAGCTGTAGTATTCCTCCAGCTCATCTTCGGGAATATCACTGCCGTACTTCTCCTTGAGAGCTTCCGATTTTGGAGTAAGTACCTTCTCCTTGTATTCCTTATACTCAGGAGTATAGAAATATGTGTTATGGCCGCTTCTACCCTCCTCTGAGAACACCTTATACTCCACATTCGGATTTGTTATTTCGTCCTTGTGGGCGATTATAGCTGAATTCTCAAAACCTATTATCTCGTCGTTACTGCCGTGGATCACAAGCACGGGGATGTCCGTCTTGTTTATTCCGTCAACGGCTGACCATGAGGAATCCTTTCCGAATTTCATCTTGTTGTATGTCCAGATAAACGGATAAAGCAGAAACGAAGCCTTCCCGAACATACTGTCACAGGATTCTGCAAGCTGCTCATAGGGGGTGTTATAGCCTGACATTGAAACACAGCCCTTTATATCGTGGTCGAAGTTCAGCACAGCTGCCGCTGCATAGCCGCCCCAGCTGTGTCCGAGAACATAGGTATCAAGACTTCCAAGCTGCGGATCGCTCTCTATAAAATCAAGAGCCTTGTCAAGATCAAGAACAGACTGCGCCAGGCCCTTTGAGCCTTCTCCTTCACTTGTACCGCTGCCCGTGCCGTCATAGGCAAATACACACCATCCTCGGTCCACAAGTCGGGTTATAAGCTTGAGATAGTACTCGTGACCTCCGCCTATGCCATGAGCAAATGCAATAACGCCCCTGTCATTGCTGCTGCCGTAGATATAACCTTTCAGTGTATTCTCTCCCGACATAAAGCTGACGTCCTGCCGCGGATAGTCATTTTCATAGTGATCGTAGAAATATGTTGCTGCGAATCGTCTTTCGGGATAATCGCCCCGCCCGAAATTTTTGTTCATTTCCACGCAGGTTATGATATATCCCACAACTATTGAAATTACAAGTAAAATCGCAATGACGACAAGCAAAATTCTTTTTTTACTCTTTGCCTTTCTCATATCTATATCCCCCGAGTATATAATAGTCCCTGTTTGAGTTTTTACGGTAATTGCAAAAAGGCTGCCGCAACTGCGGCAGCCGCTGTATTCTGCTTATTCTACATTACCTACAGATGAAATGACCTCTGTAAGGAGATTTGCAGGGAGCTGTTCATATCTGATGAAGTCAAATGTGAAGCTTCCCATGCCTCTTGTGGTCTGACGGAGATACATTGCGAAGTCATGCATCTCGCGCATAGGCACCTCAGCCTGTATCACTGTGATACCGCTGCCTGCGGGCTCCATGCCGAGGACTCTGCCTCTGCGCTTGTTGAGCTCACCCATTATATCTCCTGTATTTTCATCTGGAGCTGTTACCTTCAGGTCACCGATAGGCTCAAGCATTACAGGATCAGCCTGTCTCAGACCTTCCTTATATGCAATGGAAGCGGCAGTCTTGAATGCCATTTCCGATGAGTCAACGGGGTGGTATGAACCATCAACAAGTATAGCCTTAAGTCCGACTACAGGGCAGCCTGCAAGAACGCCCTTCTTAACGCTCTCCTCAAGACCCTTCTGTACTGCAGGGAAGTAATTCTTCGGAACAGCTCCGCCGAATATCTTCTCTTCGAAAACAAGTGTATCGCTTACGCATGGTTCAAATTCGATCCACACGTCGCCGAACTGTCCATGGCCGCCTGACTGCTTCTTATGACGTCCCTGAACCTTTACCTTCTTGCGGATAGTCTCCTTGTAAGCTATCTTAGGCACTGTGAGATTTACCTCAACACCGAACTTGGTCTTGAGCTTTGCAGCTGCTACCTCGATATGCTGCTCTCCGAGACCGCTGAGTATCTGCTCCTTTGTAGTCTCGTCCTGCTCATATGTGAGAGTCGGATCCTCCTCGATAAGGCGCTGCATACTTGCGGATATCTTAGCCTCATCGCCCTGTGCCTTAGCCTTGACAGCCATTGAATAGCATGGTCTCGGGAATTCCATCTTACCAAACTCAACTATTCTTGAAGCATCAGAAAGGGTATCGCCTGTATTGGCTGAGATCTTTGAAGCAACTACTATATCGCCTGCAAGTGCAGCTGTTGCCTCTGTCTGCTTCTTGCCGCAGAGTGAATAGAGCTTGCCTATCTTCTCTGTGCTGCCCGTAGTTGAGTTCATAACATCTCCGTTGGCAGAAAGCTTACCTGACATTACTCTGATAAATGACATCTTGCCAACAAAAGGATCGGCAACTGTCTTGAAAACAAAGGCTGAAAGCGGATCATTAACATCACACTTTACCTCTACAACGTCATGTGTTGTCGTATAGGCTTCAGCGGCAAACACCTCATTTGGTGAAGGCAGAAGAAGCTCTATCTCCTTGAGAAGCATATCCACTCCGCCAAGATCGGCAGCAGATGTGCACACAACAGGAGTAATGATACCTCTGTTCATACCGTCATGGATACCGTCTATGAGCTCCTTCTGGGTAAATGCCTCACCCTCAAAGAACTTCTCCATAAGCTCCTCTGATGTCTCGGCAACAGCCTCTGAAACAGCGGCAACGAGACCGTCGATACGGTATTCAAACTTTTCGGATATTTCAGCAGTAGGCATCTCTGTCTCAACAGCATTGCCCTTGCCGTCATATTTATAGCACTTCATCTCAATGAGATTTACGTACTCAACGATCTGACCGTTGCTTACAACAGGTACTACTACAGGGCATACTGTAGGTCCGAACACAGTCTTGAGCTCGGTGAGCACGTTGAAGAAATTAGCGTCCTTATCGTCAATCTTCGTAACGACGAACATCTTTGACTTACCCTGCTTTACTGCTTCCTCGTAAGCCTTTCTTGCACCTACCTTGACGCCTGACTTGGCGGAAACGGTGATCATAACTGTATCAGCAGCTCTGATACCCTCGATCATCTCGGCTGCAAAGTCAAATAAGCCCGGTGTATCGAGCAGATTAACTTTAAGATCGTTATATTCAAAGGAAGCAAGAGATGTGCCGATAGATATCTGTCTCTTGATCTCTTCTGGATCGTAATCGCAAACTGTAGTGCCGTCAGCAGTCTTTCCGAGACGGTCGGAAGCTCCTGCCTTATAGAGTATTGCTTCTGCAAGAGAAGTTTTTCCCGAACCGTTATGGCCTGCAAATGCTATGTTTTTCACCTTGTTTACATCGTATTCTTTCATGACAAAGTTTCTCCTCTTAAATGGTTTATCCGTCTGATAATCACGGCATACAAATATTATAATTCATTAATAAAAAAATTGCAATACTAACATAAAATTTTCTACATTTCATAATATACGTTCACTTGTTTGTTGTGCATTTTTGCCAAAAAGAGCTTCCCCGCTTTTACTAATTAGCTTTACTTTTCCCAATGCGCAGAAAGCGGCAAAATATACCATCCCCCAGATAAGCCCGAAAAACAGCATTCCGTGAAGGCTTCCGTTTTCCAAGCCTGTCAGCCGTGTCAGCAATTCAGCTGACGACATCGACGCAAATGCCAGTATTACGGGAAGTATCAATGTTCCACAAAGTGCCCGTCGTGCTCCCGACGCCTTTGTTACCTTTACGAAACGCATAGAGTTTCCGAAAATATTGCTTGCGTAATATGATATAACGATCCCATAAAATCCGATTTTCGGCACAAGAATAAGAACTGCGGCTATCCTTATGACGTATTCAGCAAGATAATTGGCAGATGAGAAGCTTTGAAGCCCCATTCCCTTTATTATGGCTTCCAGAACGATTTCCATATATATGAATGGCACTACAGGTGCAATTATAGTTATCATAGTTCCTGCGAGATCTCCGCCTCCGAGGCGCTCACCTATCTCACCGCCAAAACGCATAAGCACCGCTGCTGCAAAAATCGAAAACATCAGAGTCCATGCCTTGATACGTTCGGTTATCTGTCTGATACGGATCATATTCCCTGCCGCCCTTGCCCTTGCTGTCTCACTGACTATTATACCCGACATCGAGCAAAGCACCACTGACGGAAAGAATAACGCAGGTATGACTATCGCCTCAAAAACTCCGAATTTTCCGAGAGCATCACCTACCGAATCACCGAACTGCCGCAGACATACAGGTATCAGTGCGTCATTTGTGCTGCTGAGGACAGCTGTCAGTATACCGCCGCCCATTATAGGAAAAGAAAAGGCTGCATATTCCCTGAAGCTTATGGAACATCGTCCTGTGCCTTTTACACGAAACTTCAGATATGCCGCTCCGAGAAATATGAGAGAAACGGTATTTCCTGCAATTATACCGCCAATCATTATTCCGCACACTCTGTCCTCACTGCAGTTTCCTGACGCACTTGCAGCTGATACTATCACTCCGCACCTTGTAACAAATTCGGCTATGTCGCCTGCTGCTGTAACCGCAGCTCTTCGTGCCGCATTGAAATATCCCTTAAAACATGCGCCTGCCGCACCTGTAAAAAGCGCGGCAGGCATAAGACGCAGAGCTGCGGTCATATGGGCGCCGCTGAAAAACCTTTGACCTATAGGCTCGGCAAGTATTATCACTCCTGCTGATACAGCGGCGCTCAGCAGCAGGCACAGCTTAAGCCCATAGCCGAGAATACCCCCGGGATCGCCGACAGATTTGCCGAACTCCTCTGAGATAAGCCGGCTGGTACACAGAAAAGCGTTTCCGTTTGAGAGTATACCTGCAAGTCCGAGAAAAGAGCCCATAAGGCTCAATATACCAATAGCAGACGTACCGAGCTGTCTTGTTATGAATGCGTTCAGCAGCAATGCCGCAGAGTCGAGAAACAGCTGCATAACAGTGAGCAGCAGCGTATCACGGACCACCTTACTTTTTATCATCGCAGTTCCTCCGTTTTTTCTACATTTTATGGGGGAAAAGCTGCGAAAATGACAAAACGGACAGCAAAGCTGTCCGTTGCAGGTTAATATTCTATTCGTTCACTGCCGCTTTTTATAAAGAAGAAGCTCGGGAGACTCGCCGTCCATTCCGTATGACGAAACCATGAGAAAGTCTGCATTTGCAAGTATCCCGAAGCATCTTCCGTCATCATTAAGGCTTTCAAGCTGATTTCCAAGATAAGTTGCATTGTCGTCAAGAAGCTTCACTGTTCTGCCGCCTGGCATAGGATAGGCAAGATTCACATAGCTTCCCACAAGTGAATTCAGCTTTTCCACCTTTGGCATGTCCTTTATGTTCAGAGCATTGAACTCATCAGTGAGCTGCTTTTTGAATTTCTCAAACTCTCCGCTGCCCTCAAGCTCCTTGTGATTCTTCCAGTAGTCAAGCTGAGGGAGCATATCCTTCATGTAGCTCCGCGCCTGCTCCTCAGAGAAGCCCTGTTCTGCCATATGCTTCACACAGACATCAATGAGGTCCTCCATATTATGATACATATACTTGCCGTCAGCATAGCACCACTTGCAGTAGGATTCGTTGAAGGAACCGTCGTTTTCCCTGCTTATGGAAGAGTCCTCAAGAGGCATTCCGCAGCACTGACATATAAGATCTCTCGGAGAGCCCAGCAGTGTATTTATCGAGACATCAAACAGTCCCGACAGCAGCTTCAGTGTCTCGGTATTCGGCACGGTTTCACCTGTTTCCCAGCGAGATACAGCCTGACGTGTAACAAATACCTTTTCGGCAAGCTCCTCCTGTGACATTCCGCGTTTGTTTCTGAGTTCAAGAATAATGTTTTTTGTTTCCATATCATCACCTCTGATGATATTATACCACAGCCTGTAAAAAAAGCAAGCAACTGTCTGTTGCTATGCAAAAGGCGCACGATCAGTCACCTCCCCTTAGCGAAAAAAAGGTTACCGAGCCTAAAAGTACAGTTTCATAAATGTAACCTGCGTTCCGCCGGAGGGGGCTCCCCTTGTGCGCCCTGCGTTACTTTTTCAGAAGCCTGTCCAGCATCACCTGACGGCATTCCTTTTCAAGGGTATCATCAAGCTTTTCAAGAGCAATATGCCCTGACTCTCCCCTGTTTATGCAGTATTCTATCATATAATCGGATATTTCGGGATTTTTCGACAGACATGGACCGTGAAGATATGTTGCGATAACATTTTTCTCGCAGTAGCCCTCAGCAGCGCTCTTTGAGCAGTTTCCGTTTCCGAAAAGCACCTTTCCGAAAGGAGTCTTTACTCCCTGAGTCTGACCGCCGTGATTTTCAAAGCCCACAACCTTTACAGGCTTTCCCGTGATACTTGTCTCGATAACGATATTGCCGATACAGCGTTTTCTTCGGCTGTTAGGCGCAACTGTGAAATAATCGAACAGACCAAGTCCCTTGATGTCATTTCCGTCAGCATCGCGGTAGTACTTTCCCATGAGCTGATAGCCTCCGCATATAAGGAAAAGGAAGGTTCCGCTCTTATAAGCTTTGACGATACCATCTCTGCACTTCAGCAGGTCTGCGGAAATATGCTGCTGTTCAAGGTCAGCGCCGCCGCCGATATATATCAGGTCATAGGAGCTGAAATCAGGCATTTCCGAATCAATGGAATACTTGTCTATCTGACAGTCTATGCCGCGCTTCTTACAGCGGAATGAAAGTACCTCCATGTTTCCGCTGTCGCCGTAAAGATCAAGCATATCGGCGTACATATGAAGAATTCTTATAGTTTTCATTTGTTACCTCCATGCTTTGATATATAGCGTTTCAGGGCGCTTCTTGTGGGCTGAACAGCTGTATAATTTGCAATGATGAACTTTCGTCCCTCTGTACTTGCCAGCTCCTCAACAGCCTTGTCAAGGTCGGGGCGGACTACTATCCTGTCGGGGTCATAGCCTGCTGTCTTAATGCGTACAGCAATATCATATGCTCTTGTACCCGAAGTAACGACTCTCGACACACGCTCAAATATACTGAAGTTGATATCATATATCCACGATACATCAAGACCGTCTGCAATATTGTCATTGAGCACGAAAAGGAGCTCCTTCTCGCCCTGCATCTCGTTCATAACACGCAGAGTCATATTGGCTCCCACAGGGTTCTTTGCAAGGTTGAGTGTAGCCTTGCTCTTTTCCAGCATGAAGTTCTCCATACGTCCGTTTTTCACGGTGTAGCTGTTGATAACTCCGTCGGTTATGCTCTGTTCGATGTTGTAGAGCTTAGCTGCCGCAGCAACAGCTGTCATATTATAGACGTTGTAAATGCTGTTGAGCTTTGGCGAATAGGTATGTCCGTCAGCTGTGAACACAGGCTTTTCAAGGTCAATATCCTTAGCTGTGATATAGGGCTGATAATCGCCGAAGCCGCACTTCTTGCAGATGAACTTTCCGATGTGGGAGTACTGGTAATACTCATATTCCAAAGGCTCACCGCAGAATGGACAGAAACGTCCCTCAGAGGCTTCAAATATCTTCTCGGTTGCAAAGGCATAAGGCTCTGCATGGAAATACCTGACGTTCTTGTTTTTGGGATTAGCTCTGCCGAGACGTGCTGTATTCGGGTCGTCGCCGTTGAGGATAAGGTTGCCCTCAAAGGTCTTGCAGAAGCCGTTTATCTTCTGGATAAGAGTTTCCATTTCGCCGTTTCTGTCAAGCTGGTCACGGAAGAAATTCAGCACCACAAGGGTATCCAGTTTAAGCTGAGAATAAACTACAGGCACATGGGATTCGTCGGTCTCCAGAATAAGGTAATCAGCCTTTACCTTTCCCGACATATCGCAGTATTTCAGCAGCATTGAACATATACCCGTGTCGAGGTTATTGCCCTCTTTATTGATGATTATTTTCTTGCCGCTGCGCTCAAAGAGCTGAGCTATACAGTTGGTCACGGAGGTCTTTCCGTTTGTACCTGTCACTGCGATTATAGGGCAGTCCACCTTAAACATTGACACCGCCTTGTGCCGTGACAGATGCCACAGCACTATTCCCGGGAGATTCCCCGCATTGCGGTGCATAAGCTTCAGAAGCTTAACAATTATCTTTCCTATTAAAATCAAAAGTCGTTTCAATTTAATTCTCCGTTATTTCAATTTCCTGTGTAGGACACTCTTCCGTCCTCGGTGAAGCCTACCCAGCCGCGGTTTTTAGCCGCCTTTATGCCAAGAGCCACAGATGTTTCCAGCGTTGGCGTTATTCTTGTAAAGCCAAAGAGATGAGCTACCTCACGAAGAAGGTCCTCACGCGCCATTGCCACCTGTCTTGACATTATCTCTCTGATACCGACAGCTATCTCCTCAGGAGCTACATCGTCGATATCACGTTTCTCTCCATCTTTGTAAACAGTTCTGCATCTGTCATATTCCTCGGGCTTCTGTGAACTGAGCCATACATACTCATTATCACCTGCCTGAGTTACAACAGCATCCGCACCTGCAAATGCCGAATCGAAGACCGCCTTCATATTAGCTCCGGGACGTGATATTCCCCAGCATGAGAATGTCTTTTTCGCAAGATTTTTCTTGTTCATGGGAGCTTCAACGGAAAGTATATCATTGATACACTTTGTTATCTTTGCCGCACTTGCCTCAGTGAAGCTTTCAGAAGTTCCGAGTGCCTTTATCCTGAATGACCTGAACTCGTCGAAGCTTTCAGCAAAGCTGCTGACCTCCTCAGTCTCAAAAACAATCTCCTGCTTCTTCTTTTCCTCTGTCTTCGGAGCAGCCGCAGGGTTACGATAACGCTCAACGGCAGCGTCTATCTCAGCCTTTATCTTGCCGAGGACCTTATCCTTGTTGTCAAGCCAGTCGATGATGTAAACGCTCATAACGTTCCAGCCCAGTCCCTTCAGTACACTTGGCTGTGACAGAGTTCTGTCACTGGCAGTTCCATTGTGGAAATTAGCCTCGTTTCCGCAGTTTATTCCCATGATATAGCTGTCAGGCTTATCAGGATTGACCACAGCAACATCTATCTTGTAATCCGAACAGCCTACGCTGCACTTACAGTCGTAGCCAAGCTTTCTGAGCTCATCAGCCACAACAGTCTCAAAGCCATCGCTATTGCTGTTTGAACCTGCCTTTACAGGAAGAGCACTTCTGCCCTTAGCAGCAAATTCAAGGAATCCTTTGAGTCCCTCAACGCCATCGGAGCGTGTACGTGAGAGATCGATCATATCAGGCGTGATAACCGAGAATACTATCATCTTGCACTTTGAACGTGATATGGCAACATTAAGACGTCTCCAACCGCCGTCGCGATTGAGCGGACCGAAGTTCATGGAGACCTTGCCCTCCTTGTCGGGACCATATCCGATAGAGAACATGATAACATCACGCTCATCGCCCTGTACGTTTTCAAGGTTCTTGATGAGGATAGGCTCGTACATCTCGTTTGCGTATTCCTCAAGCTTAGGATCATCACGGAAAGCGTCCATGAGAAGATCGTCTATAAGGTTCTGCTGAGGCAGGCTGAATGTTACGACACCGATACTGAGCTTTCTCAGATCCTCGTCTCTCAGTCTGCGGCATATCTCCTCAACGACAGCCTGTGCTTCCGCTTTATTTGTACGTGTGGAGCTCTTGTCGTAATAGCCCTCAACATGTACCCAGCTCACCTCAGATACCTGATCATCAGGCGAAGGGAAGGTGTAAAGCTTATTCTCATAATATTTTGAATTGCTGTATGCAATAAGGCTCTCATGACGTGAACGATAGTGCCAGAGCAGATGCTTCTGCGGCATCGACAGTGCCAGACAGTCGTCCAGAACGCTTTCAAGGTCTTCCTTTTCATAGTTTTCCTCGTCCACCTGATTTGAAGCAAAGAAGCTTGTAGGCGGAAGCTGCTTGGGATCGCCAACAACTATGACATTCTCGCCTCTTGCAATAGCTCCTACAGCCTCACATGTGGGCAGCTGTGACGCCTCATCGAAAATGACAAGGTCAAACTTCGGATAAGACGGATCGATATACTGCGCAACTGATATCGGGCTCATAAGCATTACAGGACACATTCTGCGGAGCAGATTAGGAATGCTGTCGAAAAGCTTTCGTATGGACATCATTCGTCCGCCCGACTTTATAGCCTTTTGCAGTATGCCTATCTCCGAGCTGTTTGCAGAGCTGCCAGGAGTCGGTATCTTAGCTGAAAGCTCAGCAGCAAGCTCCTTGATGGACAGTGTAGAGAAATTGTCAAGGACCTCGCCGAACTTTCTTATAGTCTCATCGAAAAGCGTTCCCTGGAACCTTGAAAGCACACTGCTGCGCGAGATAGTGCTTGTAACCATTGCCTTACTGATATCGCAGTCAAAGGCAGGTATGAGCTGCTCGGTTGGCACCTCGCCGTTCATGTATGCGTCGGCAACATTTCCGATACCAAGCTCTCTTAGCCTGTTGCAGATAGTAACGATACCTGTCCACTCCTTCAGCTGAGGAAGTGCATCGATAACAGCGTCAGCCTTCTGCTGAGCATCGCTGCCCCAGCTTTCGCCTGTGATGAGCTTGTCCGTGTTGATACCGAAGCTTTCACGGAGCTGCAAAGCCACATTTTCAAGTGCTGCATAATCAGAGGTCATCTTTGTTGTATCGTCATTAATTCCTGTTGTAAGGCTTGCACAGAGCTTCTGCTTTATCTCGGAGCTGAAGGTGGAAGCTGCCACTCTTTCACCAAGCTCAGATGAACGTGCTGTAATGCTCTCAACTGCATTCCAGTCAGTGTTCTCATCAAGCCTGAGAGAGCCGAAATACTTCACCAGCTCAGGCTGAGCGGATGCCACCTGTGATTTCAGAGCCGTGAACTGATTTATCTTGTCATAATACTGAGTTATATTTTCTTTTGTTACAGAAGAAGCCGATTTAGCGTGTGCCGCCAGCTCCTTCACCAGCTTCTTGCTGCCAATGCTCTTTGGAAGGAACCACTTGCCCTGTGCAGTTTTCCACCTTACAAGAGCATCCTGAGCGTTATAGCCGAGAACTGAGGGCTCGAACTTTTCAAGAAGCTCATTCTTCACCTGCATGAGCTCCTTACCTGTACCGATAAGTGCCTGTGCAGGCTCTTTGAAGCCGTTCCAGCGACTGTCGGCGATCATATCGGGAAGAAGCTGCTCTCCCTTTGACGAAGCCGTTATTATCTCCGCAGCAAGCTTGCATTCCTCGAAGTTCATTTCGCTGCTGCCTGTAAACGCTGCTATCTGAGCGGTATCGCTCTGAGCTGCTGAAAGAGCTGTTTTCAGCTCGCGGAGCTTTGCCTCCATAGCACCTCTTGTTTCGGGAGTACACTCCGTAAGCTCACAAACACCGAGAGCTGTTGTGGTAACATCGCCGAATTCTCTGCCTGCCGCAGCAAGGCTCTCAAGTGTCTCACGCCATGCGGAATATGAAGTCTCGCTCATGGCATCAATCTGCTCATTGGTGAAAGCGAATTTTCCGCCAAAGCTCCTGTTTTTCTCGTATCTGACAGCTGCGTCGTACATTGAGCAGCCGAAATTACGCTTCTTGTGTATCTCCTCCATAGTGCCGTTGAGCTCTCTGCGCATCTCCGCTATCTTATCCGCCTGAGCCTTATATTCGGCAGGTTTCTTGATACGTCCTACGTTGAGAGTTTCCTCAAGCTGACTGAGCACAGCCCGTTTCTGCGCCTTATTTGAGTGGAGCTCGATACAGAACGGTCCAAGACCTACCTTGTTAAGACGCTTTTCAACAACAGAAAGTGCCGCCATTTTCTCCGCAACAAAGAGAACGGATTTTCCCTGATAAAGAGCACTTGCTATCATATTTGTGATAGTCTGCGATTTACCGCTTCCCGGAGGTCCGTGAAGGACGAAGCTCTTTCCCTGTGCAGCTGCGTATACCGCTGCAAGCTGTGATGAATCCGCACTTAGCGGTACAACAAGGTCTGTAGGTGCCACATTATTGTCAAGGTCAAGAGGAGATATGTAGAGGTCGTCCCCCGCCCATTCGGTCTTACCGGAGATAAGGCTTGCAACGACCTTATTCTTAGCAAGCTCGTCCGCACGGTTTCGTATATCGTTCCACATAATGAAACGATTGAATGAGAACTGACCGATAAATGCATAATCAACTATATCCCAGCGCGGCTGAGAGAGTATCCCCTGTCTGACAGTATTGAATATGAGCTGTAAGTCAACTCCGTTCTCGTCCTCTGGAACAGGATCAAGTCCCTTGATGTCAATGCCGTAGGTCTGGCGGATATACTCCAGCATAGTGATATTGACCTGTGTGTCCTCATCACGCATGCGGAGAGCATATGTCTTTTCCTGCACCTTGCGGATAATATCAACAGGTATCAGCACAATGGGAGCATAACGCGGCTTGTCGCTCTTTTCGGTCTCATACCACTTTAAAAAGCCAAGTGCAAGATATATGGTGTTTACGCCGTTTTCCTCAATGCTTACCTTTGCCTGTCTGTGGAGCTTCTTCATGGTCTTTTCAAGCTCTGTTTCAGATAAAAAGGTGCGAAGGCGATGGCTTTTGAACTCCGACTCCGAGATATTGGTAATGATGTCGCGGTCGTTTTCGATCTCGAATATCTTGCTGTCTGACATCTGCAGTGTCATATCGTTGGGCATAGGCATTACCTTGAAGTCCTCGCCCTTCGATATCTCGTCCTCTAATACGCCTAAATCGCTTATCATGAGCTGAACGCTCATAGCAGTTGCACGGAAATTCAGCAGGCTGTTTCGCAGACTGAGGTCAAGGAGCTTCCTCTCCCACATCAGCTGCTTTGTGACTTCTCTTTCCTCGGAAACTGCTGTCCCCTGCTGAGCGATCTCATTTGGTGCAGAGGTTATCTCAGACTTCTTTCTTGCGCCGTAGTCCACGGCTTTGAATGTGCCGTTTTCAGCAACCTTTGACGGTACAGGACGAATTCCGCTGGAACGGGTACGGCTTATGTCAACAGCAAAATAGAACTTGGATTCGTCATCGAGCGCCGATACGGCATGGCTTTCGGCGCTGTCAAAGTCGGTGTTCTTTCCTGCGGTAAAATCGGTGCACTCCACAAGGCTTATGGCATCGATACCGTGAGCGGCTCTCTTGGTAACAGCAGACATATCGTACTGAAGGCAGTCAGAGAAGGTCTCCTCTTCAAGCCAGCAGCCTGCAAAGGCATGTCCCTGTATCATAATTATAAGCGGATTAAGCCCTGCTGCTTCAAGGCAGGAGTTATAGAGTACGGCAAGGTCAAGGCAAGTGCCCTGCTTTGAGTCAAGAACTGAATCAGGCATACGGATACGCTGAGCCTGTTCAAAGCTTGCAGGCGGCATTGCATAAGCAATGTTCTGTTCCTGTAATGCGGCATATATCGCTCCCATCTGCTGCTTTACTATATTTGGGTTCTTTGACTGGTAACCCGTAAAAGCAGGATCTCCGCACCATTTTTGCAGGTACTTGCCTGCTGATGCCACTATCTCCTGAACCTTCGGGTGATTTGGTGATACAAAGGCTGCAACGGTCTCAGGCATAAAATTGATGCCCGACCACTGATCATAGGCAAGAAGCTCTATGGAACGTGTCTCTTCGGCAATGACCTCATCCCCCTGAAGGGCTTCGATGGTAATGCTTCCGACAAGCTTTTCCGTAAGGCTGAAAAGATAATCTGCCAGGATAATAATATTTATCGGAGCTATCTCGACAGGCTGTGACGGTCTGAGGTCTACAGGTACTGACTCGAAGGACTGTGCAAATTCAGGTTCAAACCGTATCCTGAGTTTAACATTTGTAAGCTCCTCATCGGTATTATTGGTCATAACTATATTTCTGAAAACGGGGACATAGTTCTGCTGCATAGCAAAGTTTATCTGAGCGGTCATATTGCCGCTGAAGGTGATCTTGTTCTCCATACGCTCCTCCATTCTGCCTGTGGCGAATAAATATACCCTTTAATAATACCACAAATTTCAAAAAATATCAACACTCACGGCATAAAAGTTCCTATATTATGAAAAAACGCCGCACACAAAGCTTTGACAAGAAAAAACTGAGCCCGTAATTACAGGCTCAGTGATACGATTATATTATTTTTTCAGATCAATATTATGTCCGCCGTTTTCGGTGAAGCTTCTGCCGTCAGCAGCAAAAACACCATCAAAATCGATGAACTTCTTTTCATCAGGCTCGATTATCCAGTCCTCACCCTCAAAGCTTGCGGTCACTCTGCCATCTGGAGCGATATTTGTCACCTGTCCGTTACTGATAAAGCAGGCTTTTTCACCTTTCTTGGGCTCATACTCGAATACAGCCTGTATATCACCGTGGTCACCTATGTCCTCAACTGTGAATTTTACAGTATTCTCACCGCTTTCGGGAGTATATGTGCCGTTAAACTCACCGATAAGGTATGTGAGATCGGCACCTGATGACTTTTTAAGGTCAAACTCATAGGAATCCCCTGTTACAGTTCCCTTTTTCACATCAAAGTAAGCTGTAAAGTCGATGATATGGTAGGTTTCGGGGTGCTTCTCCCACTCAGAGCCTGTAAAAACGACTTCAATTATATCCTTTTTGTCTGACTCCTTTACAGTGCCTTCCATAAGATAGCTTCCTGTTGGCACTCCAGGATTGGAAGGATCCTCATGGAAGGAGAAAAGTGCCTGTATATCGCCGTCATCGTCTGTTCCGAATACGGAAAGGTCGAGAGCAGTCAGCCCCTGTGTAGCAACATAGGTGCCTGAATATGTGTTCACAAGCTCGGGATATTCCTTCTTTGCAGCTGTTGTCGCCTCTGTAGTTGGCTGAGCTGTGGTCGTAGTCTCTTCTGTAGTTGTCTCTGTTGTTGCGTCAAAAGGAACATAATCATCAGTGTTGTTATCGGTACAAGCAGCTGTAAAAGCAAGTCCTATAGCTGCTGCAAATATTACAGCCGATATTGTCTTTTTTATCATCAGAGTTCACCTCACTGCTTATGAACAACTACTCCGCCTGTCTTGTAAATGCTGTCTGAAGGAACTACTCCCCTTACGCAGCTTGTGGGGTATATATTTGAATTTCTGCCGATAACAGTACCCGGGTTGAGTACGCTGTTGCAGCCCACCTCAACGAAGTCGCCAAGCATTGCGCCTATCTTCTTGATGCCTGTTTCAATGCGCTCTTCGCCTGACTTTATGACAACATTTGTCTTGTCAGACTTTACATTTGATGTGATAGAGCCTGCGCCCATATGGGACTTGAAACCGAGGATACTATCGCCCACATAGTTATAGTGTGGAGTCTGAACGTTGTCGAAGATGATGACATTCTTCAGCTCAACAGAATTGCCCACAACACAGTTTTCGCCTACAAGTGCACTTCCTCTGATGAAAGCACCATGACGCACCTCAGTATTTGCTCCGATGATGCATGGAGCTCCGAGATATGCAGTCGGGAATACCTTTGCGGTCTTGTGTACCCAGACATTCTCTGAGGGATTGTCGTACTCATCTGAGCTGAGGGTCTTGCCGTATGATATTATAAATTCGCTGATACCCTTGAGCGCCTCCCACGGATATGTAAACTTGCTGAGGTAATCCTTTGCGGCTGTATGAGAAAGATCATAAAGCTCATTTATTTTTATATTTTCCATTTTATCGATCTCCTGTTTTATTATTAAATATACAGATATAATAATTATACTCCTCTGAGAAACAATTGTCAAGATTACAAACGATTTTTCTGTAAGTCCGCAGTTTGTACTTTACATCTATGGTAGCGCGGAGCCCGCGCAGCCTTTTTCGCGGCAAAAAAATGACAATCAGAAATTTTATGCCGCGTTCCTTGCTATTTTGACAATTATATGTTAAAGCGCGGAGCTCGCGCAGCCTTTTTCGCGGCAAAAAAATGACAATCAGAATTTTTATGCCGCGTTCCTTGCTATTTTAACAATTATATGTTAAAATATAACTGTATCAGTTATGACACAGTTATTATGGATCACTGCGTCAAACAGGAAGTGTTGACTATGAAATACAAAATTATCGGTCTGCTGAAAAGCCCGGTATCCGGTATGCTGATCTTCTTATCAGCTATACTGTGCTTTTCACTGACAGCATCATTCGGTCAGAACGGTGAAAAAAGCACA
Organism: Ruminococcus flavefaciens; assembly: GCA_004554385.1. Taxonomy (GTDB): domain Bacteria; phylum Bacillota; class Clostridia; order Oscillospirales; family Ruminococcaceae; genus Ruminococcus; species Ruminococcus flavefaciens_T. The sequence continues at coordinate 22,646 of SFMO01000023.1, forward strand.
TCCGACGGATTTGCCGTTGCCGCTGTCAGTGCTGCCGCAGATATAATAAACGACGAGCTGACTACATGTCCTGTCACCACCGTCACAACGACCACTGTAACAACTACAGTTACCTCAACAACAACCACATCCCCCTATGAGGTGTTACAGCCTGACCGCTATGCAGGGACCTCTGCCAACAGTGAATTCTACCAGGACAGACTTGCCGTTGCGGGAGACTCCCTTGCCCTCGGATTCAGCTATTACGGCTTTGTACCCAAAATGCACAGCATCGCAGGAGATTCTGTTTCAATGTGGAATCTTGACTACTTTACCTTCGACCACGGAAACGGCGAGCTTGGCATGGTTGACTCCATAGCCGAGGTCAGCCCGAGACTTCTTTATATCTCTGTCGGTATGAACGACGTGAATCTTAACTATCCCGAGACCTACGTAAAGCGCTACCGTGAGGTGATCGAGGAGATAATCGAACGTGTTCCCGGCATAAACATCGTTGTGGCAGGAATTACTCCTGTGTGCTCTTACTGCAAGGTCGTAAAAAACAGTATTATACGTGAATACAATTCCGCTCTTGAAAATATGGTAAAGGATATGGATATGCCGCAGGTCGTCTATTTCGACACCTATTCAGTAGTCTGCGACAAGGAGCAGAATCTCCGTGAGGATTACACCTCGGGAGACGGTATGCATATCTACATACCATGCTATAATGATATACTTACTGCACTGTTCGATTTCCTTGATACTACGGACTTCAGAAAGCGGCTTGGCGGATAGGAAAAAAGCCTGAGAGAATCATCTCTCAGGCTTTTTATCATGTATTCTTGTCTACCTCATGGAACTTTTTAAGATTTCCTATCTTCTCATTTCTCTCGTCAAGAACTCTCTCAACGTCAGACCAGTCAAGTCCCTGATTTGCACAGAGCACCATTACATGGTAAAGAAGATCGTTTATCTCGTTCATAAGCTCGTCGTTGTCGCCGTTCTTGGCAGCAATAACCGTTTCTGTAGCTTCCTCTCCTACCTTCTTGCAGATCTTGTCAACGCCCTTTTCAAAAAGATAGCAGGTGTAGGAGTTCTCAGCAGCTGTTCCGTTCTCAAACTGCTTCTTTCTCTCCTTGATTACCTCGAAAATTTCCTGATAAACTGTCATTATTCATTCTCCTCATTATTATATATTTCGTTGAAAAAGCAGCTGTAGCTTCCTGTATGACAGGCAACTCCCGTCTGCTCAACATTTACAAGCAGGGTATCATTATCGCAGTCTCCGTATATCGATACGACCTTCTGCAGATGTCCCGATGTAGCGCCCTTGTTCCAGTACTCCTGACGGGAGCGGCTCCAGAACCATGTATAGCCTGTTTCGAGAGTTTTCTTCAGGCTTTCCTTGTTCATATATGCAAGCATAAGAACTGTTTTTGTATTGACCTCATAGCATATTGCAGGGATAAGCTCTCCCTTAACAAAGAATTTATCAAGGTCATTCATATCGATCTTTATCATATTTACTCCTTCGCGTTTGGTTTACCGTTTTCGTCGAAATTACTTCGCAGCTTCATCATCACCATTGTAACGGAACAGCTCATAAGTATAACTATAACTGCCACAGCTATTCCTGCGATAATAGCAGCTATCTCCTCACTTGACAGAAACGCTGCGTCAGTAGCAGCCGTAGACAATACGATACCTGCTATGCCGGATCTGATCCAGTACTTGCCGCAGGTCACGTTTGCAAACTCCCACGTTTCGCTGCTTTTTTTTGCGCTTTCTGTCAGAAAGCCCATTTTCATATCAGCATCCTCAGGAGCACGGAACTTCATATAATAGCCGCCAAAAATAGCTGCCGCTGAAAAAATGATGTCCAGTATCAGAAAAAAACATAGCATATCTCTCACCTCATGTCCAGAGAGATGTTATAAACATCGGTGAAGCATCATCCGCTTCCTTAAAGCCGCAGTTCCTGTAGAAATGAAGCTCATTATTATAGGCTATTACCGCTATCCTGAGGTAATCTTTATAATGCTCCTTCATCATATCAACAAGAGTCCTTCCCACGGTTATTCCGTGGTACTGCGGATCTACAAGGAGATAATGCACATATGCATTCATTATGCCGTCATCCATAGCGCATACCATGCCGATAAGCTTTTCACCGTCCCAAGCGCTGTAGACAGTACTGAAGTTTTTCATAGCTGTCCGAAGCTTTTCCGGGAAATGTCCCGACGACCATTCAACGGAAAGGAACAGCCTTTTCAGCTCCTCTGCCGAAAAATCGTGAGTATCCTTATAAACAATGTTCATATTGATCTGTTCCTTTATCCTTTCGAGGCTCTCAGCCCTTCTTACAGTGAAGTACTTACTGAATTCGCGCTCCCACATATTCATCTCGTTTTTCAGATAGTCTGCTGATGCATCGTTCATTATGAACCACACGTTCTCACAGCCGGTCTTTGACATTTGCGGAAGCAGATAAGCAAAGCCCCAGCACACGTCAGCTTTATCATCCTCAAAGCCGTTTCTTGCGTCGATCACGAAATCGCAGTCATACTTCCTTATAAGCTCGAGAGCTGCCTCTGCAGGCTGACGATAGTTAATAAGATGAGCTTCCTGTTTCCATGACAGAAGTACCAGTCTATCATCTTCAAGAAAGTCAACATCTGCATATTCTGATGTAAATGTTCTCATATTTTCTCCCATACCCATAAAATTTTCAGCATACGCTGAGGCACTTCACGATTCTTTTTCTTTTAATTCTGAAAGCGCCTTTTAATTTCCTGAAACTCAGGACTTTATATCCACCACTGCGGAGTGAGCTCGCCCAGCTTCATAACGATACCCTTGGAATAATCTATCATTATCTCGATATCCTTATAGCTGTCGGGCATGAGCTGCACCATAAGCTCACGGCATGCGCCGCAGGGAGCTCCGCGTCCCTCTACAGGCGGGATACAAAGCACCTTGTCTATCTCCTGTTCACCATTAGTGACCATATTGAATATGGCATTTCTCTCGGCACATATTCCGAGAGTTGAACAGGTATCGATGCATACTCCCGTGTAGATTTTACCTGATTTGCTGAGTACAGCCGCAGATACCTCTCCCGCCGTCACATATTCCGAAATACGTCTTGGCTTCAGTACCGCCTCTGCTGCTGCATGCATCTCTTCCCATATCCTGTCCATAGTTCACCTCACGGTAACGCCCTTGCCGCGGCAGTAGTCCTTAACCTCGCCCACAGTAAGCTCCTTGAAGTGGAAAAGTGAAGCAGCAAGTGCCGCAGTTGCACCTGTCTTCTCGAACACCTCATAAAAGTCGTTTATCTTTCCTGCTCCGCCGCTGGCGATAACAGGTATGGAGCAGTTGTCGCATACCGCCTTGAGCATAGGAATGTCAAATCCCTCCTTTGTGCCGTCAGCGTCGATGGAGTTAAGACATATCTCACCTGCCCCAAGCTTTTCAATGGTGTGTACCCAGTCGATAAGGTCTATGCCCATGTCCTTGCGTCCGCCATTTATATAGACTGTCCACTTGTTTTCAGCGACCTTCTTTGCGTCAATGCCGACGCATATGCACTGGCTTCCGAAAATATCAGCGCCGTCCTTGATAAGCTGCGGATTCTGTACTGCCTGTGAGTTTACGGAAACCTTGTCCGCACCTGCTCTCAGAGCCTCACGAATATCATCAACTGTCTTTATTCCACCGCCTACAGTAAGGGGAACAAAGACCTTCTTTGCAGTATCTCTCACAACATCGAGAAATACTCCTCTGCCCTCAAAGGAAGCAGTTATATCATAGAAAACCAGCTCATCTGCGCCCTGCTTGTTATACTCAGCCGCACACTCAACAGGATCGCCCACATCGCGGACTCCCTCAAAATTCACACCCTTGACCACCTTGCCGTTTCTTACGTCAAGACAAGGAATTATTCTCTTTGCAAGCATTTTTTCACTTCCTTTTATCCGTTCTTGGCTTTTTTATACATTTTTATCGATGAATACACCATTACAGGCAGTGATATGAGGATTATCAGACCTAAAATACGCTTTATCCAGTCATTCATCTCAATGTCTGCCATCCTCATTAAAATAACTATAACCGAGCATATACTTCCTGCCAGTAATGATATTATCCATGCTTTAGTCGGTTTCACATCATTCATATTACTTCTCCGCATATTCTATGGCTTCTCTGAGGTTCAGAGTGCCCTTGTAGATCGACTTTCCGCAGATAGTTCCGTACAGTCCCATGTCCTTGCAGGCAATGATGTCGTCCATTGTGTGGACTCCGCCGCTTGCAACGATATTTGCTCTGCCCTCTGTTGCGTCAGCAAGCTTTTTGAGCTGTTCGCGGTTGACTCCCGAAAGAGTTCCGTCCTTGGAAATATCGGTGAAAATAAAGTACTTCACACCCGACTCTATCATCTTGTTTGCAAGGTCGATGTAGTGTACATCAGAGCTTTCGAGCCAGCCCTCTGTTGCCACCATTTCATTCATTGCGTCTATCCCTACGACTATCTTTTCACTGCCGAATTTCTCAACGGCTTCGCAGACAAGCTTAGGATTTTTAAGAGCTACCGAACCGAGAATAACTCTTGTGATGCCCATGTCAAGGTACTCTTTTATAGTTTCCAGACTGCGGATACCGCCGCCAAGTTCTACCTTGAGGTTTGTCTTTTCGGCAACATCTGTGTATATCTTAGTGTTGACAGGTCTGCCTTCCTTAGCTCCGTCAAGGTCGACCATGTGTATCCACTCTGCACCTGCTGCCTCGAAGCTCTTTGCAGTTTCAAGATAGTCCGAAGCAACCTTCTCAACCGTGGAAAAATCGCCCTTGAATAAGCGGACACAGTTGCCGTCCTTAATGTCTATTGCGGGGAAAATTATCATATAAGTCCTCCTATTTTGATCTTCAGCGGTAAATCTTCTTATCCTTTACCTGATCGTCACACTTTATATCAACATATCCTTTAGCGTGTTTGAAATTTATTTTTACAACATATCTTCCTGTTTCATCAGCGGTAAAATAAGTATCAGCATCTTCGATATTACTTATCACTTCGCCGCTTTTTTCGCCCTTTCGGGTAAATGAGACTTTTGCCTTACCTTTCTCTATATGAGCGTCAAGGTGCAGTTTTTCGCCTGTTTCCAGCTGAAATTCAAAACGTTCATTCCCATTGAAGTAATAAAAATCAGCATAGTATCTGCCGGTCAGAAAATGTCTGCCATCACCTTTGAAAGAGTAAACATTGTCCCATATCAGGAATCCGATCAAACCTGCTGCTAAAACTCCACCTGAAACTTTTGCTACAATTTTTTTCATACCGTTACTCCTATATCATATTCAATTTATAAGTGAACCGAAGCTTCTGAGTATTTTCAGACCTGTCTCACCGCTCTTTTCAGGGTGGAACTGTGCTCCGTAAACGTATTTTCCGTCGTATACAAGTGCAGGCACACGTCCGCCGTACTCAACGTATGCAGCGATATTCTTATCCTCGCAGTGTGCCTTGTAGGAGTGAACGAAATAAACGTACTCGTTATCGCCAACATTTGCAAGAAGCGGACAGTCATTGAGCTTTTCGAGCTTGTTCCAGCCCATGTGTGGGATTATAAGCTCAGGCTCTTCCATTTTTCTTACGCTGCCGCCGATAAGACCAAGTCCGTCGCATTCTTCAAACTCATAGCCCTTGTCAAAGATGAGCTGCATACCGAGGCAGATACCGAGAAAGGGCTTTCTTGCAGCTTCTTCCTTGATAGTATCCACAAGTCCCGTAGCTTCAAGTTTTTTCATAGCAGCCGGAAACGCACCAACTCCCGGGAGAATAACAGCATCTGCTGCCTTGACAGACTCCTTGTCGTTTACAAGTCTGCTTTCAAGTCCGAGATAGTCCAGAGCATTCTTAACGCTGAAAATATTTCCAGCACCATAATCGATTATCGCTATCATCAGAGAACTCCTTTCGTTGAAAGAGTTGAACCGTCCTTATTTTCGGTAATGGCAGTTTTCAGCGCATGTGCTACCGCCTTGTATACAGCTTCTGCCTTGTGGTGGTCATTGCTGCCGTAAAGCAGATTTATGTGCAGTGTCATGCCCGAATTGAAGGCAAAAGCACGGAAGAATTCCTCGGTCATACAAAGGTCATATCCTCCGCAGCTCTGATTTGTAAATTCGCAGTTGAACACAAGAAACGGTCTGTTGCTCAGGTCGAGACTTGCCATTGCAAGTGACTCGTCCATAGGGATATAGGCAGTACCATAGCGGACTATACCCGATTTATTGCCGAGAGCCTGTCCCAGAGCCTGTCCCAGAGCAATGCCCGTGTCCTCAATAGTGTGGTGACAGTCAACATGGAGGTCACCCTTGACCTTAACGGACATGCTTATTCCGCTGTGTACCGAAAGAGCAGTCAGCATATGGTCAAAGAAGCCTATTCCCGTGTCTATATCGGCACTGCCCTTTTCGTCAAGAGAAACAGCTATCTTTATCTGTGTCTCTTTGGTAACTCTCTCTATTTCAGCCTTGCGCATTTCAGCCGCCTCCTTTATTTTCTGAAGTAATTTTCAAGTACTTCCATGAATCGTGCATTTTCCTCAGCACTTCCCGATGTGATTCGGATAGCACCCTTGAATTTTCTTATTGCAATGGAATTTTCCAGCATGAACCGGTATATATTGTCGCAGTCATCTGTTTTTATGAACACGAAATTCGTGCAGGTATCGTATATCTTTTCAAAGCAGCTGTACTTATCGTTGAGAGCAGCAATGTCGCTGTGGAGCTTCTTTGTATTCGCGATGATAGTATCGCGGCACTCCCTGAGATAATCCTTTTCACTGAGTATATCGGCAACAATGGTCTGTGCCACAGTGTCGTTGTTATACGGTGACTTTGCAGCACGTATTGCATTTGTTATGGTCTTGTTTGCAACTGCAAAGCCGAATCTTACAGCCGCCATACCGATAGCCTTTGAGCAGGTCTTGAGGATAATGAGATTGCTGTAATTATTGACCTCATCAAGTAGTGACTGATCCCAGAAATCCATATATGCCTCATCAAGGATAACGAGCACATCTTCAAGAGACTCGATTATCTTCCTTACAGCAGCTCTGTCCAGACCGAGAGATGTAGGGTTGCAGGGGTTAGAGAAGATAAGTCCCTTTGCCCCCTTTTCCTGACAGAAGGCAATAAGCTTGTCAGGATCAATTGTCAGGTCAGCTTCCTTCTGATATGTCTCAACATTCACCTCATAAAGCTGAGCATAGAACTGATACATAGAGAAATCGTAGGATACGTTCACTACTGTATCCCCTGCTTCAAAGAAACAGCCCTCAATGATACTGATAAGCTCGTCGGAGCCGTTTCCTGCGCTTATAAGCTCCTCGGGAACGTTGTAAAGCTCGGAAAACGCCTTTGTGGGAGCCTTTGCAAGACAGTCGGGATAGCGGTTGAAGTCTATCTGAGAAATGCTCTTTCCGATCTTAGCCTTTAAGCTGTCATTGAGATTGAAACAGCTCTCGTTAGCGTCAAGTCTTATGTCATAGTGTCCTGTGATAGGATCGTACGGCACTAAATTAACCAGTTTTTTATTAAGTTTGTAACTCATAATTTATCCTTTCCAAATAAACACCTATAGGGCAGCTGTATTTCAAGCCGCCCCATTGCGTGATTCAGTCTTCAAATCTTACCTTGATAGCGTTAGCGTGAGCAGTAAGTCCCTCGCGCTCTGCAATAAGAACAATGTCGTCCTTTGCCTTTCTGAGAGCGTCCTCAGTGTAATAGGTATAAGCAGTACGCTTTGTAAAGCTTGCAACTCCGAGAGGCGAGAAGAAACGCGCAGTACCGCTTGTAGGAAGAACGTGGTTAGGTCCTGCATAATAGTCTCCGAGAGGCTCGGAAGCATAGTGACCAAGGAAGATCGAACCTGCGTTGTCAAGGCTTCCGAGAAGCTCGAACGGATTCTCCATAAGAACTTCAAGGTGCTCGGGAGCTATCTCGTTTGCAAGCTCCACACACTTTTCACGGCTGTCAGCAATAATGACAGCGCCGTAGTCCTCAAGTGACTTTTCGATTATATTCTTTCTTGAGAGATATTCCTTCTGGCGGTCTATCTCCTTTATAGTCTCGTCTGCAAGCTTCTCGCTTGTAGTTACCATAATTGCGGAAGCAAGCACATCGTGCTCAGCCTGTGACATAAGGTCGGCAGCTGCAAACTTCGGATTTGCTGTGTCGTCAGCGATTACAAGTATCTCGCTTGGACCTGCTATCATGTCGATATCAACTACACCATAGAGAAGCTTCTTTGCTGTAGCAACATAGATATTTCCCGGACCTACTATCTTATCGCATTTAGGTATTTCTTCTGTCCCATAAGCAAGTGCAGCAATAGCCTGTGCACCGCCTGAAAGGAACACTCTGTCAACACCGCAGATAGCTGCTGCAACAAGTATATCCTTGTTTGGTGTACCGTCCTTCAGCGGCGGAGTTACCATGATGATCTCCTTAACGCCTGCGATCTTTGCAGGGATGGCATTCATAAGAACGCTTGAAGGATAAGCAGCTGTACCGCCGGGAACATAGAGTCCTACTCTGTGGAGACCGCGGACACGCTGTCCCATGATAACGCCGTTCTCCTTGGGAGATATAAAGCTCTGCTCCACCTGTCTCTGGTGGAAATCGGCAATATTCTCCTGGGCATTCAGAAGAGCGTCAACAAACTCCTGATCTGCCTCTGTGAGAGCATCATTTATGACCTCTCTCGGAACTTCGTAATACTGGGGCAGACTGCCGTCAAACTTGAGAGTATAGTTCTTGACAGCCTCGTCGCCGTTTTCTTTTACGTTCTCGATTATCTCTGAAACGACCTCTGTGACCTTCTTGTTGGTCTCGCCGCTTCTCTTTTTGAGATCGCTGAGAAATGCGACCTCGTCGGTACCGTTTGCAAATATTTTTTTCATCAGAGATTCTCCTCAATAAGTGTAATAAGTCTGTCTATTTCAGCGTGTCTCATTTTGAGACTAACAGTGTTTGCGATAAGTCTTGCAGAGATAGGAGCTACGTCCTCTATGACTTCAAGTCCGTTCTCTTTAAGAGTTGTTCCTGTCTCAACTATATCAACGATACCGTCAGCAAGCTCAAGGAGAGGTGCAAGCTCTACAGAGCCCTCTATCTTGATTATCTCGGTATCCATGCCCTTCTTCTCGAAGAAGCTTCTTGCAACATTCGGGTATTTTGTAGCGATCGTCTTTATGCCGTAGCCGCTGTAGAAATCATAGCCTTTCTTTGTAGCAAGAGCGAATTTACACTTTCCGAAGCCCAGGTCAACAAGCTCATAGAACTTGCCCTTCATTTCCATGATAGTGTCCTTGCCCACAACACCCATGTCGCACACACCGTGCTCAACGTATGTGATGACGTCGTTTGCCTTTGCAAGAACGACCTCAAGGTTTGCATCGGGTACGGGAAGAATGAGCTTTCTGCCCTTTTCACGTACAGCTGTGCAGTCAAATCCCAGCTTTTCAAGGAGACCAACCGTATCCTTTTCGAGTCTGCCCTTTGTCAGAGCAATTCTTATAGGCTTGTTCATATGTTTACCTCCTTGCTTTCACCATCTATAACGACTACCTTGGCTATCTTCTTTTCCATAGCATATTCACGGACACTTTCAAGGTCGTCAAAGAGAGCGTTCTCAACAATGAGTCCCTGTTCACGGAGCTCTCTTGCTGCCTTCAAGGCAGCTACCTCACAGCCGTCCTCAGCATATACTATAACGTCAGCCTTTGGCTCGGCAGGAAGAACATCGCTCTTTTCCACAAGCTTTGCCACAGCGTTGATATTTACTGCAAAGCCGATAGCAGGAACGTCGTAGCCGAATTCCGAGATAAGCTTGTCATAGCGTCCGCCTGAGAGGACCTCCTCGCCGTGTCCCTGGAGATAGCCCTTTATGATAAGACCTGTGTAGTAATCGGTCTTGTTTACCAGTCCGAGGTCAACTGTTATTGAACCGTCACCGCCGCAGAGCTCTGAAGCATCTGCATAGACCTCTCTGAGCTCATCGAGGATACGCTTGATATTTTCATCGGGCATAAGCTCCTCAGCCTTCTCAAATACCTCTTCTCCGCCGAAAAGTGCAGGGAGCTTCTTGAGAGCAGCTGTTACGGGAGTATTGCCGAAGCTGTCAAGGAGGTCATTGAGTGCCGGGAAATTCTTGTTTTCGATAAGCTTTCTGATGTTCTCCTTGTCCTTGTCGGAAGCGTCAAGCTTGCTTACGAGCTCCTTGAATATTCCGATATGACCAAGCTCAAGTGAGAACTCCATACCAAAGGAGCTGAGTGAATCAACCGCAGTTGAGATGACCTCAAGGTCAGCCATTTTAAGCTGTGAGCCGATGAGCTCGATACCTGCCTGTACTACCTCATCGCTTCTTCCCTTAAGAGAAGGCTCTGTAGTGTATACAGCCTGAGCGTAGCAAAGCTTCAGAGGAAGAACAGCATCTCTCAGACGAGTTGCAACTATTCTTGCGATAGGCATTGTGGTATCGGGACGCATTACCAGCAGTCTGCCCTTGCTGTCTGTGAGCTTATACAGGTTCTCCTGCGGGAAATAGCGTGAATTGAGATTGAATACATCAAAGAACTCAAGTCCGGGGGTGATTGTCTCACTGTAGCCGCGGCTCCTGAAAAGTCCCATGAGGGTATTCTCTATATTTCGTCTGATTATGCACTCTCCGAAGAGAAGGTCCTTAGTACCCTCGGGAGTGATAAGGTCATAATTTTTCATCAGTAACCTCCTTGGTAATCACTTTAGTCTGCTAACATGATAATATGATAACATATTACTAAGCAAAAGTCAAGTTAAAAGAATGACATCTGTGTTGATTCGGGCAAATCACCAAATGCACCTATACTTTTCAACATATCGATTGTCGTTTTTGACGCTCCGCTCTCTGACTGGAATTCCTCTATTGACATGAATCCGCCCTTCTGAACAGCCTCGTAAATTCCCTTTGCAGCGTTGTCTCCTACACCGCTCATAGCCGAGAACGGGATCCTCAGCTTGCCGTCCTCAACAAGATAATCTGTGGCATGAGACTTGAACAGATCAATGGGCAGGAACTCATAGCCTCTTGACATCATCTCGTTTGTGATGAGAAGTATATCATAGAGGGCGCTGTCCTTGTTGGTCTTGTCGTTGCCGAGAGCCTTGATCTCCTCTATTTTTGCGCGTACTGCACCAATACCCTTTATTGCAAGCTCCGCATCGAAGTCCTCACCTCTTACGGAGAAGTATGTAGCGTAATATTCCAGCGGCATGTGCAGCTTGAACCAGCCCAGCTTTATGGCAGCTATAACGTAAGCAGCTGCATGAGCCTTCGGGAACATGTATTTGATCTTCAGACAGCTCTCGATATACCATTCGGGTACGTTGTGATCCCGAAGCATCTGTATTATCTCGGGAGTAAACTGTTTTGGTGCTTTTCCCTTACGTGTCCACTCCATTATCTGGAAAGCCATTTTCGGCTCAACACCCTTATATAAAAGGTAAGTCATAATAGAGTCACGCGTTCCGATAACGTCAGAAATGGTACAAACGCCCTGATCTATCAGATCCTTTGCATTTCCCAGCCAAACGTCAGTACCGTGTGAAAGTCCCGAGATCTGAAGGAAGTCGCTGAACTTTGTAGGCTTTGCGTCAAGAAGCATCTGTATAGTGAAGCCCGTACCCATTTCGGGGATACCGAGACTTCCCGTCTTGCAGTATATCTCCTCGGGAGTAACTCCCAGAACATCGCAGTTAGTACACATACGGATAACATCGGGGTCAGATGTGGGAACGTCCTTGATCTTGATGCCTGTCAGGTCCTCAAGGTGCTTGTAGAGGGTAGGAACAACGTGTCCCAGCTCGTCAAGCTTCAGAATGGTATCATGGAGAGAGTTGAAGGTGAAGTGTGTTGTTATGATCTCCGAATCCGCAGTATCAGCAGGGTGCTGTACTGGAGTAAAGTCATAAACGTCGTAATCCGACGGCACAACAACCATTCCTCCGGGGTGCTGACCTGTGGTTTTCTTGATGCCTGTACAGCCAATGGCAAGACGTGTCATCTCCGCATTGTTCAGCGTTATGCCGTTCTCCTCGCAGTACTTCTTTACGTAGCCGTAGGCGGTCTTTTCCGCAACAACAGAGATAGTACCCGCCTTGAAAACATTGGATTTTCCGAAGAGCTTCTCAGTATATCTGTGAGCCCAGAACTGGTATTCATCGGAGAAGTTAAGGTCAATATCAGGCGCTTTATCACCGTCAAAGCCAAGGAATGTCTCGAAGGGGATATCGTGTCCGTCACGGTTCATGTCCTTTCCGCAGTCGGGACACTTTTTCGGCGGCAGGTCAAATCCCGAGCCATAAACTCCGTCCAGCAGGAACTCGCTGTGCTTGCAGTTTGGGCATACGTAATGGGGCGGAAGCGGATTTACCTCGGAGATACCTGCCATTGAAGCCACGAAGGACGATCCGACAGATCCTCTTGAACCGACAAGATAGCCGTTCTCAACTGAGTTCCATACCAGCTTCTGCGCGATGATGTAAAGAACCGAGAATCCGTGCTTGATAATTGACGAAAGCTCTCTGTCAAGGCGCTTGTCAACCAGCTCGGGAAGCGGATCTCCGTATATCTCATGGGCCTTGTCGTGAGTTATCTTCACAAGTTCTTCCTCAGCGCCCTCGATAGTGGGGGTAAAGGTGCCCTTTGGTATGGGACGGACTACCTCGATCTGGTCGGCAATGGCATTGGTATTGGTGATAACTACCTCCTTAGCCTTGTCCTCACCGAGATACTCAAACTCTGCCATCATCTCTTCGGTAGTTCTCAGGTACAGAGGAGCCTGCTCCTCAGCGTCCTTGAAGCCCATGCTTGCAAGGATTATCTTACGATAGATAGCATCCTTGGGATCAATGAAGTGAACATCGCAGGTAGCACAGGTAGGAAGCCCCAGCCTGTCGCCCATTTCAACAATATAGCGGTTGAAGTCGCGGAGCTCGTCATCGTCCTTTGCAACTCCGTCACGCACCATGAACCTGTTGTTGCCTATGGGCTGTATTTCGAGGTAATCATAGAACTTGGCAAGGTTGTCGATATAGTCCTGATCGCGTATATCAAGCATTGCCTGGAATATCTCGCCTGCCTCACAGGCGCTTCCGTAGATAAGTCCCTCACGGTGTTCGATAAGCTTTGATTTCGGGATAAGGGGCTTTTTATAGAAATATTCAAGGTTACTCAGGGATACAAGTCTGTACAGGTTCTTGAGACCTGCCTGATTGCGTACAAGTATGATGAAATGATAGCTTTTCAGCTTCTTTGTCTCGATCTCTCCCACAAGGGTATTCAGCTCCTGGAGAGTCTTGAAGTTTCGGTCGGTCTTTAGCCGTCCCACAAGCTCTATATATATTTTCGCCAGCATAAGAGCATCGTCTGAGGCTCTGTGGTGGTCGAACTTACCGAGTTTAAGCTGTTTTGCCACAAGATTGAGCTTATGTCGTCCCATTTCGGGAAGCATGGACTGACACATTACAAGGGTATCTATCCATGTATACGGGAAATCGATCTTCTGACGCTTTTTCACCTGATTTATCATATTTGTATCATAACGGGCGTTATGTGCAACAAGTACAGGATTGTCTCCGCAGAATTCCATGAACATGCGAAGCGCCTCAGCCTCGTCGGGGGCATTTGCAACATCAGCGTCGCTTATGCCTGTAAGCTCTGTTATCCTCTCAGGGATATGAAATCCGGGGTTGACCTTGGTGTTGAAGCTGTCCACCACCTGGAGATTTTTCAGCTTGACCGCACCTATCTCTGTAAGGCGGTCATTCCGGAAGCTGAGACCTGTAGTCTCAACGTCGAAAATGATTATCTCATCATCAAAGGAGCGGTCATCGTCGCCGTATATGACCAGATCACGCTCTATATCGTTGACAACATATGCCTCCATGCCGTAGATCACCTTAAAGTTCTTTGGCATATTATACATGCAGTCAGGGAACGCCTGAACGTTGCCGTGGTCGGTTATAGCCATAGCCTGATGTCCCCAGCTTGCCGCCCTGTTGATAAGTGTAACAGGATCGGTAACAGCGTCCATAGCAGACATATTGCTGTGGCAGTGAAGCTCAACGCGCTTTTCGGGATAGTTGTCCATCTTAGGTATACGCTTTACCTTGATAAGCGAATTTGCAGATATAACAATATCTCTTGCATATGAGTCATAGTCAAGCTTGCCTGAAACAAGGAGAGTAGCTCCGCTCTTTATAGAGCCAAGCTTGAGCTCCTCAACCTCTTCATTCTTGGCAAATATCTTTATTTTCAGCGAACCGCTGTAGTCGGTGATGTCATATGTGACAACAGTCTTTTCATTGCGGACTTCCTTGAGCTCTGACGCAAAAACATCTCCTACAACAACTACCTTTTCACCGAGGCGCTGTACCGCCTCACAGATAGGAACAGGCTTTTCGCGTATAGCTCTTCCCTTGACTATCTCAGCCGACTCCGCATCGAAGTCCTTGTCGAGAGCGGTCACATCGATAGTAGCCGTCGGGATAACGGACTTCATTTCCTCGGCCTTTATCTCGTCGGGAGTCTTATCGGGAATGAGCTGACTGCTGTAATCAGGCATATCCGCTTCAAGACGCTCTATCATCTCGTCATACTGCTCCACACTTACAGAAGTATCACCGTCGAGAAGGACCTTGACCTTGACGCCGAACTGATTGTATATCAGTCTGGAAAAGCCGACACAGAAATTAAACTTATCAAGTATATCTCTTCCGCCGTGAACTATCCTTATACGGAGCTCGCCGTTTCCGAGAGATACGTCAGCATCATCGAGAAAACCGTTTACAACAGGGATATCGCGCTTCAAAAGCTTGATAAGTTCACCGTAGCAATCCATTCCGAATTTCTCAGAGGGATAACGGGGCGCAAGCCTTACCTGCTCCACCTTTACGGCAGTCTCAACTGCTTTTTCAAATGCGAAAATATCTTCGCTTGGAACGACCTCGTCAAAATGTGCATGAAAGCGGATACTCTCAAGGTTTTCCGTATAAGTAAGCTTGAATATCTCTCCGCTGAGCACGCTTTCCGGCAGCTCCGATGTATATTCCTTCAGAAATTCGGATATTTTGACCTGCATCTTAAAACTCCCTGTTTATATTCTCAATTCTTTATCAGAGCTTTTCGACCTCTGCAAGAAGCTCCGGAACTATATCCTCTTCTTTTATCTTGCGCTGTGTGCCGTCCTTCTTGAATATGATAGCACAGCCGTCACCGCCTGCGATACCGACATCAGCTTCACGGGCTTCACCCGGACCGTTTACGATACAGCCCATAACAGCCACGGTAATATCCTTGTCCATATCCTTAACAGCTTCTTCTACCATTTTTGCTGCCTTTACAAGGTCTATACGTGTTCTTCCGCAGGTAGGACATGAAACTATCCTTACACCGCCGCGCTTGCCGATACTTTTGAGTATATCCTTTGCAGCAGCTATCTCGCGGACAGGGTCATCGGTAAGTGATACTCTTATAGTCTCGCCAATGCCGTCACAAAGAAGCGAGCCTATGCCTATCGCCGACTTGATAAGTCCCATGCGCTCAGTACCTGCCTCTGTAACTCCGAGGTGAAGCGGGTAATTACACTTCTGTGCAGCTAATCTGTAGGAGGCTATCATCCTGTTTACGTCCGAGGACTTTATGGAAATTACAATATCATTGAAGTCAAAGTGCTCCAGCATAGCAGCATGTCCCATTGCGCTCTCCACAAGAGCCTCGGGAGTAGGCGAACCGTACTTAGCCAGTATCTCTTTTTCAAGAGAGCCCGAGTTTACACCGATACGGATAGGAAGGTTTCTTGCACGGCAGGCATCGACTACCGCCTTGACTCTGTCCATACCGCCGATATTTCCGGGATTTATGCGTATCTTGTCAACACCTGCTGCTGCTGACTCTATAGCCAGCTTATAGTCAAAGTGTATATCTGCAACCAGCGGTATCTTTACCGCCTCCTTGATAGCAGGGATAAGCTTTACAGCTTCCATGTTAGGGATAGCTGCACGGATTATCTCACAGCCTGCCTTTTCAAGCTCAACAGCCTGTCTTACGCTGCCTTCGATGTCGTCTGAGCGCATATTCAGCATTGACTGTATGTATATATGTTTTCCGTCGAGGACGCAGTCCCCCACCTTTACAGGTCTAACATTTCTCATATTCTCTCTCCTGTCATAGGGTTATTTTCGCACCGTCAGCTGTGATAACAGCATCAGGGAATATTGTTTTCAGCTCTTCCTCATATAATGAGGGCTCCTTCTCAGCAGGGCTGTAATGGGTGAGCCATAACCGTTTCACACCTGCCATGAGGGCAATGCCGCATGCATCCTGCATGAGCATATGACATTTTTCGTTCATGGACTCCTTTTTTTCGGGAAGTCCGTACATACCCTCACATATGAAAAGGTCGGAGCTCTCGGCAAAGCCTGCCAGCTCCGCGATGGGAAGGGTATCCGTTGTGTAGGTTATCTTTATGGGAGAACGCTTCTCACCTGTGACAGCCTCGGGAGCAATGCTCCTGCCGTCGTCAAGTATTACAGTCTCGCCGCTGTGCAGCCTTTTCCAGTACTCCACGGGAATCCCCAGCGCCTTTGCATTTTCGGGAAGAAAAGGCGGCTTACGTTCAAGCACAAGGCTGTAGCCCAGACAGCTGACCCTGTGAGATAAAGGCAGCGTCCTTATTTTCAGCATGGGGGCTATAAACTCAGCCGACAGCTCAAAGGGCTCGTCCTCTGGCAGCCCGTGAAGTCTTACCTCATAGGGCAGAGCTCCGCAGACGCTCATAAGGCTTTTTATAATGGGGATACAACTCTGCGGAGCCGCTATATCAAGGGGCTCTGTACGGGAGCTGTTGCCGATAGAGAGCAGAAGCCCCGGAAGTCCCGTAACATGGTCAGCATGACAGTGAGTAATGAGCAGGAGCTCTATCCTGCTCATTTTTAATCCGTGTTTTGCAATAGCGACCTGTGTACCCTCGCCGCAGTCTATGAGGACTGCCTTTCCGTTATATTCAGCATACAGACTTGTGAGAAATCTGTCCTTCAGCGGCAGCATACCGCCTGTTCCAAGTAAACAGATATCGGGCATTTTATCCTCCTGTAACAAGTCTTGCAATATCGTTATAGGTTGCGAATATCATAACTCCGAAGAGCAGCACCATTCCTGCAAGGTGAACATATCCCTCATGCTCGGGCTTGACAGGCTTGCGGCGTATGAGCTCTATAAAGCAGAAGAGCAGACGTCCGCCGTCCAGTCCGGGAACAGGAAGAAGATTGAATATTCCGACATTGATAGTGATGAGTGCAGTCATGTAGATTATCTTATAGATGGCGTCAGCCAGCGACTCGTTGTCCTTGGTCTGCTCGCTGATAGCTGTAACAACACCTACAGGTCCCGATACCTCCTCCTTGCTTATCTGACCTGTCAGCATCTGCTTCAGAGAAAGACCGACAATATGAGTCATGGACATGAAGATATCGCCAGAGCCTTTTATTACTGTCAGAGGCGTTTTATCCTTATATACCACGCCGAAGTCGATAACTCCGCCGCCCTCAGCCTTATCCTCGAAGAAAATATCATTGAGGGTAAGTCTCTTGCCGTCACGCTTTACTACAACCTTGTGTCCCTCTTTGCTTGTGATACTGTCGAAAACATAATTCAAGTCAAGGGTACTGTATATCCTTGTACCGTCAACAGATATAAGCTTGTCGCCGTGACGGAGTCCCGATTCATAGCTTGCAGCATAGTATGTGACTGTACCATCGTCGTTACGCTGACCGCTGAAGCCCTTGATAGTCGTTGTGGGCACCTGATCCATCATGCACACAAGTATCATCAGCATGACTATTCCGAGAACAAAGTTCATAGCCGCACCTGCCACCAGAACTATCATCCTCTTCCAGAGCTTGGCGTTGCGGAAGCTTCTCGGATCGCTGTTGGTGGAGTCCTCTCCCTCCATAGCGCAGTAGCCGCCTACAGGCAGAGCTCTGAGAGAATACTTTGTCTCGCCTTTTTTCTTCTGAAGGAGCTTAGGTCCCATACCTACAGAAAACTCCAGCACCTTTATGCCGCTTAGCTTTGCACATATGAAATGTCCGAATTCATGGACTGTTACGATCAGTCCGAATATAAGTATCGCAATTATAATACCCATAGTCTGTTCCTTTCCTGAAGCAGCTTATTCAGCCGCGATCTGCTCCCTGACATACGCTCTTGCCGCGGTATCAGCCTTCATAACGTCATCATAGCTCTTTATCTCTGAAGGACCGAATTTATCCAGCACGGACGATACTATCTCGCCTATTTCTATGAAGCGGATCTCGTCATGGAGAAATGCTCTTACAGCTTCCTCATTGGCGGAATTGACCAGACATGGATACGCTCCGCCGCGCTTTATAGCCTCTATAGCCGCAGACAGACACTTGAAGGTGTCATAGTCGGGCTTTTCAAAGGTAAGCTTTCCGTAATCCGTAAGAGAAAGTCTTCCAGTAGGGCAGCTCATTCTGTCAGGGTAAAGAAGGGCGTACTGTATAGGTATCTTCATATCTGGAACGCCCATCTGAGCTATTACAGAATAGTCGTTGTACTCAACAGCAGAGTGAACGACGCTCTGACGGTGAACGACGATCTCGATCTGATCGGGAGTAAGGTCAAAGAGCCATTTCGCCTCAATGAATTCCAGTCCCTTGTTCATCAGTGTAGCAGAATCGATGGTTATTTTATTGCCCATGTCCCAGTTCGGGTGGTGGAGTGCCTGCTCCTTGGTAACGCTTTTCAGCTCCTCATAGCTTCTTCCGAAAAACGGTCCGCCCGAAGCCGTAAGGATTATCTTGCTGAGCTGAGCCCGTTTATTTCCCTGAAGGCACTGGAATATAGCCGAATGCTCGCTGTCTACGGGATATATCCTCACTCCCTTGTCAGCAGCCGCCTTCATTACAAGCTCGCCGCCAGCCACAAGAGTCTCCTTGTTGGCAAGAGCAAGATCCTTTCCCGCTTCAATCGCTGTGAGAGTAGGAAGAAGTCCTACCATGCCCACGACTGAATTGAGAACAATATCAGCCTCATCAAGAGAAGCAAGCTTGCAAAGTCCCTCCATACCGCTGTAGAGCTTTACATCAAGGTCAGCGATACGGCTTTTCAGCTCGCCGTACTTCTCCTCGTTATAGATACAGGCATAGGCAGGGCGGAATTTCCTTATCTGCTGCTCTAATGCCTCAATGCTGCTGTGAGCCGCAAGGGCGGTTACTTTCAGACCGTGCTTCTCACATACCTCCAGCGACTGAGTACCTATGGAACCTGTCGAACCGAGTATCGACACCGTTTTATTCATTATATTTTCCCCTTTTCGCGGAAATAACTTCCTGATTGATATTATGTCAAAAGACCTTTATAAAATGCGAAAGGGACTATCCGTGAATAGTCCGTTTCAGCAATATCACTGTACGCCGAATATGGCGATAAATGCATAAAATGTAGGCAGCACGAAAAGAACGCTGTCAAAGCGGTCCATAAGTCCGCCGTGACCGGGCATTATCTTTCCGTAGTCCTTGAAGCCTATCTGGCGCTTTACCATAGATGCGGAAAGGTCGCCCACTGTACCGATAACGGCACATACTATGCCTGTTGCGCAGGCTATAACAGCTCTCTTAGCAGTAAAGCCGTAGTAGGCAGAAAACGCAACAGCGTAGACGACAGCCGTTGTCACGATACCGCCCACAAGTCCCTCAATAGTCTTCTTGGGGCTTATCTCAGGGCAGAGCTTGTGCTTGCCTATTGCAACTCCTGTGAAGTAAGCTCCCGTATCTGCTATCCATGCGCCGCAGAGTCCCATGATGAGCAGGAATAATCCGTTTTCAGAGTCATAGCGCTCCATACGAACCATAGTGGTCATAGCCTGCGGCACAAGTATCATCACTGCAAGTACAAAGAATACCTGCTCGTAGCGTATCTCCTTGTGCTTTCTCAGCCATGTGACGAACACCAAAAAGGCGCAAAGAAGAATTATCCCGAATACATATAAATTGTAATCATGGGCATAGCGCCACGCTTTGAATTCGTTATGCGGCAGTACAGCAGGTCCGTCCACCGAAAGCTTCGTGAATATACCATAGAGTATCGGTACGGCAATTCCACAAGCCTCAGCTGCAATGAGTATGGGCAGGCACTTGTGGAGCTTCACCGCACGGATAAGCTCAAAGAGCATTACTGCTATGATAGCCGCAACTGCAATGGGCAGTACTACAGTATCATGGAAAAACAGCACTGCACCGAGAAGTACAACGCCTACTGCTCCCGAAATGATTCGTGTAAGCATCACACACCTCCGAAGCGGCGGTTTCTGTGAGCGTACTCGATAAGAGCCTTGTCAAGCTCCTCGGGAGTAAAATCAGGCCAGAGAACGTCTGTATAATAGAACTCCGCATACGCACTCTGCCAGATGAGGAAGTTTGATATTCTCTGCTCACCGCTTGGTCGGATAAGCAGGTCAACATCGGGATAGCCTGCTGTATAGAGGTTATCGGAGATAGTCTGCTCTGTTATATCCTCCGGACGTATCTCGCCCTTTGCAGCCCTTTCAGCAAGAAGCTTTGCCGCATGAGTTATCTCGTCACGTCCGCCATAATTTACTGCCATGAGAATGGTCATCTCATCATAATCGGCGGAATCAGCCTCGAGCTTTTCCATTTTTTCGCGGATATCGTCAGCAAAGGCGCTCTTGTCGCCGAGGAATACCATTCTTGTATTTTCGCTGAGGAAGTTTCTTACATCAGCAAGGTAATCACGGAAAAGGTTCATAAGAGCGCCTACCTCTTCCTGTGAGCGCTTCCAGTTCTCTGTAGAGAAGGCATAGAAGCTTATGGTCTTGAGACCGATGTCCTTGCAGTGACGGACAATAGTACGGAAGTTCTTAGCTCCCTCACGATGTCCCAGTGAACGGGGCAGACCGCGCTTCTTAGCCCATCTGCCGTTTCCGTCCATAATAAAAGCTACGTGCTCGGGAAGCTTTTCGGGGAGCACAAGCTCAGAGGATTCTGTTTTATCTTTTTTACCAAATAATGCCATATCTCACCAATCAAACAGTCATGATCTCTTTTTCCTTGTCTGCTACCATTTTATCAACGTCAGCACACATCTTGTCGGTAAGATCCTGTACCTTCTTCTCGCAGTCCTTGAGGTCGTCCTCAGTGATCTCCGAGTTCTTCTTCATTGCCTTGTATTTTTCCATTGTATCACGTCTGATAGAGCGTACAGTCACCTTACACTCCTCGCCGTACTTCTTAATGCTCTTGCAGAGCTCCTTACGGCGGTCCTCAGTAAGCTGAGGGAATGCAAGACGGATAACATTTCCGTCGTTAACAGGCTGGATACCGATGTCAGAAGCCTGTAAAGCCTTTTCGATAAGCTTCAGTGTGGACTTATCCCATGGCTGGATAACAAGAATTCTTGCCTCTGAAACAGAAACTGCTGCCATCTGGTTAACAGGTGTAGGAGCTCCGTAGTAATCGACCATAACCTTATCGAGAACACCGGGATTTGCTCTTCCTGCACGGATAGAAGCAAACTCGTTTCCGAGGGCATTGAGGCTCTTGTTCATTTTTTCCTTTGCGAGATTAAGCTGTTCTTTCATGATCGTAAATTCCTTTCGATTTTAGTCCTCGGATACAACTGTTCCGATATTTGCGCCCATTACGGCGTCATAGATATTGTCGGGACGGCTGAGGTCAAATACCAGCATCTTCATATGGTTATCGCGGCACATTGCAGCAGCAGTGCTGTCCATTACGCCGAGATCCTCGCCGATGACCTGTGAAAAGCTGAGAGTATCGTACTTCTTAGCATCATCAAATTTATGGGGATCCTTGTCGTATACTCCGTCTACGAGAGTAGCCTTGAGAAGTATATCTGCATCGATCTCAACAGAACGAAGAGCAGCAGCTGTATCTGTTGAGAAGAATGGGTTACCTGTGCCGCAGCCGAAGATTACGATCCTTCCCTTGTCAAGATGTCTTACAGCTCTGTTGCGGATGTACGGCTCAGCAATAGCTGACATCTGAAGAGCTGTCTGTACTCTTACAACGCAGCCGAGAGATTCCAGTACATCTGCAAGTGCAAGTGCATTCATTGTTGTAGCAAGCATACCGATGTGGTCTGCGCGTGTTCTGTCCATAGCTCCGCTTGAACGGCCTCTCCAGAAATTGCCGCCGCCGACAACTACAGCCACCTGAGCGCCTGCGTCAGCACACTTCTTTATACTCTGGCATATTTCTGTAACTACGTCATAGTTGAGACCTGTCTTTTTATCGCCTGCAAGAGCCTCACCGCTGACCTTTAATAATATTCTTTTATACTTTGGTTCCATATAAGCACCTCACAAAAAATTATCTATAGTATATTTTACACTAATTTCATTATAATGTAAAGTCTATTCCTTCAAAAAAATCATTTTTACTGAAAAAATTTACATAGATTTTTCATTTTCTGCTCAGCTGAATTCACGGCAGTAACTCTCAACAGCCTCTATCGTACATTATGCCCAAAAATGTTGAAAATTTCTTGTCACGAATATTTTGGATTTTTCCTTGACAACTGCCGCTCATCGTGATATAATATAAAAGCTGATTCAAGCGGCAACAAAAATGGAGAGGTATCGAAGCGGTCATAACGAGGCGGTCTTGAAAACCGTTTGACTTAACGGTCACGTGGGTTCGAATCCCACCCTCTCCGCCATTATTTTTTTATCGGTGAGTATCTCGCTCGTCGGTTTGCGGATTTACCCAAGTGGTGAAGGGGCTCCCCTGCTAAGGGAGTAGGTCGGGAAACCGGCGCGAGAGTTCAAATCTCTCAATCCGCGCCAATACCTGTATCTTCGGATACAGGTTTTTTGTTATCTCCGTATCGGATACTTCACAGCACCACGCTTTGACAAATAATTGTTTATATGTCAGTTAATTGCTATTTTTCACATAAAACAAGTATATTCTCTATAGGAAATATGCTATACTTCTTGTAAAGGGAGGCGATCAGAATGAAAGAAATGATCGGATTTAAGAAGGGCATCAATTTCGGCGGCTGGCTTTCACAGTGCAATTACGAAAAAAAGCACCTTGACACGTTTATCACCGAAAATGACTTCAAAACCGCAGCTTCATGGGGCATTGACCACATCCGTGTCCCCTTTGACTACAATATACTGGAAAACAGCGACGGCTCATTCAATGAGGAAGGCTTTGCTTACCTCACAATGGCTGTAAACGCCTGCAAAGCCAACGGACTGAATCTTATACTGGATCTTCACAAGACCGCCGGCTTCTCTTTCGATTACTACGGCGAAAGTGAAAGCGGCTTCTTCGACAGCGAAGAGTATCAGGAGAGGTTTTACCGTCTCTGGGAGGAAATGGCGAGACGCTACGGCAGCCTCACCCCCAATGTCGCATTCGAGCTTCTCAACGAAGTCACCGACGAATGCTTCATAGACGCATGGAACAGGATAGTTAAGGTCTGCATAGGCAGGATCAGAAAAACAGCTCCCGATATACTCATCCTTGTGGGAAGCTATCACAATAACAGTGCAGACACTGTTCAGTTTCTCGATGAGCCCTTTGACGAAAATGTAATATACAATATGCACTGCTATGAGCCCCTTAAATTCACCCATCAGGGCGCTTACTGGACAGATGCTATCATTCCTGAGGAGCGTATGGCTTTTGAGGAAAGCATAACCTCCGAGGAGTACTTCGAGGAGCTTTTCTCCACCGCTATCGCCAAGGCTGAAAAGTACGGCACAGGTCTTTACTGCGGCGAATACGGCTGTATCGACGTTGTTTCCCCCGAGGACACACTGAAATGGTACAGAACTATCAACTCCGTTTTCAGAAAGCATGATATCGGCAGAGCCGCATGGAACTACAAGGCAATGGATTTCGGTCTTTCCGATGACAGACTCAGCGAGGTCCACGACAAGCTCATAGAATTACTGTAAAAAACAGCTATCCCCTTCGCAAAATGCAAAGGGGATATTTTTTACTGCTCTGCGGTTTTCGTATAGCCTGAAGGATCAAAATATATGTATCCCAGCGGTTGGTCAATGTTTATGCTGTTTACGCTCATTTCCAATACCTCATCAATATCTGTGCGTTCTGTACTTTTCAGAACTATTCCCGTTCTCAGGTCAACATATTTTTCAGCTGTATAAGTTGCTCCGCCAAACTCTATGACTGCACACTGTCTGCCGAGCACCTCCTCTGTTCTCTCAATATGCCAGCCGTCAAAATCGCGCATCTCAAAAGTAGAAGGGTAAAGGCATTCTCTGCCCAGCTGACCAAATACCGTATCTCCGAGGAATGCAAAATTTTCTAAATTGCCGCTCTCAGTGTAATAGTCTATAACGCGGTAATTATCGGGAATAAATCGACTATCCTTAACAGTTACATCTTCTTCGCTTTCGGTATATGTCTTGTTGATATTATCCGCATTGATCCACATATTGTTATACATGCAAATCGTTGTATCATAGTCTGAGCCGCCGTTAATGTCTTTGCAATCCACATAGATATATCTTCCTGCGTTATCTGCCAGACAATGCTCATTCTTTTCCCATATCTCGTTCTGATACTCTCTTTTGTAATAGTACGACATATCTGCTGTATCGAAATATCTTGACGAATTCAGCATAAGGTGATAGATATAGCTCTTATTTTCGAGAGTATTCCTTTCTTCATAGTCTGAAGCTTCAAGTATTTTTGCGGCATACTTCTCAACATCGACCCTCTTGAATTCATATCCGCCATTTTTAATCACGTTGTTGACTTCATCAAAAACTGCGACCGCTTCGTCAAAATCTGAATATACCAGCTGCTCGTGGAGCTGAAGGTCAGCAAACTCGCCTGATTCCTCCTGAGCAGAGACTTTGTCTTCAAGAACCGGGAATACAGTATTACTATTGTATACTACCTGACCTTCGCTATTTTTGAGCGCTACCCAGAAGGAAGCGATCTTCCATTCATCATTCTCGGGAAGGAGCTCTATCTCGGCTTTTACCTTCTCTCCGTCAGGTCTTTCATATACTCTGGTGCAGGTAACAAGCTTATCAAGTGGTACAGGCTGCTGCTCCTCGTCGTACATAATTCTGTTCATAGCCAGCAGCTCACCGCCCTCTTTAAACTCAGAGGATACAAGCTTGTAATTGCTGAAGTTATATAAGCTGTCAAAGTCCTGTGAAATAGATGCATTGGGCTCACACAGGCTCTGTGCGTATATCTTGCCGTTATAGTTGATAAACGTCTTTACATACTTATTTGCCAAAGAGTCGTCCTTGAAGTCATAGCCGACTTCAAAACCGCTGAGGTCTCCGCCCAGATATCTGTTACGTGATTCATAGATAAATGTAGCATCAAGGATCTCTTCTATCTCCTCAACAGTATCTATCCTCTCGTCTGTAACAGCGTAATAATACTTGGTAAGATTCATTATCTTACCGACCTCGGGAGCGTAATCGTCCTTATTGAACCATATCCCATCATTCAGGTCGATACTGTCAGTTGTAGGATACTGAGGCTTTTCGAGCATTTCAAGACTGCTTACAAGCTTATCCACGACCGCGTCATCACTGAATATTTCTGCCGATGTCGAATTCTCTGCCGTGGTGACAGTTATGTCGGAATCACTGCTCTGATTCATGTGCTGTATCTTTGATGAACGTGACAGCATCACGCCTCCGCACACGCCGCCGAACAGCACAACAGCTGCCGCTGCAGCCGAGAAATATCTGTACAGCTTCGGACGTCTGTAGCGCTCGACTCCCTCAGCGCTGACGATAAATCCGTCATCAGCACCCTCACTCTCTCCTGCCTTCATTATATTATACTTTCTTTTGCTTATTTCATATATCTTTTCTTTTCTCTTGTCATCCACCGCTTTATACCTCGATGATATCTTCTCGATATCTGATTCTTTTTTGCTGAATATCATATCAAGCTCATCTTTCATATCCTATCCTCCTATCTTGCAAATCCTGCCTGCAATAACAGCTCACGCAGCTTTTTCACTGCGCGGCTGCATCTTGCCCTTACATTGTCAGACGAAAGCTCCACTATCTTTGCGATCTCTTTTGAGCTGCGTCCGTAGAAGTACTTCTGTATTATTATCGTTGAATCAGGCTCGCCAAGCTCGCCCACCTTATCGTACAAAATCTGTCTTATCTCAGTTGTTTCAGCAGTCTCGGCAATGTTTTCATCAGAAACCAGCTCCTCCGCATCTTCCATTGAGATATTTCGCTCCTTGTGCCTTGCTACCTTTCTGTAAGTGTCCACAGCCTTGTTGCGGGCAACAGCCGCCACAAAGGCTTTAAGGTCGCCGCTGATGTTCTCCTGCTTGTCAAAATACAGAAAGCAGTGCGCAAAAACATCTCCCACACACTCGTCTATATCCTCGGGCGCTGCATACCATTTCAGCCTTGCATATACTATGGTATAGACGTAGTTGAAGTATTTATCATAAAAAGCACGCTGTCCCCTTTCGGGTGCAGACTTGAGCATCTGTTTCAATTCATTTTCATTCATATAATCCACTTCCTATCATGTACATGATGATTGGTATTTGCCCTTTCACTAATACTAATCGCGTACTCACCGCAAAACGAAACAGCCTGCTATTTATTTTTTATATTTAACAATTCGTAAGTCTCCGTGTCATCGTTTTGTAATGATTAATTTTGCCCTG
This sequence comes from Ruminococcus flavefaciens, assembly GCA_004554385.1. Classification (GTDB taxonomy): domain Bacteria; phylum Bacillota; class Clostridia; order Oscillospirales; family Ruminococcaceae; genus Ruminococcus; species Ruminococcus flavefaciens_T. The sequence goes on from SFMO01000023.1 coordinate 49,449, forward strand.
CACTATTGCATTTTTCAGAATAATATGATATTATATTAGTATTATAGATATGGTTAGTCATTTTTTTAACAAGGCTTTCTTTCACCTTGTTTTCATAGGGGGGGATCATTATGCAGATCGTTCTCTGTGCTCTCATAGGCTATCTCTTCGGCAATATCAACCCTGCTTTTATCATATCCAAGATAAAGGGCTTTGATATTCGGCAGAGGGGCTCGGGAAACGCAGGAGCTTCAAACACTGTTATCACTATCGGAAAAAAAGCAGGGCTTTTTGTTGCGGTCTTTGATATATTCAAGGCTGTTGCCGCCTCGCTTATCGGCGCTTACCTGTTCCCGCAGATTAGATTCGCTAAGATCCTTGCAGGTTCATGCTGTATACTCGGGCATATCTTCCCTGCCATGATGAGATTTCACGGCGGCAAGGGGCTCGCTTCCCTGGGAGGCACTATTCTGGCATTCAACCCAATTGTATTTGTACTGCTTCTCGGCTTTGAGATGATACTGGGCTTCTCCATGGACTATGTATGCGTTGTTCCTGTTACAGGATCGGTCATATTCACTATGGTCTACGCCCTTATGACAGGCGATCCCGTTGGCACATCCATACTTTCAGTCGTGGCTCTGGTCATACTCTTCAAACACATCGAAAACTTCAAGAGAATACAGAACGGCACGGAAGCGCATATAAGCTTTCTGTGGAAAAAGGATCAGGAGATCGCAAGGATACGTAAAAATACAAACGATTAAAAAAGTCCCTTCGGGGGCTTTTTTGCGGTCATTTGCGCAAGCCGCAGCGCTAAACTACTCAGCGGCAGTTAGGAGCATTTCTTATGCAGAGCAAAACCTCTGATATGTGCGAGGGACCTCTGGTCAGCAAAATCATTCTTTATACTATCCCTATAATTCTTACAGGAGTCCTGCAGCTTCTCTTCAATGCCGCAGACCTTGTAGTCGTGGGAAGATGCTGCGGAGATATTTCCGTTGGCGCAGTGGGCGCAACGGGCGCTCTTATCAACCTTATGGTCAACCTTTTCATCGGTCTTTCCGTTGGCGCAGGCGTTACTGTCGCTCACGGCATAGGCTCAGGCAGAGCTGAGGACGTACACAGGACTGTACATACCGCCATTCCGGCCGCATTTATCAGCGGAGCCTTTCTCACGGTGGTGGGAGTACTCTTCTCAGAGAAATTTCTTGAAATGATGGATACTCCGTCAAACGTTCTTCCCCTTTCCGCCGCTTACATGAAGATATACTTCTGCGGAACTATCCCGAGTATGCTGTACAACTTCGGTTCAGCCATTCTCCGTGCCGCAGGCGACACAAAAAGTCCGCTGTATTATCTCACCGCCGCAGGTGTACTCAATGTTATCCTGAACCTTTTATTCGTAATGGCATTTCATATGGACGTATCGGGTGTAGCACTCGCTACTTCTCTTTCCCAGACACTGTCAGCCGTCCTTATAGTACGCGAGCTTATGCGCCGCGACGATGCCTGCAGGCTTGAACTGAAAAAAATGAAGATATACGGAAGACAGCTGAAGCGTATAATACAGATAGGCTTCCCTGCAGGTCTTCAGTCCTCTATATTTGCGATCTCCAACGTAATTATACAGTCCTCAATAAACGAATTCGGAAATCTCCTGGGTCATGCAGTTCTCTCAGGCAACTCCGCCGCGCAGAATATCGAAGGCTTCGTCTATACCTCAATGAATTCCTACAGCCAGACCTCTCTCAACTTTACAGGACAGAATTTCGGTGCAGGAAAGCTTGACCGCATCAAGAAGATAATGTGGATATGCCTTATCGCTGTTTTCTGTACAGGAATGGCACTTGGCTCAACCGCACTTTTCTTCGGAAGACCGCTTCTGTCAATATATCTCACAGACTCGGAGGAGGCAATAAAATTCGGAATGATACGTATGACATATATCATGCTGCCATATTTCCTTTGCGGACTGATGGACGTCACAACAGGTCTGATACGAGGTCTCGGAAGATCAGTTCTGCCGATGCTCATAACTGTCATCGGTGTTGTCGGAATAAGACTCGGCTGGATATTCGGTGTATTCAGGATACCGAAGTATCATACCCTTGAAAGTCTCTACTTCTCGTACACTATCTCATGGATAGCTACATTCCTTGTCGAGCTGGGAGTTTTCCTGTTTATCATGCGCAGACTGAAAAAAGAAAAGACCGAATGATAACTCTAACACAAAGGGCGGCTTGAGCCGCCCTTTACTTTTATTGTTTCATAATTTCACATGATGTGAATGCCGCCTCTGCTTCGCGGATAAAATACCCCTGCTCGGCACTGCACACAGGACACTCCTGCGGCGGTTCACTGCCAACATGAACATGTCCGCAGTTGAGGCATATCCATCTTTGCTGTGCATCATCGCTTCTGAAGAGCTTACCCTCACGATAAAGCCCTGCGTAATAAGCAAAGCGGGTACTGTGCTCATTTTCTATCTCAGCTATAGCACGGAACTTGGATGCTGCCTGAGCAAATCCCTCCTCCTCAGCGATACGCGCAAAATCAGGATACACCACTATATGTTCCTTTTCCTCTTCTCTCTGAGAGGCGTCAAGGAGCTGTCCAATATCCTCATAAACATCAGCAGGAAAGCCTGCCTCTATTTCCACAGTCTCACCTGCGCACTCCTGCAAGAGCTTCCAGAAAACCATAGCGTGGCGCTCCTCCTGCTCAGCGGTGAACCTGAACATGCGCTCAATACCGATAAGCTTCTGCTGCTGAGCTAAAAGCGCTGCCTGATAATATCGCTGCCGTGACTGGCACTCACCTGCAAAGGCCCGCATGAGATTCATGCGGGTCCTGCTGTTTTTCAGATCTGTCTGCATGATAACACTTCCTTTCGGAATTATTATCTGCATATTTTTCATGTTTATACCGAAAATGATCAATCATCAAGTATAGTATAACGATACTTCATGATATTCTCCGGATTCTTCAGTCTGATATTCTGGATATGTCCGCACTGAGGGCAGGCATCGCAAATGACCTGACTTCTTTTCGGCTTAAGCTTCATCTCTTCTCCCTCGGGATAAAACTGCACTGCATAAGGCGTCACAAGGGTTCCCTTTACGACCTTCGTCGCACAAAACTCACAAACATTATCCATAAAATCGCCCCCCTTGTAAAAAAATAGCATTTTTTATATTATAACACTTTTTTCCTGATATGTCAACAAAAAGAGCGGACTAAATTGTCCGCTCTTTTAATGAATTCAGCTATTGATTATATTTCGTTAACCTTTCTCTTCACATAAGATGTGTGGAGAACCTCATGAGCCTTGTGGCTGCCCGGCTTCTCGAAGAATTCCTCATAAACCTTCTTGATAGCTGGGTTCTCGTGAGACTGTCTGAGAGGCATTGACTTATCGAGGTTATAGAGAACCTTAGCTCTCTCTTCTCTGATGTCAACGAAGTTTCTTACGCCCATTGGAACCTGTGGCTGACCGCCGCCGTTTACACAGCCGCCGGGACAAGCCATGATCTCGATGAACTGAGCATCGCACTTGCCTGCTCTGATATCGTCAAGAACCTTTCTTGCGTTAGCAAGACCGCTTGTAACGATAACCTTTACATCGTTGCCTGCAACATTGTATGTAGCTTCCTTGATGTCCTTTGTACCACGAACCTCAGGGAGGTCAGTTACATTGTCGCCTGTGAGTGTATATACAGCAGTTCTGAGAGCTGCTTCCATAACTCCGCCTGTAGCGCCGAAGATAACGCCTGCACCAGTAGAGATACCGAGCGGATCATCGAACTTCTCCTCAGGAAGTGAGTTGAAGAGGATACCTGCACGCTCGATCATTCTGCCGAGTTCACGTGTTGTAAGAGCATAATCAACATCAGGTACGCCTGCAGCACTCTGATCAGGTCTGCCGATCTCGAACTTCTTAGCTGTACATGGCATGATAGAAACCATAACGATGTTCTTTGGATCGATACCCATCTTCTGAGCGTAGTATGTCTTAGCAGTTGCACCGAACATCTGCTGAGGTGACTTACATGTTGAAAGGTGATCGAGAAGATCAGGATAGTAGTGCTCACAGAACTTGACCCAACCTGGTGAGCAGGATGTGATAAGAGGAAGTGTTCCGCCGTTCTTGAAACGATCGAGGAACTCGTTAGCCTCTTCCATGATTGTAAGGTCAGCAGCAAAGTCTGTATCGAATACCTTGTCAAAGCCGAGTCTTCTGAGAGCTGCTGCCATCTTGCCCTCAACATTTGTGCCGATAGGATTGCCGAAGCACTCGCCGAGACCTGCACGAACAGCAGGAGCTGTCTGAACGAGAACAGTCTTCTCAGGATCAGCGATAGCTGCCATAACTTCCTTAGTGTAGTTCTTCTCAGAGAGAGCGCCTACAGGACATACTGCGATACACTGTCCGCAGGATACGCAGCTTGTCTCGCCGAGTCCCATATCGAATGCAGAACCGATATATGTCTTGAAACCACGCTCGTTAGCACCGATAACGCCGATGCCCTGTGTCTTTGCACATACTGCTACGCAGCGGCGGCAAAGGATACACTTGTTATTGTCACGGTACATATGAGGAGCAGAATTGTCAACCTCGTACTCGTTCTTTACACCGTCATAAACTGTAGCGTCTTCAACGCCGTAGTCCTTAGCAAGCTTCTGGAGCTCGCAGTTTCCGCTTCTTACACATGAGAGGCACTTTCTGTCATGAGTTGAAAGAATGAGCTCGAGAGTTCTCTTTCTTGACTCGATGACCTTTGGTGAGCTTGTGAGGATCTCCATATTGTTTGAACATGGATATACGCAGCCTGCTACAAGGCGGAATCCTCTGCCCTCGTTTACCTCTGTAACGCAGATACGGCAGGCACCGATCTCGTTGATCTCCTTCATATAGCAAAGTGTAGGAATTTCAAAGCCAGCCATGTGAGCAGCTTCAAGAACAGTAGTGCCCTTGGGGACTTCTAATTCAACACCGTTGATTTTTACTGTAATATTTTCCATTACTATTCCTCCGCTTACTTCTTGATGATTGCCTTGAACTTACATGTAGCGATACAAGCTCCGCACTTCACGCACTTATTCTTGTCGATCTCCATTGCGGCAAGCTTCTTGCCGGGAGCGATGTAATCTGTTCTTGTGATAGCGGAAGCAGGACACTGCTTAGCACACATACCGCAACCGATACACTTATCCTTTTCGATCTCGAAGCTGAGGAGGTCCTTACATACGCCTGCAGGACACTTCTTGTCAACAACGTGAGCGATGTACTCATCACGGAAGCATCTGAGTGTTGAGAGAACAGGGTTAGGAGCAGTCTGACCGAGACCGCAGAGAGAGTTAGCCTTGATGTGGTAAGCCAGCTCTTCAAGCTTGTCGAGGTCCTCAAGAGTTCCCTTGCCCTTTGTGATCTTGTCAAGGATCTCCCACATTCTCTTAGTACCGATACGGCATGGTGTACACTTACCGCATGACTCATCAACAGTAAATTCGAGGAAGAACTTAGCGATATCAACCATACAGTTATCTTCGTCCATAACGATAAGTCCGCCTGAACCCATCATTGAACCGATACCGATAAGGTTATCGTAGTCGATCGGGATATCGAAGTTGGAAGGATCGATACATCCGCCTGAAGGGCCACCTGTCTGAGCAGCCTTGAACTTCTTGCCGTTCGGGATACCGCCGCCGATCTCTTCGATAACTTCACGGAGAGTTGTACCCATAGGAACCTCTACGAGACCGGTGTTCTTGATCTTACCGCCGAGAGCGAATACCTTGGTACCCTTTGACTTCTCAGTACCCATTGATGCGAACCAGTCTGCACCATTGAGGATGATCTGTGGGATATTAGCATATGTCTCAACATTGTTGAGGATAGTTGGTTTCTGGAAAAGACCTTTTTCTGCAGGGAAAGGAGGTCTTGGACGGGGCTCACCGCGGTTGCCCTCGATAGATGTCATAAGAGCTGTCTCCTCACCACAGACGAAAGCGCCTGCACCGAGACGGAGATCTATATCGAAGCAGAAATCTGTTCCGAAGATGTTCTTACCGAGCATACCTGCCTCACGAGCCTGCTTGATAGCGATGTTAAGACGCTCAACAGCGATAGGATACTCAGCGCGGACATAAATATAACCCTGTGTTGCACCGATAGCGTAACCAGCGATAGACATAGCCTCAAGTACAACATGGGGGTCACCCTCGAGTACTGAACGATCCATGAATGCGCCCGGGTCACCCTCGTCAGCGTTACAGCAAACGTACTTCTGGTCAGCGTTTGGAACGATGTTTCTTGCGAGCTTCCACTTCATACCTGTCGGGAATCCGCCGCCTCCACGTCCACGGAGACCTGAATCGAGGATTGTCTGGATAACGTCCTCAGGAGTCATAGTTGTGAGGACCTTACCGAGAGCCTCATAACCGTCGCGTCCTATGTACTCATTTATATCTTCAGGATTGATAACACCGCAGTTTCTGAGAGCTACACGGTGCTGTTTTTTATAGAATGAAGTATCGTCGAGAGACTTGATCTCGTCGCCTGCAACAGTTTCCTCATAGAGGAACTCCTTAACAGGGTTGCCGCCGATGAGGTGCTCATCAACGATACGTGGGATCTCATCTACCTTTACACGTGAGTAGAATGAGCCCTCTGGGTAAACGATCATGATAGGACCGCGCTCGCAGAGTCCGAAGCATCCTGTCTTAACGATCTGAACCTTATCTTTAAGTCCCTTTTCTGCGAATTCCTTCTCAAGCTCCTCAATGATCTTTGGTGAGCCTGAAGAAGTACATCCTGTACCTCCGCAGACAAGGACATGTCTTTCATATTTTGAAGAAGCATTGCCATGTGTTCTGAGAGCAACTTCGCCCTTCATGCTGTCTCTGACAACCTTGAGTTCTTCAAGAGTTTTCATAAGTTAACCTCCTAAATGGTAATGTTTGGAATCAAGCGTATTTTTCAATGATCTTGTCAACGTCGTCAACAGTAAGACGTCCGTAAACGTCCTCATTTACTGTGAGAACCGGTGCAAGGCCGCAAGCACCGATGCAGCGGCAAGCGTCGAGTGAGAATTTACCGTCAGGTGTGCACTCTCCTCCGCCTATTCCAAGCTTTTCCTGAAGCTTATTGTAGATATCTCCGGAACCCTTAACATAGCAGGCTGTACCAAGACAGACTGAAATTGTGTACTCTCCCTTTGGATAGAGTGAGAACTGAGCGTAGAAAGTTACAACGCCGTAGATCTTCTCAAGCGGGACACCTGTTTTGTCGGAAATAATTGCCTGAACCTCGATTGGAAGGTAGCCGTAAATTTCCTGAGCCTTCTGAAGGATAGGCATAAGTGCGCCCTTATCGTCCTTCTTTTCCTCGATGACCTTGAGAAGCTCAGCCTCCTGCTCGGGAGTACCCTTGAAGGGAACAGTTGATTTAGCTGAATTCATTTAATGGACCTCCTTGTTTTAGCTGTGAAAAATGTAACAATGTCGAACATAAAAATATTATGAGACAAAATATCATATCTCACATATCTTATGTATTATAACATAATTCCAAAAAAAATGCTATCTCCATTTTAGCCTAATTAACTCTTAAATTGCTGTACATTTTGCACAATTATCGCTAAGTTTATTAGTTTAGTATGGCATAACATTTACATCTGTCAAGTCTCTTAGCTTACCGATAGGTTTAGTTGTAGAGACACGTTAACTGTACAAATGTCAGTGTTTATCGTTTTGTTAATTAGACAATTAAAATAACTTTTCTTTCTTGCCAAAGCAATATTTATTTTTCGAAATATTTCTGCACAGTAAGCCCGAATTTCTGTTCCATGAAATACAGCATCTTCAAAACCTTATATCAAAGTACTTATTTACATAAAATTCACAAATAATAAACTTCCCATTTTATTGACAAATCAGATTTAGTATTGTATAGTAAAAATATAATATATACATAACATGATGCCTTCGGGCTTCAGCTGCGCCTTTTTCCGCCTGAAAGAACAGAAATAAAGAGACATGCTTCACGCGCTATGATCAGGCAGGAAAACACAGGAGCAGTACGGCAGAATGTCCTGCACTGCGTTCTGTCGACGCTGACATCGCCGCTTAACGGCAAGGAGGAACTTATGAGTTTACCAAACGATCCAGTTATTTTATTAAGCTATATCAACACGCTTCTGCGTGATAAATATCCGTCATTTGAGGAACTGTGCAAGAGCCTTTGCACCTCTGCTGACGATATCAGCTCTAAGCTCGGAAGGATCGGTTATGTGTATGATCCAAACACAAATTCATTCAGATAGTATCCCGTCTCTCTTCATTTGTCTTATCTGACGAGGATACTCGGTAGGCATTTTGCCGAATGGGAGGGCTTATGAATATCATCATCAAAAAGTTAACGGCTGCTGCAGCTTCCGCAGCTATTGCCGTTTGTTCCGCAGGCTACAACAGCTGCTTCGGAGCTGACACCACCGAAGATACAAAATATAAGGTCCACTTTGAGATCGGCGACGATGTTACCATCGTTCCTGACGACGACGGAAACGTCGCTGTATTCGAAGACGTTGAAAAAACATATAATTCCACTGTCTTCATCCCTGTTGCAGATCTCGAAAGAGAAGGCTATTACTTCACAGGCTGGACCGCTGATGACGTATACGGCTATGTCGGCGGCAGAATTTTCCGTGTCCCCGATCACGATGTAAATATCAGACCTGTATGGAACAAGAAGGGCGACAAAGTCAACCACACCGTCACCTTAAGTGTCGTTATTGACGGCGAGGAACGCACCGACTATGAGAAGATGTTCTCTCCTCAGAAAGGTCCTTCAGGTACACTGGTAGAGATACCTATGAACGTTTTCCCGCGGGAAGGCTATACTCAAAGAGGCTGGACCGACGGAACTCACCTGTTTGCGGGTCAGCAGTATATAATCATCAACGATGAAGACATCACTCTTGAGCCTAACTGGTGCAAGAAGTATAAGCTGACATACACCGTTGGCGATGCAGACAGGATCAACGGCGCTGTCAAGCAGGAATACGAGGTCATGGAAACAGGTGACGTCAATCTCCAGAGCAGCGACCGCTTCTCAAGAAACGGTTTCACTATCAAGGGCTGGCACTGCGAGACCGACGGCAAGGACTATAGCTGTGACCAGAAGTTTACAATGCCTTCAAACGATGTTGTAATGACTCCTATCTGGAATCCTATCAACTACACCGTCGTTTTCTTTGCTGAAACAGGCTCAGGCAGCGACGACATCAGGATCAAGGGTAAGACCGATACAACAATAACTGTTCCCGAGTGTGCAGCCGCAAAGGAAGGATATACCTTCGGAGGCTGGAAGATAGAAGACAAGATCTATCAGCCCGGAGATGAATTCCTTATTGTCGGAGCAAAGCCCGGAATCGGTATCTCATTCAAGGCTGTATGGAATGAAGCAGGCAGCGAAACAACTACAACAACCACCTCTGCAACTACAACAACAACAACTACTACTGCTGCTTCATCCGCAACAACTACTGTTACTTCAACAACAGTATCTTCCACAGCTTCTTCATCTTCAAGCACAACTTCTTCCGCAACTGCAACTTCAGCTTCAACGACTTCATCTCAGACAACTTCTTCCTCAGGCACAACAACAGCTACTTCGACCACATTGCCTGCTGAGAAGGATCTCGGCGATGCAAACTGCGACGGCAGCATCGATATGGCTGATGTTGTACTCATAATGCAGGCTCTTGCAAATCCGAACAAGTTCGATATAAACGGTACAGATGACAACCACATCACCGAAAAGGGCAGAACAAACGCCGATGTCTGGAATACAGGCGACGGTCTCACAACTGAGGACGCGCTCCACATTCAGAAGTATCTCCTCGGTCTCTGTGAAATAACAGGCAAGGCAGAAACAGCTTCTGTAACCAAATAATAACAACAAAAGGACTGCAAGGGGTGCCCCCTCTGGCGGAACGCAGGTTACATTTTACGAGACTGAAATTTCAGGCACGGTAACCATGTTTTTCCGTTAAGAGGCGGCGACTAACCGCAGTCCTTTTACTTTTATATAATACCAAGTCCTTCAAGCAGCAGTTTCAGACCTATAAGCACCAGTATCACTCCGCCTGCAAACTCCGCTTTCTTTTCATATTTGCTTCCGAATCTGTGGCCTATAAATACTCCTGCAAGAGACAGTACAAAGGTCACGACTCCTATCATTGCAACTGAGAACAGCAGGTCAGTCTTTTCTGCTGCAAAGACTATCCCCACCGCAAGAGCGTCTATGCTTGTGGCTATTGCAAGCAGGGTAAGCTCCTTATAGTCCAGTCTGTACTCATTTTTCGTTTCGCCCTCGTCATCACCCTTTACGGCTTCCCATATCATTTTTCCGCCGATGAAGGCAAGAAGTGCAAAGGACAGCCAATGACTGAATGAGCTTATTACGTTCTCAAACCTGCTGCCAAGGAAATAGCCTATAACAGGCATCACTGCCTGAAATACTCCAAAAAACAGCGCAGTGACTACTCCGCCCTTAATGTTGAGCTTTTTCATGCTCAGTCCCTTACAGACTGAAACTGAAAATGCATCCATTGCAAGCCCCACAGAGATAAGAATCAATTCGGCTACGCCCATAAAAACATCCTCTCAAAAAAATTCGGATACCCACGTACCCGAACCGTTCTCAGGCACGACGAAAAAGCCGTACATGAGTCTCATTATTTAATGCAAAACCGAACGCACAGGCGTTAGTATGTCGGCTTGCCGCATACTTTCGTATGTTAACTACTCCCTCACATAACAATGCTCATTATACATTGTATTTCAGTACCTGTCAATATATTACTGTTAGTTTTTCAAAACAATTATAATTTGTATTCAAAGATATAATCATCCATAACATAGCCGTTTCCAATGTCAGTAACAGTTTCGTCCGTCAACTCAAATCCTGTCTTTTTGTAAACAGCTACAGCTCTGTCGTTATGCTTGTTGACAGTAAGATATACGCTCTTTTTGCCGCAGGCTCTTGCCTCATCGAACACTCGTCCGAGCATAGCAGAACCAATGCCCATGCCGCGCTTGTCATTCCGCAGGTACAGTTTGCTCAGAAAAAAGCGGTCACCTTCCTCAGGTCTGACGCCTATATAACCGCATAGCTCACCGTCCTCACGAACAGCAAGATAATAGTATCCCTGTTCTTCCGTTTGCTTCTTCATAGCCTCATAGGACTGAAACTTCTCAACCATATAATTTATCTGTCCGGTGCTTATGATGCCAACAAAGCACTCATGCCATATCCTGTCTGCAAGTTCCGCCACTTCACGCAGTCCGATGTCAGTATTCACCTTATCTATAGCTATACTCATCACGCTTCTCCTATCATATAGATGAATTCCCTGAACGGAATGTAAAAAACTGCCGAGCACATCAAAGCTGCCCGGCAGTTCGTTTTTCCGTCAAGGGAAATCAGCAAAAGCCTTCCCTTCAGTAATTATTCTTCGTCGGGCATCTCCCAGTTATGGTAAACGTTCTGAACGTCATCGTTCTCCTCAAGGTGCTCAAGAAGAAGGTTCATCTTCTTGATGTGGTCCTCGTCAGTGAGAGTCGTGTAGTTTGCAGGGATCATTTCAGCCTCTGCTGAAAGCACATTGTAGCCCTTTGCTGTAAGAGCCTCACGAACAGCGCCTACATTTTCGGGAGCGCACTCGATCTCAACTGATTCCTCATTGATATCGAAATCATCTCCGCCGCACTCGAATACGTCGTCCATTACCTTGTCCTCATCAAGACCTGTGTTCTCAAGGATAACGATACCCTTGTTGGTGAACATAAAGGAAACACAGCCGATAGTACCGAGATTGCCGCCGAACTTATCAAAATAGTGGCGAACCTCTCCTGCTGTACGGTTTCTGTTGTCTGTAAGGCACTCTACGATAACAGCTACACCATTAGGACCATATCCCTCGTAAGTGATATTCTCGTAGTTGTTCTTGTCGCCGTCGCCTGCAGCCTTCTTGATGATACGGTCGATATTGTCGTTAGGCACGTTATTTGCCTTAGCCTTTGCAATAAGATCACGAAGCTTTGCATTGTTGTTCGGATCAGGACCGCCCTCCTTGACTACAACTGTGATCTCACGTCCGATCTTTGTGAAGATCTTACCCTTTGCAGCATCAGTAGCTTCCTTTTTACGTTTGATATTGTTCCATTTTGAATGACCTGACATAGTTTACACTCCTATCTGTTCATTTAGATTTGAATTTATAATAAGTTCAAACAGTTCTCTTATACGTTCATTTCCGCCTGTAAGATAAAGATACCCGAAAAGGCACTCAAGAGCTGTTGCACGGCGGTATTCAGCCGCATCAGCATGCTTGGGAACTGTATTTCCCGTAGCATTCCTTCCCCTTTTCAGCACAGCAAGCTCATGCTCGGTGAGGACCTCAGTCACAAGGTCATATGCCTTTGACTGAAACTCGGCGCAGACAAGCTTGATCTTTGCTGAATGGAGCTTAGCAACAGGCATATTCGCCTGTCTGAGAAGATGCTCCCTTACAAGTGTATCGTAGACACTATCGCCTAAAAAAGCGAGTGTCAGCGGACTGTATGAATTAGCTTCACGCTCGGTAAGTTTTTCTGTACTCATATCAGTTAATAAAGTCGAACTCAAAGCCTTCAAGGCTTACGGTATCGCCCTCCTGTATGCCCATTTCCTCCAGCTTGGCGATAATGCCGCTGTTGATAAGCACACGCTGGAAATACTGCAGTGACGAATAATCGTCAGGATCAACAGTACGCATGATGGGCTGTATCCACGGTGCGTCAACGAAATAGATACCGTCCTCAACAGTGACCTCAAACTTCTTGTCACCCCCCAGCATTTCATCCAGTTCCTCCTGAGGAATGGGTTCTGCCTCGAATTCCTTTATAGGAGGCAGTGTATCCAGTATCTCTGAGACCTTCTTGATAAGCTCGGATGTACCCTGAGTGGTAGCTGCCGAAATACAGAAAAATGGTATATTCTTGTCTTCAATGTATTTGCGGAACTTCTCTATCTGCTCCTCGGACGCCATGTCTGACTTGTTTGCAGCCACGATCTGCGGACGCTCTGCAAGCTCTTCGTTGAACTTGGCAAGCTCAGCATTGATAACATCGAAGTCCTCACAGGGATCACGTCCCTCAATACCCGAAACATCGACAACATGGACGATAAGGCGGCATCTTTCAACGTGTCTGAGGAACTCATGTCCCAGTCCGACACCGTCGCCTGCGCCCTCGATAAGTCCGGGAATATCAGCCATTACGAATGACTTTTCCTCCTCTACTCTTACAACTCCGAGAACAGGAGTTAGAGTAGTAAAATGGTAATTTGCTATCTTCGGCTTTGCGGCACTGACAACTGAGATAAGTGTGGATTTTCCAACATTCGGGTATCCCACAAGTCCAACGTCAGCTAAAAGCTTGAGTTCGAGAGTAACCTCAAACTCCTCTCCGGGATAGCCCGGCTTTGCGAATTTCGGTATCTGACGGGTAGATGTTGCAAAGTGCACATTGCCTTTTCCGCCCTGTCCGCCGCGAGCCAGAACTTTAGGCTCGTCTGTGGACATATCCGCCATGATCCTTCCGCTCTTTGCGTCACGGATAACAGTTCCGCGGGGAACCTTTATTATAAGTGGCTGTGCGCTTTTGCCCGTGCAGTTTCTGCTGCTGCCGTTTTCACCGCGGTCTGCCACATATTTTCTCTTGTATCTGAAATCTATCAGAGTCGAGAAATTATCATCGACCTGAAAAATCACATCTCCGCCGCGACCGCCGTCGCCGCCGTCGGGACCGCCTGCCGCTACATATTTTTCACGGTGAAATGACACTGCGCCGTCGCCGCCGTCACCCGCTTTGATCTTTATTTTCGCCTGATCAACGAACATTTCCGACCTCCGTTTCTAAAGAAAAATCCCAAGCAAACGCTCGGGATTTATTGTCACGTTATGGCTGTTACTGCTCAATCTCGTAAACAGAAACCTTCTTACGGTCACGTCCGTAACGCTCAAACTTTACCTTACCGCTTACTGTAGCGAATAATGTATCATCTGAACCGATGCCGACACCGTTACCTGGGTGGATATGTGTGCCTCTCTGACGAACGATGATGTTGCCTGCCTTAACGAACTGACCGTCTGCTCTCTTAACGCCAAGTCTCTTAGCCTCAGAGTCACGTCCGTTCTTTGTAGAACCAACACCCTTCTTATGAGCGAAGAACTGCATACTGATCTTTAACATACTTACACCTCCGAAATAGTGATTTTGATCGTGTTAGGGTATTCTTCAAGTATAGCCTCAAAATGCTGTTTTAAAACATTCAGCAGACGCGGCGGTATCTCTCCGCCATCCTCACAGATACATTCGATAACATTATCGCCGACATTTATCTGCGGCTTAAGACCGAACTCGTCCAGGATATTTGCAGTAAGCTGCACCGCTGAGGAAACAGCCGCACAGACCACGTCGCTGCCGGCATCGGCATAACCCGAATGACCGCTGAATCTGAAGCCTGTCAGAATCCCCTGCTTTTCATAAAATTCTGCGCGGATCATGATCAAGCCTTGATAGCTTCGATCTTGACCTGAGTGTAAGGCTGTCTGTGACCCTGCTTCTTCTTCTCGCCCTTCTTAGGCTTGTAAGTGAAAACAGTGATCTTCTTAGCCTTGCCGTTCTTCAGAACCTTTGCGCTTACAGCTGCACCGTCAACATAAGGTGTACCGATCTTGATTCCATCGTCTGCTCCGAGAGCAACTACCTTGTCAAAAGTAACTGTCTCATCAGCCTCAGCTGCGAGCTTCTCGATGAAGATGATATCTCCCTCGTTTACCTGATACTGCTTTCCGCCGGTTTCAATAACTGCGTACATATTGTGGCACCTGCCTTTTCAATAAACTCGCTGTTACAGGCGTGTGAAGGCACAACTTTAAAGCCTGTTTACAAGCGGCAATAATATTTTATCACAATGTCAGAGCTTTGTCAAGCTTTTTTTGCTAATTCACCGCAAAATACTGTTTTTTTCTTTTGAACAGTGACAAATGTCATCTATTTTGTTATGTTGTAAAAGCACTAAATGCATTATATAATTAATGTGTACTCAATAACCACCTTTATGACGGTTATTGCCCCGAACTCTGTTCGGGGAGCGCAAATTCTTAATAAAATCCGGAATTTGCGCGTAAAATTTCTTTATGTCAAGCTCATTTTGCCCTTAAATACATAGGCAAGACAGAGCTTCCCAAAATTAATTATGCTGCAAAGCCTGAAGCTCTTTCATATATGTGGAGTGAGCGTGCAAAACTTTATTTCAAACCCAAAGGCTTAAACTACGAATGGAATAGTTATGAGTATATTGCCTTTCCATATGAATCATACAAAACACCCGAAGAACTCTCGAAACAGGTCAAATCACGGCATATATATCAGCTTCAGCTGAACGATGATACGGAGCATCTTTCTCTGATACCCGATGAGGAGATAAAAAAATACGGCAAATAAAGCCTGAGTTTAAAACTCAGGCTTTTATTATTCTTACCAGACTTTGTAGTCATCGTGTCCTATCTTATAGGATGTTCCGGGAACATAGAGATCGCCCGGCTTGAGCTCCTTGCCATTCTCCTTAGCGGTCTCGATTGCTCTTCTGAGCTCTCTGAATGCAACGCTGTTTGTAACGATACGTGTTACACTATCCTGACTGGGGCTTGTGCTGAGGTACTCAAGCACTGCCTGCTGGAGGTAGAAATAGCTGCGAAGCTGAGTTTTCTTGAATTCGAGACTCTGCTGATCGTCGCCATCGCCTTCAAGGAGGAAGAGGCTGTCGCCTTCACGGTAGCCAAGAGTGAGCTTTGCGAAGATCTCGGGAATGAACACCCTGATCTCGGATGCCAAGTTCTTATCTCCGTCAACAAGCTCTTCCAGCTTGTCAGCCATAGCAACATATTCCTCGTGATTGTTGATCTTTTCCATCATGCTGATGGTTTCTCTTGCAGCGCTCATAACGATATCCTTCTTGAATGGGCATTTGTCCTCTTCACGCTGTACGAATATAGCGTACTGCTTTTCGGATACAAAGGTCTCCTCAGCGTGCATTTCCTTTTCAACGTACTCCTCAAAGTACTTTGGAAGCTCAACGCATACAGAACCGTTGATGCGTACCTCTATGATCTTCTTTTCCTTATACTTTGCAAGGTAAATTCTCAGCCAGTAATACTTCTTTGAGCCAAGATACTTCGGGATCTCGGTCCTGAGGAAGTTAACCAGCATAGTGGGAGCCTTGTCCTTAACGCCGACTCTTACAACAGACTGGCAGTACATATCGAACTCATAATGCTGTCTGAGGAAATCAACAGAAACATACTGAGGGTTCTTCTTTGTCATAGACTGATCCAGCGGATGCCATACACCGCCGCAGAAAATATCTACAGCCATTTTGGCAGCTTCGGTCTCGTCCTGTCCCTGAGAGTCTACAGGTTCGATAAGAGGCTCATCAAAGTCATCATGCTTTACGATAAAGATAGTCTGAAGTATCTTTATGCCCTCGCTCTCATCAATTCTGCCGATCTGCACATCAATGGTAAAGCCCTTTGGCATTATGATACAATCATCATAGAGAGTACCGTTAAGCTTCTCATTGAGACTTTCAAGGACTGTGGATTTAATGTCAGCCTTGGGATCAGTTACCTGAACCTCCTCTGTCTTCTGATTGTTCTTCTTCTTGAAAATACCCATTTTCTATTCTCCTTAATTTGATGATATCAATATATGCTCTGCATAATATTAAACTGTGAATTTAACTGCTGCCCAGCCCTCACGTATCTCGGGCTCGGGATCCTTGAAGCCAACCGACTTCAGTGCGTCTATGACCTCGTCCATACGCTCCTCAATTATACCCGAAACAATGAGTATACCGTCTTTTTTAAGGTAGCGCAGGAAGCTTTCCTTCATTGCGATGAGAACATCTGCCACAATATTTGCAGCTATTATGTCATACTTGTCATCGATCTCATCGGCAAGCTTCTCGTCGGTGAGTATATTTCCGAAATAAGTCTTGTATACATCTGGTGAAATGTGGTTTTTCACTGCATTTTCGAGAGCAGTTACCGCTGCATTCTCCTCAATATCAACTGCAACAGCGCTCTTTGCGCCCAGAAGCATAGCTCCGATAGAAAGTATACCGCTTCCGCAGCCCATATCCAGAAGCTTATCCCCTTTGTTAAGATACTTTTCCAGCACCTCAAGGCAGAGTCTTGTGGTATGATGCTTGCCTGTACCGAAGCTCGAAGCAGGGTCTATCTCCAGGATAATGCGGCCGTCGGAGTTGTCATAGTCTTCCCATGACGGCTTGATAACAAGCTTTTCACCGACCTTGAAGGGCTTGAAGTACTGCTTCCAGTTGTTTGCCCAGTCCTCTTCGCGGATACTTGACATCTCAGCTTCAAGTCTGCCGTAAGTACCGTCGGTATCAGCTGCTTTCATCTCAGCAAGCATGGACTTGATAGCGATGAGCATTTCAGCCCCCTGTCCGTTTGACGGTATATAGACCGTAATACAGGTCTCGCACTCTGAGAGTCCCATAAGATCGTCGTCAATGTAATCCCACTGACCGTTCTTATTTTCAAGGAACTCCTTGAAATCCTCGGGATCCTTTATTGAAAATCCCTTGATGCCAATGTCTCCCAGCTTTGAGCAGAGAAGCTCAATGCCTTCGGTGGTCGTATAGATGTTGACTTCTGTCCATTCCATTAGTTAAAGTTCTCCTTAATTGCAAATAAGCATAAGATACATGAGCACATCATCGTTATCGACAATGCCGTCGCCGCTGATATCAGCAGCAGCTATTTCAGAGCTTGTCAGCACCGAAACGCCCTCAGGCAGCTTGCCGAGACTGTTGAGATACTCATTTATAAGCGCAAGATCATAGACGTTGACCTCGTCGTCGTTATTGACGTCGCCCACTGCGAATTTCTGAGGATCGCCTGCAAAGCTCAGCTTTGAAAGCTCAATATATCCGCGTTTGCCGTTGATCTTCACTTCGCCTGTGCTTCCGCTGACACTCAGCACCCTAACGACGTTGCCTTCTTTAAGAGAAGCTATTGCCTCTTTTTTGGCACTGATGTCCGACCACACCTTCACAGGTACGCTCTCAGAACAGTAGTACTCTCCTGCTTTATAAGCAGCAGTTGTAACGGTGAGGCGTGATGTAGTCTGCGCTTTTGTTGTTGTAGTAGTTTTTGCTGTAGTCTGCACAGTAGTAGTCAGTACAGCAGATTTTGAAGAAGTTATAGAGGATGTCACTGTAGAAGCTGCTGATTCTTTTCCGGCGATCTTCAGAGGAGTGAATCCGCTGTACGGGTTCTTGCCCTTGATAGCCTGAAAGACAGTTATGTTCTTATTGTCATAAGCCTCAAACATAAGTATCTCGTCCTTGGCAGGGTCTGCCATGTACACATCGTCTCCGATGATGCCGTCGACATACACCCAGTGTCCGCCGACATTGCATATGACATACATCCCCTTATCAAGATACTCACCGATCTCAGCAGCTTTACCGCTCTGAGTATCTGACTTGAAGCTGAGATTAGCTGTAGCAATGCTGATCTCGGGAACAGCCTTGTTCACCGAAGACCATGAGATAAGTCCGCCCCACTGATTGAAGGCGCCCATATCATTCAGAGCCTTTGCAAAAACTCCGGGATCAAAGCTTTCTGTGTCCTTTGCCCCTGAAGCAACAGCAGACATTGCGATAGAGGTTATGTAGCAGCCTGAGCTGCGTACTGTAGAGCCGCCGATAGCGCAGCTGCCCCAGCGTTCATCATTCTGTCTCCAGAGTCTGAAGTCATCGGCTGCATGAGCCTTGATATTCGTCTGACATACCCCTGCAAGCATTCCGATAAGGATAAAAAATGCAAGCAGGACAGAAAACATTCCTTTTTCTTTTACAGTTCGCATAATCAACCTCCGTAAATGTTATCGGCTTTTTATGCGTCTCCTTTTTTTGGATTCTCTGAACAGATCATACGCTTTGATATAATCGTCCATTGCTTTTTCTTTTTCTTGATCACTCAGGACAATATCGCCGTAAACAGCCTTGTCAAAGAGCTCAGCGGTATCATTTATATCAGCACCTGACATCCCGTGTACGAGCGCGGCGACCTCCTTGGAGGTATTGACATTTTCGATACCGTAGACCTTGCATATCCTGTGCATTACAGCTCTTACAAAGTCGTTGGGACGGCGTTTTCTGCCTCTGAAAATGAACCATTTATGTGACAGCCTCGGATAAACGAAAGAGAACAGCAATACCAGCATTGCGCCTGCCAGTATACCAAGACCCGCTCTTGAAAGCATATCCGTAGCAGTCGATTCTTTTTTGATCTTCGTCTCAGCCAGATCCGTAACGGTCGGTTCAAAGCTTGCCCAGCCATAGCCCTTGATATAGAGCTCGGGGAAACCATGAAGATCCCTTGCGCGGATAGTATAATCAGTATCTCTTACGAATCTGCCTCCCGTATGCTCGGTCATATTGTATCCCTCGCAGTATCTTGCAGGGATACCGGCAGCACGCGCAAGCAGCACCATAGCTGTTGCGTATTCATAGCAAACGCCTGTTTTTGTTTTGAACAGGAAATCGGCAGCATTTTCGCCTTTTTTCTTTCGGTACTTCAGATCGTAGATGTAGTCGTTATCATAGAAATACGACTCGATGGCAAGAGCCTTTTCATACTCCGAGCTGCATCCGGAGGTTATCTCATCAGCAAGAGCCTTGATGTCGCTTCTTCCGCCGTAATCCAGCTGATACTTGAGATAATCATCGTAAAAGTCATTGTCAATGTCAAGATACTGACGTTTCTGTAAGTAATCATGGGGTAATGATAATTTATAATTAGTATCAAGAACATTCAATGCATCATTGAGAAGCTCCTTGTAATCAAACTGTGTAAGTCTGTCCACAAACTCTCTGTTGCGCTGACTCATAAAGAAGGTATCAGCGCTGTATTCAAAGGTAAATACCTCATTTGTGGAAAAACGTGAATCTATAGCGTACACAGTACCGCCGCGAAGGCGCGTTACCTCTCCTTTTCTCGTACAGTTTGTCATTGCCACGGCAAACTGTGGAACCGGAGCCATGTTTGTGCCCTCATTCATACCGACAATTCCTGAAAGACTGTGGAACCTTGCCGTTTTCAGCTCAGGCTCATCAAGTCCGCTTTCAGCGAAATCAGTGATCCCGTACTTTTCAGCGAAGCTGCTGTCAAGAGTAGCAGCCTCCAAAATTCCGCCTGCAATGCCCATAGGAGAACCGATATCCAACGGCGCTGATTCAGCTTTCATGCCAAAGACATCGTCAATATCCTCTACTCCCCAGCTGTCTTCGTCAAAATCATAGGTAGAGTAGGTAGCGGTTTTTATTCGGAGAGGCTCATCAGCAACCACCTCATACACCAGTGTGTCGTCTTCATTTGATCTGTACTGATCGCCTGAAGTAGTATCACGGAAAATATCCAGCATAGCATTCAGTTTATCAGTGAACTGATCCGCATCGATGAGAGTCTCCAGTACGCTTCTGTCAGCTTCTATGGCAGGCTTCGGGAAAACCGCCGCTGCCGCTGCAAAAATTACAGCATATACCGCAACGGGCTTCCACGAGCTCTTTCTCTCTACGAATAATGTTTTATCAGTATCCGCAAGCTGTCTGTAATACACCATGAGAAGAACATATCCCACAGCCAGCAGTATTATAAAGAGCGTCGGCATTTTTTCATATTCCTTACCATAAATAGAGAAAGGAATGATGAAAATAAGGAAATTCATTAATATCCTGTATCTTACCCGTGTAAAATAGTATATTACCGAGCACATGAAGAGAACAAAAAGAAGATAGAAGGCTGCCGCATACCAGAAATTGTAATCCAGCGAGTCCTGAGGAGTAAGGAACCAGAGTCCCCACGGAATAGGATAGTTTTCCTTTCCGATGTCGATAGCCAACCGGACTCCCGAACCGAATACCACGACGATAGCCGCATATGCGAAGAAGCCGATAAAATTATGCTTCTTCATGAAATCGAATATCCTGAACATGATCCAGCATATAAGAACAGTACACAATCCCCAGCCGACAGCAGTGATATATCCCTGATTATCAGTCTTGTCCTGGTCACGGTAATGGTACATGAGAGCTGTCATGACAAGAACCGTATACCACAGCACAGGATCTGTAAATGTCCTCAGCAGGAACGTCTTCAGATCGAAACTTGAATTATTGGTTTTATTCATTATTTATACCGTTTTAAAGTTATTATCCTCATCAAGATACCACATCTTCATTTTTGTGGTATTGACGGACGCAATTGAAAGTCCGATGATACTTGCATTCTCCTGATCATCGATATAACGCGCCACCTCAGCGAAGCCGGGGCCTGCATCGGTAGTGGCTGTTACGCAGGCACAGAACGAGCCGTTATTCTGAGAGAGGTCTATTCTCTTATCGGGGATCACCTTTATTGCAAGTATCTTCAGCAGAAGCTGCTTCGGATAATCGGGGTTGTCAACACTTTCACACACAGTCTCGCCTGTACCCGACCGATATACGAAGCTGCAGGCTATGCCCTGTTTTATAAGGAGATCTAACAGTCCGAATACCGAGCGTATAAGCTGTTCCTCTCCTCTTACAGCATTTACCGGCGGCACAGAGCCGTTGCGGTAAAGGTCAAGGATAAGGACAGGCTGTACTGAAGCAGCCGCCTCGTCGAGACGTACCATCAGCTTCTGCTTTTTTGAAGAAAGCTTCCAGTTTATGCGCTTCAGCGGATCTCCCTGCTCATACTCGCGGTGTTCGTATCCCGGAGAAGTATTTGCAGAGAACAGCATTGCTGTGTCATTTTCCTCATCATCGTCGCTTGTAAGGACCACATCTGCAATAGAGCGGAAAAGCTGTGACGAGGACTTTATCTCAGGTATCGGCGGAATAACGCCAACGGAAACAGACTGTGGAAGGGACGTTTTCAGCGGGAACCTCATAAAGCCGAGGAAGCCGCAGGAATACACGGCTTTAATGCCGACTTCGCCATTGCCTCCGACAAGAGTGTCGATCTCTATTTTAAATGTGCGTTTTGTCTCATTGAGCATACACAGCTTGCGTCTTTTTATGTTCTGCCCGAATATTTCTGAGGCAAACGGGCATATCTCCAGTACAGAGATCGGAAATACACCTGTTTTCTCCACCTTTACATTTACCGTGAGGGTGCTGCCCTTGGGTACATATGCGTCACAGCTGAAGCTCACCTTTACCCTTTTTCTTGCATAAAGGGTCATAAAAAGTGAAACCAGCGGGGCAAATGCCACAAAAGCCAGCAGAATGATACCCATTTCGCCGTCTATGTAGAATGTGAAGATATACACAAGAAAAGCTACTGCAAGTACGCTTATAATACTCTTGAAATGCTTCATATTCAGCTCATTGCAGGGACAGCGCAGTTTTTGAGGACGTTCTCGATATACGCCTCGCCGGAACCGAATGCAGTTTTGCCCTGCGGAGAAAGGATTATTCTGTGTGCAAGTACGGATACCGCGGTAGCCTTTACATCATCGGGAGTGACATACTCTCGTTCATAGATGTATGCATAAGCCTTTGCTGCCTTGAAAAGAGCTATGCTGCCTCGGGGACTGATTCCGAGAACAGTGTTTCTGTCCTCTCTTGTTGCGGCAACGATATTAACGATGTACTCCTTGACTTCATTGCTTACACGGATCTGCTTGACTTCCTCCTGCATTGCGATTATGTCATCCACATGCATTACGGGTTCATCTATATTTACAATAGGATTGTTCATTTGTGTTCTTTCAAGTATCTGTACTTCCTCATCCATTGAGGGATAGCCCATAGACAGCTTCATAAAGAATCTGTCCATCTGTGCCTCGGGAAGGTGGAAGGTACCATAGGTCTCGACAGGGTTCTGAGTAGCCATAACGAGAAATGGCTTTGGAAGCTTGTGTGTAACGCCGTCAAGACTTATCTGGCGTTCCTCCATAGCCTCAAGGAGAGCTGACTGTACCTTTGGTGAAGCACGGTTTATCTCATCGGCGAGAAGGAAATTACACATTACCGCACCATCGCGGTAAATGAAGTCGCCCTTATTTGAATCGAGCATGGTAAAACCTGCTATATCCGATGGCATAACGTCAGGAGTAAGTTGTATACGGTTGAATTTTCCGCCGATAGAGCGGGACAGCGCAGTAATGAGCTGAGTTTTTCCGACACCGGGAACGTCCTCCAGGAGAACATGACCTTCGCACAAAAGCGAAGCAATAAGCTTGATAACTGTGTCCTTTTTACCAACGATGACTCTGCCTACAGAGCCTGCAAGTCTGCTAATTTTTTCATTCATACTTCAGTACCTCATACTTCTGAGCATATTATCCAATTAAAACTATTATAACATATTTTCCAAATTACTTCAAGGGAAATCCATACGAAAAAAAGCCTGTATTATTGTAACATCTCACAATAATACAGGTGTTATAATGTGGAAAATTTGTCCAAATAATTGCTATCATTGAAATATCAAGCCATATTACTTATAAAAAACAGCGGCAGAATGATCCGCCGCTGTTTGTAAAATCTTCGATTACTTGATCATGTTAGCGATCTCGTCAGCAAAGTTCTCTTCCTTCTTCTCAACGCCTTCGCCGCGCTCGTAACGAACAACGTCAACGACCTTGATAGAACCGCCGAGCTTCTTAGCCTCAGCATCAACATAGCCCTGAACTGAGAGCTTGTCATCCTTAACGAAAGCCTGCTCGAGGAGGCAGTTTTCGCTGTAGTACTTGCCTACCTTACCCTCAACGATCTTAGCACGAACCTGCTCAGGCTTTGAAGCCATCTTAGGATCCTCAGCCATCTGAGCCATCATGATCTCCTTCTCCTTCTCGAGAACCTCAGCAGGAACCTGCTCACGGCAGAGATACGGAGCGTTAAGAGCAGCTGACTGCATAGCAACGTCCTTACCGATTGCTGCAACCTGATCAGCAGCAAGGTCTGTATCCATCTTTACGAGAACGCCGATGCTTCCGCCATTGTGGATATATGAAGCAAGCTTGCCCTCGAGTCTTACGAAACGACGGATAACGATGTTTTCTCTGATCTTCATGCCTGCGAGCTCTGTGAGAGCCTCACCAACAGTGCCGTTGCCGCCGCTGATAGGCATATTCTTGAGAGCCTCAACGTCAGCAGGATTCTTTTCGATGATTGTATTTGCAACGTTTGCAACGAAGTTTCTGATATCGTCTGTATTAGCAGCGAAGTCTGTCTCTGTGTTTACTTCGAGGAGAACACCTGTCTCACCCTTTACAACAGCTGTAACTACGCCCTCAGCAGCAGCTCTGCTGCTCTTCTTAGCCTGTGTAGCAAGTCCTTTTTCTCTGAGGAACTCGATAGCCTTGTCCATATCGCCATCATTCTCTTCGAGAGCCTTCTTACAGTCCATCATACCAACGCCTGTGGACTTCATGAGTTCTTTAATTTCAGCAACGGATACCTTACCCATTGTAATTACCTCCTATTATATATTAAATCCGCAAAAACCCGAAGGGTTAGTTCGGGTTTTTGATTGTTTTCATTGTTTTATGATTATTCAGCGTCAGCCTCAGCACTCTCAGCTTCCTCAGCAGGAGCCTCCTGTGCAGCTGTAGCGTCATCGCCCTGTCTGCCTTCGATAACAGCGTTAGCGATAGTACCTGCGATAAGCTTTACAGCTCTGATAGCGTCATCGTTACCAGGGATAACGTAATCAACTTCATCAGGATCGCAGTTTGTATCTACGATAGCAACGATCGGGATGTTGAGCTTCTTAGCCTCAGCAACAGCGATCTTTTCCTTGCGTGGGTCAACGATAAAGAGAGCTGCAGGGAGCTTCTTCATTGTCTTGATACCGCCGAGGAACTTCTCGAGCTTCTCTATTTCAAGGTTGAGCTTAACAACTTCCTTCTTAGGGAGAAGAGCGAATGTGCCGTCCTCTTCCATTGTGTGGAGCTGCTCAAGTCTCTTGATTCTTGTCTGGATTGTCTTGAAGTTTGTGAGCATACCGCCGAGCCATCTTGCGTTAACATAGTGTGCGCCGGCTCTTGTAGCTTCTTCCTTTACGGAATCGCCTGCCTGCTTCTTTGTACCTACGAAAAGAACCTCGCCGCCCTGTGAAGCGATGTCGCGAACGAACATATAAGCGTCCTCGAGCTTCTTAACTGTCTTCTGAAGGTCGATGATGTAGATTCCGTTTCTCTCTGTGAAAATGTATGGTGCCATTTTCGGGTTCCATCTTCTTGTCTGGTGTCCGAAGTGTACGCCAGCCTCAAGAAGCTGCTTCATTGATACTACTCCCATGGTGTAGTCCTCCTTAAAATTGGTTATTATTAATCCTCCGACTGACTTAGCTCAGCAGCAACACAGAAGCCTGTGCACCAACTGCCGAAAGTACAGACGTGCGAATTGCCTTAATATTATACCATTTTCGACTGTTTATTTCAAGCTTTTTCACGATGTTTATTTCAACAAACTTAAAAAACTATTTCTGCCATTTTTTGTTGATTTCACACGCTTATTTTCCTCAGAGCGTTCAACAAGCACCACATCATCGCCGACCACCCTTATATCCGAGCAGGCTATGACAGAATCGTTCTCTCTGCCGAAAATGCCGAAAAGACGTGCACCGCCGTATATTATAAGTGATCTGACACTGCCGCTCTGAATATCAAGTTCAATATCGTCGATAAAGCCAAGACGCTCCCCCGTGGAAATATCAATAACTTCCTTCCTGCACAATTCCTCAAATCCGAGAAGCATATCTTTCCTCCAGACAGTATTCATTCTCTACTGCTAAGTCCTCCCAGTACAAGAACAGTTATCACTATCATTATTATAATGAGTACTGCTGCCCATATGAAATGGAATTTCACGAAAAGGACAATGAGAACAGTAAAGATAACAGCTGCATAGGCAAGAAAGCGATTTCGTATATCCTGTTTTTTCTGCTGAGCAGCATTTCTCCGCTCCTCATCCTCCTCATGCTGACGGCGTATATTCTCAAGCTCCAGCTTTTCCTCACCGTCTATCTTTTCCTGCTCTTTTGCAAATACTGCGTCCCTTACAGCGTTCACAAAGCGTTCGTATACAGTGGTGAGCTTTATCTTTTCTTCATCCTGCGCATATTCAAGAGCCTTCCGCGGAGGTTCGCCCAGGAGCTGTGCAAGCTGCCTGCCGAACGCCTCGTCCTCGGCAAAATCAAAACCGAAGTTTCCGATATAGTCGTCTGCAAAGCTGTCCACTACCTCTTCAAGCAAAAGATCACCATTGTTACGGCAGCCATTAAAGGCAAGAAATCTCCCCCAGTGTGCCTGCCAGCACATTGGCGAAGCGTCAAGAATTATACCGCAGTACTCCTCAGCAGCTTCAAAGTCCTCATCTGCAAGGAAAATATTCATTCTCCTTATAAGCTTTTCGGGAGTCGTCCGTGCAGAAGCACTGCCGCAGCTCTCTCCGCCGTCATTCGAGTCCTTGCGGCGGATAAGCCTTATTATTTCCGATACAGCACCTATCCTGTTGATGTCCCTGACAGGATAGTCCGCAAGCTCGTGGGGAATATCCCCGTCAGCAACATTGCTGATACAAGTAATAAGGAGCTTCCTGCTGTCCTTATGCAGCGCAGAAACGCACCTGCTCCACAGGCTTTTGAGATGCTTCTCAGCAAAATCATCTGCACCGCTGCTCACAACAATAAGAGTTTCTGCAGAGCTTATAGCTGCATTTATATATATTTCAGCAGCCTTTCCTCTGACATCACCAACTGTGCGCTGAGCGAAGAAAACACTGAAGCCCTCCTTGCAGAGCTGCTCATATATCTCAGAGGCAATAGTACTGCCCTTTTCCGAGTCCGCACTGCACATAAAAACATCGTACCGCTCGCCGTTGCCGACACGCTCTGCAAACTCACTGCGCAGTATGTCAATTGCCGCAGCTTCACGGCAGTATACGTCCTTTTGTTCATCTCCCGCATATGCAATGGCAGTAAGGAAATTAAGGTCCTCCCCCACAGCATTAAGTGAAGCCCTGTGGCAAACGGGTATTTTCACAGGCGAGCCTTCACTGTCCTCATAAACTATGCCGCAGCAGCAGAGAAGGAGCTCCCAATAGCACTCCGGCTCATCAGTGCACTCACTGCTGAGCTTTGAAAGAAGCCGCTCAGCTCCCTCAAAGTCAGTTTTCTGACGAAGCCTGCGCGCATTATTGAAAATATCCAGCTGC
This sequence comes from Ruminococcus flavefaciens, assembly GCA_004554385.1. GTDB lineage: Bacteria > Bacillota > Clostridia > Oscillospirales > Ruminococcaceae > Ruminococcus > Ruminococcus flavefaciens_T. Next base: position 76,780 of record SFMO01000023.1, read on the forward strand.
TCATCGCTGAAGTTCACAGGAAAGGTCTGCCTTGAACCGCAGTTTTCACACTCGCATACACCCATATCATTTTCGGGCTGAAGCGGTTCTCCGCATATCCTGCATAAAAGCTCCACAGGCTCCGCCTCCTTTCATTATAATATATGCAGCGTCAGACACTGAAAAGAATCAAAATAATATAAATCGGAATTTACATTTGTAGGGGCGGATATTCTCCGCCTGTTAAGGGACGCCCTCACTTGCAGGGTCCCCTAATCGGGTCCGTCCCCTCTGTCGCGTTACGACATCTCCCCACCCCGTGGGGAGTCACCCTCTTCCGAAAACAATTCACTGGATTGTTTTCGGAATTCACCCTTGCGGGGCGCTTTGTAACTGTGGGGCTTTGCCCCACACCCCACAAGGGCTGTCAGCCCTTGACCTGACCAAAGGAACACAGTCCCTTTGGAATCCCG
>SFMO01000176.1 GCA_004554385.1 Ruminococcus flavefaciens
GGGGTAAATGCCAATATCGCTTAAGTTGTTGGCATTGATATCCTAAAACGCCTGCGGGACTTGTTGTGAAGAAGGTGAAGTTTTTGATGACCGACTCACTGTCAAGTCCGAAATGTGCTGCAGCCACTATGTTCGCCCATGTGATGAATACAAAAAGCGGTATCACAATATTTACCGAAACTATGCCGAATATAGCCTCAAACATACTGCCTGCAAAGCTTATGGCAAATACACAGATGGAATACAGCATTATCATGCCGACCAGTGCAGCAAATTCTATTTTGAACAGTACAGGTATCGTATCCATAAATTTGCCAAGGTCAATAAAGGCTGAGCCTATGAGAAGCTCAATAAACGCTATTGCTGTACCGAGGATAAATGGCAGGATATATGCAGCAAGTCCCGAAAGATAATCCGCAAAGAAGCGCTGACGGGAATTCAGAGGCAGCGACATGTTCATATCCACAAGTGATTTATTGTACAGATAGCGGAAATTGAACATTGGTATGAACAGTCCCATTGCAACACCAAGTATCACTGCTATGATACCGATGAAAACAAAAGGTATCAGTTTATCAAGCGCTCTTGTCGACACTATGTCCATGAGCTTGTTTTTTTCTTCGATGTATGACGCCCTGAGGATAACTCCTGCTATTAAAGGGAAACCTAAAAGCTGAAAAACAAGTGTTGTGATAAACAGCTTTATGTCCTCAGAGAATTTGCTCTTCAGCCTGACAGAGAAGAAGCTTTTCTTTTTATTCTCCGTTGTTGTCGCTGCTGTCATAGCCGAGCACCTCCAGTTCATAGATAAATATTTCTTCAAGAGTAAGTGGTATGACCTCTGTTATCATCGGGTCTTTTATAAGAAGAGAAGCCTTTATCGCCTCTATATCGCCCTTTGCTATTAAAAAGCAGATACTCTGGCTCTGCTCAAAATGGAGTATCTCAATGCCATCCTGAGCAAAATCCTCCTTTGAATATGCTGCAACAGTGCCGTCCTCTTTCCTGTTGAACACCACCTGTATCTTGTGTACGCTGCCCTTGACATCATCAATATCACGGGAGAAAACTATCTTTCCTTCATGTATCAGCGCTGCCTTGTCGCAGACCTCATTTATCTCCTTGAGATTATGTGATGAGATTATAGTTGTGAGCTGACGGTCGAGCATTGCGTCAACTATCATCTTCTTTACAATGATCCTCATTGTGGGATCAAGACCGTCAAAGGCTTCGTCAAGAAGAAGATAATCCGTTCTGCAGGCAAGTCCGATTATGACTATCGCCTGACGCTTCATTCCCTTTGAGAATGTGTTTATCTTCTTATCAAGGGGAAGTCCTGTCTTTTTCCGCAGAGTTTCAAATATCTCCTCCGAGAATGAAGTATAGAAATTCTTATAGTAGTTCTTCAGTTTGAGCAGGGTAAAGCTTCCGAACTGAACAGTCTCGTCATTGATAAAGAAGACCTTTTCCTTTGCTGTGACATTGTCGAAAACACTTTCGCCGTCCACAAGTACTTCCCCCGACTCAGGGGAATATATTCCCGAAATAAGCCTGAGTATGGTAGATTTGCCCGCTCCGTTAGAACCGAGAAGACCAAATGCCGTACCCTTTTCGATGCTGAGACTGACTCCGTCGAGAGCTGTATAGCTATCGAATTTTTTTACTGTGTTTTTTAGTTCGATCACTCTTCATCATCCTTTCTGTAAGACAGGTACAACGAATCTATCCTTGCCTTCAGATCCTCGGGAGCTATCCCCTTTTCAAAGGCTTCATTCACCGTGGACTCGAAATCCGTCATAACCTTTTTTCTGAATTCGTCATAATTCTGAGCCGATACAAAGCTCCCCCGCCCCGGAACGGAGTAAATGATCCCGTTGCGTTCAAGCTCCAGATAAGCCTTTGAGACCGTATTAGGATTTACTCCCGTGGACTTGGCAAGACTCCTGACGCTGGGAAGCTGATCGTTCTCCGCAAGTGTACCGTTTATGATAAGCGAAACGATCTTCTGGTATATCTGCTCATAAATGGGTATCCTGCTTGTCAGGTCAATAGCAAACATATGCAGCTCCTTTCTGTGATACATGTGTACTATGTCTGATAGTACAGTTACTACACTTGAATAATAACACATATCCTATCGTTTGTCAATAGTTTTTTTGATTTTGTATTTGATAAATTTTATTAACATGATTTTAGGGCTATTTTAAGGTAACATTAAGATTATTTTAAGTATCGTTCGCTATTATGTAAATACATTTATTATTATTTATTATTTTTTAGGAGGATGAAAAAAGATGAAAAAGAAAACACTGCTCGCAGGCTTTATGACAGCCTGCATCATCGGCTCAGCTTCTGCACTGCCTCTCACAGGCTCAGCTGCCGAAAAGCTCTACGGCGACGCAAACCTTGACGGCGCTGTGGATATGTCAGACTGCGTTCTCATTATGCAGTCCCTTGCCAATCCGTCAAAATACGGAGTTACAGGCACTTCGGAAAAGCATATCACCGCTGACGGTTCAGACCTTGCAGATGTTTCCGAGCGCGGAAACGGTCTGACCTCAAATGATGCCCTCTCTATACAGCGCTACCTGCTGGGCAGCATAAAAACTCTCCCCGAGAGCTTCGCAGCAGGCAGCACTGACGATACTGAGGAGAAGGACACCGTAAACACAAAGATACACCTCAGTGACGGCGGTATAACTGTTGACGGAGAGTACGCTTCAGCTCAGGGCTCAAAGGTAACTATCACCCACTCAGGCAGCTTTACGCTTGACGGTACTCTTGCAGACGGTCAGATATGCGTTGATATTCCCGACGAGACAGCTGACAGCGGCACAGTCAAGCTCATACTCAGCGGAGTGAATATCACAGGCAAGAGCGCTCCTGCTGTTCTTATAAAAAATGCTGACAAGGCTTCCATCACTATCGCTGACGGCACAGAAAACTTCATCTCAGACGGAACTGCCGCATATGCAGGCGAAGACGAGACAAGCGCTCTTATCGAAGCTAAGGACGATCTGACCATCAAGGGCGGCACAGCAGGTACAGGTACTCTTACCATTACTGCAAATATACAGGACGCTATGGCTTGCAATAACGACATCAAATTCACAGGCGGTATCACCAATATCGAAACACTCAATATAGAGGTGCCGAATGACGCAGTAAAGGGCAAGACATCCGTTACCGTAAAGGGCGGAAAGCTCAGTATCAAGGCAGAGGGCGACGGTATCAAGTCCTCTAAGGGAAATGTGGATATTGAAAGCGGTGAGATAAGCATCAAGTGCGGCAACGACGCTGTACAGGCTGAAACTGCTATCAATATCAGCGGCGGCGATATATCCGCATTCGGCGACAGAGGTCTTACAAGTGCAGGCACTATTAGCATTTCAGGCGGTACTGTTCTTGCAACAGCTACCGATAATCAGTGCGAGAACCTCACCTCAACAGAGCAGAACACCCTTATGCTTGATTTCACCAAGGAATGGGGCAAGAACAATCCTGTGGCTGTTACTGATTCTGAAAACAAGCCTGTATTTGACAAGAATACACTCAAGAAATTCAGATATGCCATCGTTTCCTCACCTGACCTTGGAAGTGCCGAGTACAAGGTATTCGCAGGCGGCATAAAGATGAAACACGGCTCAGGCAGCACATTCAAGGCAGGCAAGCCTGCTTCATACAAGGACGTAAATAACGATATGGAAAATGAGGAGCAGCTCTACGGCGAGCTCTTCAGCCAGAATATGATCCATAAGATAGACGTAAAAATGGATGAGGCACAGTGGAATAATCTTCTCGCTAACGCAAGCAAGGAGGAGTGGACTCCCTGTGATGTTGTCATCGACGGTGAGGAGCTGAAAAATGTAGGTATCCGCACAAAGGGCAACAGCTCCCTTATGATGGCTAAAAACGGCAAATACAGCTTCCGTATCAAGACTGACAAGTTCGACAAGGATGTTAACTATCACGGTCTCACAGAGCTCTGCATGAACAATATGCTCTCAGATGCTACCTGCATGAGAGATATTCTCTGCTATAACGCAATGTATGAGATAGGCGGAGTTGCTCCTCACGCTGCACACACGGACATGTACCTCAACGGTGAGCTCTACAGCTTCTATCTCCTCGCTGAGCAGCCCGGTACTACTGTGGCTGAGCGCTATGCCGTAGATGACGACTCGGTACTCTACAAGGCTACCGAAAGCAACGGCGCTGAAGGCGGATGGGGCGGATTTGGCGGTGACAGCTACTGCTCGTTCACTGAGAATATGCCTCTTGACAGGTTTGCTGTTAAATTCGGCACTGATGACGAGTTCAAGCATATACAGGATATAAAGACAGCTATCAACAAGCTGACTCCAACAGACTACAAGTTCATCGAGGACGTTATCGATGTTCCAAGCTTCCTCAAGGGATTTGCAGTAAACTCTATCTTCTGCAACTACGACAGCTATAACGGTTCTCTTGCACATAACTACTATCTCATGTACTCAGGCGGCAAGGCATACTTCGTAGGCTGGGACTACAACCTCTGCCTCGGAAACTTCACAGGCGGCGCAAGCTCTGTTACATCTGATATCACAACAAGCCTTTATCAGTCAACTATCGAGGATCGTCCCCTTGCAAAGCTTTTACAGGTACCTGAGTACTACGATATGTATGTTGATATTGTAAATCAGGTAATGGACTACTACAGCGATCCCGAAGCATATGTTGCTGATTACGCAAAGAAGATACGCTCACACGTTGCTGCTGACCCACGCGCATCATTCACAGTTGACGACTTTGACCTTAACACATCCAAGAGCCCTGAGGGTCTCCAGTACAGCGAAGAAGAAGTTCCTGCATGGGGCAACTGGAACATGGAAGGAAACGGTGAAGGAGGCGCATGGCAGGGATTCGGCGGCGAAAACGGTGAAAACGGCGGCGGCTGGCAAGGATTCGGCGGTGACGCAAGCGTCGACTGGGCTAATATGGACTGGGAGAACATGGACTGGGAAAATATGGACTGGGGCGATATGGACTTCGGTGATATGGACTGGGGCGACGGAACGTTCGGCGGCGGACAGACCTCAGTCGTTGACTTCCTCATCAAGAGATTCGAGATAATCCGTGAAGCTCTCAAAAAATGATGACAGATAGAAAACATGACATATAAAAGAAATAAGGCGGTTCATTATCTGAACCGCCTGTTTCTCTTTTGAACCGCCTCTGCGTGATAAATCATCAATAATCCTTATGGGCTTTGCAGTTGCTGTACACCCTTTCGATTATTCCCTTGAACTCTCCTCCGCAGTGTCTGCATCTGCCGCTTTCTATGTAAAACTGCTCCTGTGATCTGATATACGCAGGGAAAGCCCAGTAATTCTTCAGCTGTTTACTGTAGCTCACACTCAGAAGCTTTGGACAATTATAGAAGGTCGCAGAATTCTTCTCGTACTTGTATGGGTTGCTTCCTCTGTAAAGCTCGGTATCACCTGCAAATGTCACCTGCTCAAGACCTGTGCAGTCAGCAAATGCAAGAGGATAAACTGCCTTGACGCTCTTTGGTATCACAAGCTTCTTTAACCTTGAACAGCCTCTGAACGCCTGATTTCCGATATATTTTACTGTCTCGGGAAGATTTATATTCATAAGGGCTGAACAGTTCCTGAAAGCGTTCATTCCTATCCTGAAAATGCCAAGAGATTTATCCTCTGCTGTATGCATGTTTTCAAAGCTCACATCTTCAAGTGAAGAACACTCGGCAAATGCATAGTCCTCAATGGTCTTTACCTTTTTGGGTATGGCTATATATTTAAGGCTCGTACAGCCTTCAAATATCCTCCAGGGGAGCATTTCTATCTCAGAAGGTATATTGATGGATTCGAGACTTGTACAGCCTGTAAACGAGCCTGCCTCTATGTTTCTGACGCTGTCGGGAATGGTCAGTGAACTCAGGCTTATACAGCCATTGAAGCTGTCTCTGTCAATAGTTTCGACTCCGTCAGGGATATGGACTGTTTTCAGGTTCTTACACCCCGAGAAAGCGCCCTCACTTATTATCTCAACACCTTCGGGAATGTAAACAGATTCGATATTATTCATGCCCTGAAATGCAGTTTCACCTATAACGGTTATTCCCTCAGGTATCCTGACATCTTTTTTGGTAAAGCCGTTATAGCGCACCAGAACACTTCTCTCAACAATAAAGTCACTGTCATAATTGTAAGAAGTCTGCTTCACGGAGATCTCCTGAGACACAGTCTCATTAAAGCAGCTTATTGCCTTTTCAACGATAAAGGGCTTATTGCAGAATGGACAAACAGATGCGTCCTCAGCCTTGTCAACAGCAAGTATTCCGCCGCATTTATAGCATTTGCCTTGTACATACATTATGATCCGCCTTCTTTCAATTATGATCTCATCATGAACTTATTACCGAAACTGTTTCTATGTTCACTTATATATTATTATAACACATTATTCACAGCAAGTCAATCATTTTTGTTGATTTGCAACAAAGCGTTTGTACAAAGCTGATAACACCTTCAGCCGTAATGATATGCAAAATGCCGCCTGCGGAGTTTCCCACAGGCGGCTTGCTGTTACTTTTCACCGCATCTTCTGTGCACCTCTGCAGTGAGGGCATCAAAATAGATCTGCGGATTTGCCTTGTTGTATTCGGTTTTGTATTCCTGCCATGTCTTTTCAAAATCGTCGCTCATTACCATCATTGGCATGTACTTATGCTTTATGTCGCTGATGCGCTTGGAGACCTCGCCGTACTCGGTAGCCTCTGTTACTGAACTCTCAAAGGACCACATGGGGTACCATGCAGGATTCTCTTCGGGAGGATTGAGGAACTCGGTATATGTCTGCTTTCCGTAGGCATCAAAGCACTTCTGTATCGCAGGAGCAAGATGGTCATGGAATATATTCGGCTGATTCGTCGATGTGTACGCATTCTTTCCGTCAGGAGCCATACCACCGTAATGAGGCATATAGCTGTATTCACACTTATGACTCAGTGTATACTTGCTGTCGTTCCACTGCTTGTACTGCTCCTCGGTCTGGTCGAAGAAGCCCTCGTCATTTACGAAATAGTCAACACCCTCGATGCCCCAGTAACGAAGATTCAGTATCTCAGGCTCAATGAGCTTGCTCATAAATTCCACAGCTCCGTCAGGGTCTGAACAGCTCGTGCTGACTCCGACACCTGTTGAAGCATTGAATGCAGGATTATCACGATACCTTTCCACAAGCTGACCGTCAATGGTAAGTCCGAACGGGATATATGTACACTCAGCAGGGAGCTGTCTCTCAGAGCTTCCAAAATTCCAGTGCTGATCCACCATTCCGAGAACTCTTCCCGTCAGGAGCTTATCATAGTAATCAGCAGTCTCCATAACGAAACATTCTGGATCTATAACACCCTTATGGTATTCCTCGTTGAGCTTCTCGAACCACCTTTTGGCTGTGGGCAGAAGATTATAATCCTTCGCCTCAAGAGTATCGGGATCAACGAAGCAGCAGCCGTCATTTGGATGACCGTCAAGGAACATGGGCGGATTGTCAAGAGCAAACATACGGACCTCTGTTGCCTGTATTTCATAGCCTATGTATGGCTCTCCGTTTTCATCAACAGGATTTGCTTCCATATATGCCTCTATGAGGTCAAAGTAGTCGTCCAGTGTCTTCAGCTCGGGATAGTTCGCCCATTCAAGCACCTTTACCTGTATCCAGAAGGCTTCACCGTCATGGATATTGCCTGTTACCTGCTTATTAACGGCTGAAAACAGCGGAATGAAGTATATATGTCCGTCCTCTGCACGGAGTATGTCCCACTGTGCATCTGTATATAAAGCCTTGAGATTCGGGTATTCATCCCAGTAATTGTCAAGGGGTATAAAAGCATGCTCCTTGATAAGTCTCTGACAGTTCGGACCGTCAGGCGAAATAAAATCTGGATATTTGCCTGAGATCATCATATCGCTGAATATCTTATCTATATCAGCCTGATCCTCTACCCATTCCTCATAAAGGATACAGCCTGTTTTTTCGGCTA
>SFMO01000177.1 GCA_004554385.1 Ruminococcus flavefaciens
GGAGAAATAAATATAATGCATATTAGAAAATACTTTGAAAAATATGGGAAAATATACGGTGTGTCTTATAAGTACAATTTTGGTAGGTGGGAAGGCTATATCAAAGAATTTGATGACATCGACAAAGCCTTGAAGTGGTTACATACTGAAGAGTATGATTTCAGAATCCGTGAACTTGGTAGCCTATCTTATTGTAAGAGATGCCTTGATTAATTGTTTATCATTTAATTAAAAAAGAATGAATCTTTCCCGTAAGCATTGCTTGCGGGCTTTATTATTTTCAGATAATGTGTAAAAACGGGTCAAAAACATTTTAAAAATGTGTAAAACGCTATTGATATATCTATTAAAAAGTGGTATAATACTGTTTGTAAGGAGCGTGATTATGTGAAACGCAATGCAATAGAACAGCTTTTTGCCTGGAAACATAGTGCTGACCGCAAGCCTCTCGTACTTAAAGGTGCAAGACAGGTTGGAAAAACCTGGCTTATGAAAGAATTCGGCAAGCAGTATTATGACGATACATTTTATTTCAACTTCGATGAAGAAGATGAATTGAAGTCTATCTTTGAAACGAACAAAAATCCACATCGAATTATTGAATTACTGGGACTTATCAAGGGCAAAAAGATTCTTCCCGAAAAGCATCTGATTATATTTGATGAAGTGCAGGAATGTTCCGAGGCTCTGAACTCTCTTAAATATTTCTGCGAAAAGGCAAACGAGTATCATATTATTTCAGCAGGAAGTCTGCTTGGTACTCTGCTTGCAAAACCTAAATCCTATCCCGTGGGCAAGGTAAATCTTCTGAATATCAGCCCTATGACCTTTGATGAGTTTCTTGCCGCAACAGATGAGGGCTTATATTCATATTATAGCAGCATTGAAAAAGGACAGCATATCGAGGAAATTTTCCACCAAAAGTTGCTTGATTCATATAATTATTATCTGATAATAGGCGGTATGCCTGAATGTGTGCAATCCTGGATTACACACAAAGACCCTGCCGAAATTTCCCGTATTCAACAGGAATTGATTGAATTATATGAAAATGACTTCTCCAAGCACAATGGAAAAGTCAACAGCGGACGTATTCTGATGGTGTTCCGAAGTCTTGTAACTCAGCTTTCAAAAGATAACGAGAAATTTGTCTATGGCTGTGTTCGTGAGGGGGCAAGAGCAAGGGAGTTTGAGGAGGCTATTGAGTGGCTTGTGTCGGCAGGTATGGTTCTGCGTATATATAATGTTAGCAAGCCAGAGCATCCGCTTAAAGCGTATGAGCAGTTAAATCACTTCAAGCTGTTCATGTTTGATGTGGGCTTGATGAAACACATGGCAGCAATCAGCAACGAGGCAATTCTGCTCAAATCAGATTATCAGTTCAAAGGTGCGTTGACAGAAAACTATGTGTTACAGCAGATAAAATCGCTGTATGATACCGAACCGAAGTATTACGCTCCTACTGCCACAAGTGAGATTGACTTTATAGTTCAGAACGGAATGGATATTATTCCGATTGAGGTCAAGGCGGGAGAAAGCGTAACCTCTGCAAGCTTTAAAAGCTATCTCAAGGAGCATAAACCAGCAAAGGCTGTGCGTTTCTCAAAACTTGGATATGAACATAATGACAGCTTTGTAAATATGCCGTTGTATTTGGCAAATAAGATGAATAAACTCATCTAATATCGCTTTATTATTGCCCCTTGTCCACCGCTTAAAAATCCGTGGACAAATGGTGGACAAAATACAAAAATCCCGCCGAAATTCGATTTTTACGAATATCAGCGGGATTTTATAATTATTCGTTAAATGCCGTAGTTAAGCCGTTTGAAGCTTACTTCATAGCCTCTTCAACAGCAACCGCACAAGCAACAGTAGCGCCAACCATAGGGTTGTTGCCCATGCAATGTCAAAAAAATTTACTGTTACAGGAAACGACTCACAATGACGAGAAAAGCCCATAACTACGCCGTTATAACGCATTGTCGAAAATTTATCAAAATCTATTTTGACGGTGTTTTACTCACAAAAATTTATTTTTGGGTGACAAATGGGTGACAAAAATGCTTGACTTTTTCGGGTGTGGCGCGCTATAATAAATGAGGGTGATCTTATGGCAGATATCAACGCTCGCAAGCGTGGAAAGAAATGGGAATACTACTTTGAGATAGCCAAGATGGACGGCAAGAGAAAGCGTATCAGCAAGGGCGGTTTCAACACAAAGGCTGAAGCGGTCAGCGAGGGTGTCAAGGCTATGCACGAATACCAGACCGCAGGCACAGTGAACACGCCTTCTGAGCTTTCCATGCACGACTACCTCAATTACTGGATCGAGATGTACTGTATCCCGAATCTGAAACCAACGACTGTCGCTAACTATAAAAAGTATATCAGGCTTCATATATCTCCGAAGATCGGCAAGTATCGTCTTGTTACGATCACGGCGGAACAGCTTCAGAAGCTGATCAACGATATGGTCGCTAACGGTTACAGCAAGAATACCGTCATCGGCATCAAGGGTGTGCTGTCAAGCAGCCTAAACTATGCCGTACAGCCGCTTCACTATCTGAAAACCTCGCCTATGGCTTATGTGAAGATACCCAAAGGCTCACGTACCAATTACCGCTCATCACAGTACAAGCGTGAGGTCATCGAAAAGGATATTATCGATGAGATATTTGTGCGTTTCCCGAAAGGCAGTTCCACCTATCTTCCGCTGATGTTCGCCTATCACTGCGGTATACAGCGCCGATGATGCGACCCGCAGATTTTCCCCATACTGCACCCTGTCCGTATCTTCCAGAAACTCCGTGATATTGCAGTTGTCCTGCATAGTCTCCCTGACATTCTGCCTTGCCTTGTCGGAGATCGTAAAGTGGTAATTGTTGGCAAGAAGTCTCAGCAGACCGTCATACATCCAGCAGAATATCTTTTCTTTCTCGGCGATGAACGTCTCAGCGATGTAGGGGTCAATAATTCGCCTTTCGGGCGGCGGCAGAGTTGTGAGGATTATCATTCGCCTTGAAAAGCCCTTGCTCTTGTCATAGAGCGTTTTGGGACTGCCATTACCGAAACACAACAACCTTGTGTACAGGAGCGCCTGTTCCGACTGCTTGCCTTTGGCTTCAACATCTATCGGCGTTTCAGCGGTGACGAGGTTCTTGATATATCCCGTGGAGGACAGCGCCTGCATCTGCATATCGTCATCGACCATCAGCAGGCGGTCTTTCAGGTTGTAGCGGAAAAAGCGGTCGTTCTCGATTCGGTGGACATTCCCCGTCAGCATATTATCCATGAATATCTCCCGAAGAACGATACCGATGCGGCTCTTCCCCTCGCCGCCTTGCCCGATGAGGAACATCATCTTCTGCCCTTTTGTGGAGGGTATCAGCAGATAGCCGAGATACTCCTGCAAGGTGGTAACATCTTCGGGCGTGAGAAGCTCCATGAGGAAAGTCAGGAACTTTTCGGGATAATACGCACCCTTTCGGATATTCGGGTCATAGCACACGTTCAGGCGGTTGGTGCAGAACTCCCTGTGAGGATAGAAGTTGCCATTCAGGTCGAGCTTGCCGTTCTGCACATGAATAAAATTCAGGTCGGGTGTCAGAGGCGCACTGTATGTATAGAACCTGAGTGCGTCCATGATCTGCAAGACCTTTTTTGACAGCCCTATCCACACTCCCTGACGGAGCATACGATAGACCTCCGCCCCGAGAGCATTCTCGTCAA
>SFMO01000178.1 GCA_004554385.1 Ruminococcus flavefaciens
CAGGAAAAGACTTATTATATAGAAGGAAATACTGAATATGTTGAATATTACCATATTCTTGACGCCTGCTTTGGCGAAAAGGATCATATACAGGATATGTGCCGCGAGACATGAGGCAAGCACAAAGAAATATGCTATGAACTCTATCCTGTTTGATTTAAGATGCTCGATCTTTTCTATAAATTGCAAGTCTTTTTCGTATTTTTCCCTGGTATACATCTATATTCACTTCCTTGAGACGCAGAAAGGTGACATCTGATTTGAATGTTATATGGGATATGTCCTTCTGTCAAGTCTTTTCTCAAATTCTTCAATAGGCAGAGGCTTGTCGAAAAGGTAGCCCTGTGCCAGTTCACAGTGGTTCTTGCGGAGAAGTTCAAGCTGTGCAGGAGTCTCTACTCCTTCGACTATACATTCCAGACCTATCTCCCTTGCCATAGCAACAACGTACTTGAACATGACGCTTCTTGTGCTGTCACTGGATTCACCGTCCAGCGGAAGGAATATCTTATCCACCTTAAGGACGTTCCACGGAACGACTCTTATAAGATTAAGAGAGGAATAGCCCATTCCGAAATCGTCGACGGATGTATAGATATGTTGTTCGTGAAGTCCATCGACTACTCTGCGGATATCCTTGAACTCAACGTCGGTGGTGGTTTCTGTAAGCTCTATTTCTATGTATTCATGGGGGACATTATGGCTGTCGATGATAGTGATAAGAGTTGAAAGCAGATTTGGATTTATCATATGCCTTCTTGAGAGGTTCACTGATACGCGGACGACCTTTCTTCCCTGATCCAGCCATTTGCGGATATTCTCACAGACCATGTCCAGCACATAGTAATCGAGCTTGCATATCTCGTTTGTTTCTTCGAGTATGGGGATGAACTCTATAGGCGGCATTATCTTTCCATCGTGAAACCAGCGGCAGAGCGCCTCGGCACCGCATATCTCGCCTGTGACGATATTTACCTTCGGCTGATAGAAAACGTGGAATTCATTGTTGGCAAGAGCGGCAGGGAACATATTCTGTATGCGTCTTGAACGCTCTTTATCTGACATCAGCGTATCCGAGAAGAAAACGATATTGCTTCCTGCACTGTTTCTGGCGATATTGTAGGCATGCATGACCTTGCCCATTATATCGTTCGGAACATTTACTGTATATCCGTCAGGGATATAGAATACGCCTGCATAGGCAGAAAGCCTGGCGGTCTGTCCGCTGCTGTCGATAACTACAACAGCGTCGTTGAGATAATCGAGTATATCCTGCAGGTCATGCTGATCGCATATGCAGACAAAGGCATCACCGCCGAGACGAGCGACCATTCCGCCTGTGCCGATGAGGTGCTCCATATGTCTGTAGTGATTGATCAGAGCCATATCACCGCATTTTCTGCTATATTCCTCGTTGATGAGAGAAAAATTGCGGAGATTGTAGTTTATTGCTGCCTTGCCGTCAAGCTTGCCGGGGACCCCCTTCCAGATAATAAACCTGAAAAAACTTCTTATATTGCGGAAGCCCATATCATCGAAGAATGCGAGCTCCTCAGCAATATTCTGCAGGCGGTTTCGGCTTATGAAGGCGAGAACCGTCCTCATCGTAAGGTCCACCTTGAACTTTTCGTCCTCAGAAAGGGGCTTTTCGTCCTCGGACATATACACTGTCATTGTGGTAATGGACATGAATTTCGTGACAAAACGTACCATATGAACTGGCTTGCCCTCTTTTCCTGTGTCATAGCTGCACATTATCTCGCCATTGCCGCTGTTTTCATCCGCAGGAGTCTTGTAGAAATGAGTAACTCCCTTGGAAAGTCGGAACATGGCGGATATTTGATTAAGGATAGATTCTATCCGCGGTATATCCGGTTTCTGGTTGACGATCTGAGTAAGAGAAGCGAGCTGGGCATATAAATTATAAAATCTAAGTTCATGCTCAGTATCCATAATGGGAGTCTCCTTTAACGTTAAATTAAAATACTATAAATATAAATGTTTTATATTCAAATTAATTATACTATATTTCGACATAGGATTCAAGGGCTAAAATGTAAATTCTTGATAAATATGGGCTTTAAGCATTTTTGTGTGCGCTTCGGGGCATAAAAATACCGGGTCCTGTTATAGACCCGGTAAAATGCATATATACTGCTTAACTCTGACGGACAAAGCCATCTGTTAATATCAGCTGTTGAGATTTTCCATTACCAGCTGCTCTGCGTCTTTTTTGTGCAGCGGACGTCCCCATATAAAGCCTTGTATAAGGTCACAGCCTATATCCTTGAGAGTTTCAAGCTGATCGGGATCCTCGACGCCTTCAGAAATGACATCGAAGCCCATGATATGGCCAATAGAGATGATCGCTGCAACATACTGCTTTGAAGAGTCGCCCGAATTCATCTTGTCAATAAATGACTTGTCTATTTTAAGCAGATTTGCAGGGAAATTATTGAGATAGCTGAGTGAAGAATAGCCTGTGCCGAAATCGTCGATAGCAATCTGTACTCCCATATCTCTGATCTCGGTAATGCACTGGAAGGCTTTTTCGGCAGAGTCGATCATAATGGACTCAGTGATCTCTATCTCAAGCTGCTGCGGCGGAAGTCCGCTTGTGCTGAGGACCCAGCGTACTTCGTTAAGGAAGCCGTTTTTCATAAGGTGTCTGACAGAAGCGTTTACGCTGAGCATCAGCTTGGTATCTGTCTTTTTGCAAAGTCCGCCGAAGAACATAGCCGCCTTTCGGAAGACAGCGGAGTCAACCTTGTCGATAAGCCCCACCTTTTCGGCTACGGGTATGAACTCGGATGGAGCGATGATATTGCCGTCGGAGTCTCTCATGCGGGCAAGAGCCTCGAAACCGCGGAGCTTATGGGACATATCGAACTGCGGCTGAAGCCTGAAGGATATCGTATCATTTTCAAGGGCATCCCTTATTTTTCCTTCGATCTCGATGGTGCGTTCTATCTTGAGCAGATCGGGAGTAAATCTTAGTATATGGTTGCTGTTTTTAAGGCGCTTGACCTCATGGATAGCGGTGTCTGCATAGGAGAAAAGCGAATCTGTGGTACTTGCATCGGAGGGATACTCTGCATATCCGAAGCTGGCTGTTATAAAGAAGTCGCAGTTGTCGATAGTAAGACGTTTGCCAAGGGCAGACTCGTAGTGGCTGATAGTTTTTCGGATAGCCTCATCTGAATTGTATCCTCGGATTATCAGGACATATTCGTCACCGCTGACACGGGTGATGAAGTCTGAAGTTCCTGATACGCCTGTATCTGCGATATCTTTCCAGCGCTGAGCGATCTCGATGAGCACCTTGTTTCCTGCTTCGTAGCCCATAGAGCTGTTTATGCTCTTGAAGCCGTTGATGTCGATGTGCACCAGAGCGAAGCGTTCGCCGATCCTGATAAGCTCATTCAGAAGCTCTGAACAGGCGAATCTGTTTGGAAGGCCTGTGAGCCTGTCTGTAACAGCCTGTTCTCTCATTCTTGTCTGATATTCATTGACCTTGGCGCTATTTAAGTAGATTATGATAATAGCAAGAATGGTCAGAGCATTGCCGAAAACGCCAGGGAGGTATGTGGTAGAGTGCTGTGTGACCATTTCCAGGAAGATCATGGAAAACTGCATCAGAAGAAGTCCGAGTGCGGTGACAAAGCCTATCTTTCCGAAGAAGACCACAAGTGTAACAAGGCAGATATTAGCCAGATTGGAAAAAATGCCTGTGAAACCTCCGATGGGGACAGAACGGCCGATAAGCATGAGATAAGTGTTTGCTCCGCCTAATGCTATCATGCGGATGGCTGCGGTAGTCGCTGCATAAAGGAGAAGCAGCAGCGCAAAAGCAGCCTTTGAGTGCATTTTGTTAATAAGCACGTCGTCCAGAGTATTCCGGAGATTGTTTTTATCGTTATTATTTGGTTTCATATTATACGGATATCACCCCGAAGAATTTTTCTTTTTGAAAAATGTATGATATATTTTTAAGCCAGAGTAAAAGAATATTATACTGAAAATTATTATTCTGTACTATTATACACTATAAAAATAGGAAAAGCAATAGTTAAAGTGTAAAATTATGTTGTTTTCTGTAAAATAATGAGGTGTTATGAAACTTTTTCGGTTATACGGTCAGCCCGAATTTCAGCCATGAATATGCGATACACCACGAAATGCAGTGCGTTTTGATTTTTCAAAATCTTTAACAGTTAAGTACCGAAACTGATTTTCTGTGCGGCCAGGTGACATGAAAAGAGATGTGAAAGCGTAGAATTAAAAACAGAAAGGAAACAGCATATTTTTGTATAACCTGTGAAATATTTCCGCAATGCTTGCATTATTTTAGCAAATGTGGTATAATGCGTATATATCAATAATGGCAAGGAGGCTGAGTGACCGTGAACAGATTTGTCAATAAACTGAAGAAGCTGAGCAGTTCAGGGATTGTGATAAAGGGATTGTGCGTATTGACAATGCTGCTGTATCTGTACTGCGTTTTCAACATTACACTGATTGAAAGAACGGAAGGTGTGCGGCGCCATGTGCTCAGACCTCTGTGGGAGATAAGTACGATGATCAGAAGCGGAGATTATCGGTACTGGTCGTGTCAGATATGCGGAAATCTCATTATGCTGTTTCCGCTGGGATTTATGCTGCCCATGATGTTCGAAAGGTTCAGAAACATAAAGGCTGCGGCGGCAGCAGGCTTTGTCCTTTCGCTTTTTATTGAGTTTTCGCAGTATTTCACAGGCAGAGGACTGTTTGAGTCCGATGATATAATCCACAATACACTCGGTGCCTGCCTTGGCTGTATTATCTACGGCATTATTTTTGAAAGGCTTATAGACAGCGATACGGATACCGAGCAATGAACAGACGTCCCGGACAAGGTGAATATCAGCCTCGTTCAGGACTTTTTACGGCTGTCTTTCGGAAACTGCTCAACAAAAACGGCAGGAAATGGATGTTAATATTGACAATGGACGCGATAATGGTATATAATAATTCTATGTGAGCATCTGCCTATGTGCAGATATGGTCTATCAAAGGAGAAAACAGAAATGATTATTACCAAAACACCGTTTCGTATGTCGTTTTTTGGCGGCGGAACAGATATGGAAAGCTTTTTCAGCGAAAACGGGGGAGCAGTCCTGTCCACCACATTCGACAAGTACTGCTATGTGAACGTGAGACATCTTCCCCGATTCTTCGACTATACTACCGAGCTTTCATATTCAAAGACGGAGCGCGTGAACAATGTTGAAGATATAATGCACCCCCTCATCCGCAATGCCATGAAAATGCTGGATATGCATGAGATAAGGCTAACCTATGAGGCTGACCTGCCTGCCCGTTCGGGACTCGGAACAAGCTCCTCATTTGCTGTAGGTCTGCTGAATGCATTCTACGCTCTTAAGGGCAAATACGCCGACAAGAAGCGCCTTGCGGAGGAGGCTATACACCTTGAGAGAGTGCTCTGCAATGAGGCAGGGGGCTGGCAGGACCAGATAGCGGCTTCCTACGGCGGCTTCAACCGAATAAACTTCAGTGATGACGGGTTTGAGGTGCTTCCCGTTATAATCAGCCCTCAGAGAAAACGTCAGCTCAATGAGAATCTTATGATGTTCTTTACAGGATTTACACGTTTTTCTGCGGAGGTCCAGCAGGCAAACAAGCTTGACGCCGCCGAGAAAAAGGCTCAGCTCAGAGAGATGTACAGTCTTGTGGATGATGCAGAGAAAGTCCTTACGGACAGCAATGCCGACCTTGACGAATTCGGACGGCTTCTTGACCATACATGGAGACTGAAGCGACAGGTAGGTGCGGCAGTAAGTACCAACAGTATTGATGCCCTCTATCAGAAGGGACTGGAGGCAGGTGCCCTCGGCGGAAAGCTGCTGGGTGCAGGCGGCGGTGGTTTCCTTGTTTTCTATGTTCAGCCTGACAAGCAGGAAAGCGTCAGAAAAGCCATGAAGGACCTGATGTATATCCCCTTCGAGTTTGAAAACGGCGGAACACAGGTCATCCACTATACTCCCGAGATATACGTGCCAAAGGAAGAGGAGTAAGATGAAAACAGTTATAATGGCAGGGGGCAGAGGCACAAGAATATCCTCTGTTGCCTCGGATATACCCAAGCCGATGATAAAAATAGACGGAGTACCTGTACTTGAGCGTGAGATATGCTGCCTCAGGGAGCAGGGCTTCACAGACCTCATACTGACAGTATCACATATGTCCGGGCAGATAATCAGCTATTTCGGCGACGGAAGCAGATTCGGCGTTAGTATAGAGTACTACGTTGAGGAAAAGCCTCTCGGCAATGCAGGCGCACTGTTCAAGCTGAGGGACAAGCTTGACGGGGACTTCCTTCTGCTAAATGCAGACGCTGTATTTGATATAGATTTTAATCGTTTTGTGGAGTATCACAGGCAGAAGGGCGGACTTGTCACCCTTTTCACCCATCCTAACAGTCACCCATATGACAGCGGTCTGCTGCTGGCTGACAGCGACGGAAGAGTGGAGAAATGGCTTGCCAAGGAGGACGAGCGTCCTCAGTGGTACAGGAACAGGGTAAATGCAGGACTTCATGTTATATCGCCCGAGGCTCTTGATATGAGCGGCATAGACGGCGATTCTGTAGGTACTGAGCGTGACGGCAAAATAGTAAAGGCTGACCTTGACCGACAGATACTGAAGCCTCTCTGCGGTACAGGGAAAATGTTCTGCTATGACAGTCCCGAGTATGTAAAGGATATGGGAACTCCTGACCGTTATGAGGCTGTGTGCAGAGATTTTGCAAACGGTGTGGTACAGGCAAAAAACCTGCGAAGCAAACAGAGAGCCATTTTCCTTGACAGGGACGGTACTCTTAACAAATATGTAGGCTTTCTGCGGAATATAGATGAATTTGAGCTTGCAGACGATGCAGCGGAGGCTGTGAAGCTTATAAATGCTTCGGGCTGCCTTGCCATAGTTGCCACAAATCAGCCCGTTATCGCAAGAGGTGAGGTAACTTTCGAACAGCTTGCCGTGATACACAACAAAATGGAGACTCTTCTCGGACATGACGGGGCGTACCTTGACGGGATATACTTCTGTCCCCATCATCCCCACAAGGGCTATGAAGGAGAGATACCCGAGCTCAAGATTGAATGTGACTGCCGTAAACCGAAGGCAGGAATGCTTTTAAAAGCCGCCAAGGACTTCAATATCGACCTTTCAGAGTCATGGATGATAGGCGACGGAGAAAATGACATCCTTGCAGGCAAGGCTGCAGGCTGCAGGACAGCGCTCATAGGCAGCGGAAGCTTCGGACAGGACATCACGGCGGATTCGCTTATTGAAGCAGTCAGAAGGATAACAGTGCAGTAAGGAATGAGGGATATTAATGTTAGAGCCAAGACTTGAAAAACATGTTGATTTTCTTATAGAGAGATACCCTGTGCTTGAAAAGTGCAGGGAGGACATCATAAAGGCATATCTGGTCATGGAGGAGTGCTATACTCGTGACGGAAAGCTTATGATAGCAGGAAACGGCGGTTCTGCTGCCGACAGCGAGCATATCGCAGGAGAGCTTATGAAGCGGTTCAAGATCGCCAGGACAGTACCTGCGGAGTTTGCTGAAAAGCTGAAAAGAGTGGACCCTGTCCGCGGAAAGAATCTTGCAGAGAATCTGGAGCGCGGACTTATGGCGATACCGCTGGTCGCTCACGAAGCCCTGTCCACCGCCTATATCAACGATGTTGACGGTCTCGGTGTGTTTGCGCAGCAGCTCTATGGCTTTGGCAGAGAGGGGGACGTGTTCCTCGGAATATCCACATCGGGCAACAGCCGGAATGTCATGTCGGCTACGGTCGTTGCAAGAGCTCTCGGCATTAAGGTAATAGGTCTTACAGGAGAAAAGGGCGGCGAGCTTGCTGAGGTCGCTGACGTGGCAGTAAGAGTTCCGTCTTCTGAGACCTATATGATACAGGAGCTTCACCTGCCTGTATATCACTGCTGGTGCCTGATGCTTGAAGATAAATTCTTCGGCAAGGAATAAAGAAATAAGCCCCCTGCAAAGCAGGGGGCAGTTTGTTGCGTTATTCAAGACCGAGAAGTCTGTTCTGAACTGACTGCGCGTCCATAAGAGTTATGCCGTCACCTGTGTTGTTTACATCGGCGTTGAATCTGCCGATAGCGGACAGCTTATACTTATCGGGGTTAGCCAGTGACTGCATTATCAGAACAGTATCCGAAAGATCCATTATTCCGTCAGCGTTTACGTCGCCTGTACGCTCTGTATCATCACTCAGAGCAACAGGTGAGGAATACTTTTCGGGGCTGTATTTTACGGCAGGTCTGCCTGTTTTTTCGGACAGCTCAGCAATGTAGTTCTTCAGTCTTTCCTGATAGTTGTCAAACAGTTCATATAGCTCCTCTTCAGTGCAGTTTTCGGTGACGAAGAGATTGAGCATATCCAGATCGTGGAGATCACCGCTGAGACCATTCTTGTTAAGGTCACATTTTTCGGTGAAGAAGCTCCAGATCGCGGCAGGGAGAATGGTAGTCTCCGCAGTTGCCTCGGAATACATATCATCCATGTAGATATATGTGTTGAAGGTGTCATAGACGTCAAGAACCCCGTCGCCGTTGGTATCGGGGATGATCGGGTTCTCACCGCTGTTCTCCTTCAGGAATGTGAGATATTCCCTGTTGAAGCGAGCGCCGTTGAAGGTGAGATACTCGTTTTTCGGGAGCCATTCTTCGTAGCACTGCTTGGCGTATCTTCCGAAATCATAAATGCCTGAGCCCTTGAAAACACTTTCATAGTAATCGTTGGAAAGATATTCCGGGTCTGCACCGTAATTCTCGAAGCAGTACATAAGAGCGTATTCATAGATCCATGATATGCTGTTTTCGCTTCTGAGATAAGTGCTTGCCTTCTGACATGGATAGTATATTTCCTCAGGGAGAGGGATCGCTTCTTCTGCGGTGAAGTCCATGTATGCGCAGTTGTCGCTGTTTATGACATATACCCACAGATAGTTGATATCGTCGTAAAAAAGCCTTCCGTCGCCGTTAAAGTCGTAGTTGACTTCGCCGCTTTCGAGCATATCACAGAAAACGGGATAGCCTGCCATCAGATAATCAGCCTGTACCATAAGTTCGCGGGAGAACTTTTTACCGGGAGATATATCGATGTAATGGCATGAGACTGCGGAGTTTCCGTCTGACGACACAGACCCCTGCTTGCTTACGGAATCGTAGGCTGATGGCAGTGTGATCTTACGGGAGAGCTTGTTTCTGACGATGTAATATCTGATTAGATGTATGGCGTCAGACTGGTCTGTTTTGCCGCTGCCGTCATAATCGGCGAAATTATAGGTATCATCTTTTTCGGACTCGTATTCCTCAAATTTGAATTTCGGACTTTCGACAGTGCCTGTGCAGCTGTAGAGCGTGAAGCAGTCGTAGATGTTAAAGACACCGTTTCCGTCAACATCAGTGATGAGCTTGCCGCTGTCCATAGCGTCGAACATCTCGAATTCCTCGTTCCAGATTCTTGTAGACGGGATATTTTCAAACATTGCGCCTGCGGTCATGGCAGTGCTGGTCAGAGCAGTTGCAAGTGCCGCAGCAATGGATATAAACTTCTTCATAAGGCAACTCCTTTCAGTACAGATATAGAGTGAAAAAGGAAAATACTTCCACGATTATATTATACAACTTTTGAGTACAAAAATCAATGTATATATGCAAAATTAATATAAAATATGCTTATTCAACAACAGCATATAGATAATATTGTTGATATTGTATACTGCCGGGATTTCACCAGAAATAAAATGTTACAGATAGTATTTTTGGACTCTGATTTGACAATTTTCTCCATGTATATTATAATTAATGCATACTCAATAACCGCCGTAAGGCGGTTATTGCCCTGAACTTTGTTCAGGGGGCGCAAATTATTTATAATTTGAGAAATTTGCGCATTACATTCTTTTATGTCAAGCTCATTTTGCCCTGTCGGGCAAAACAAAGTGCAAGAAAAATTATTGGAATATTTTTTTCTTGCACTTTGACAACTAAAAATAGACTTTTAAAAGCTGTATAAAGCCAATTTTTAGTTGTTGAGCAGACATTAATTAATGCATACTCAATAACCGCCGTAAGGCGGTTATTGCCCCGGAATCTGTTCGGAGGAATTATTATTTGACATAAGGAGCATGTTATGAGCACTGTCAAACGAAGAAAGGGAAAGAGCAGGATCGCCTTCCCGAAGGACTACTGTGTCGTGGATATTGAAACTACGGGACTTTCTCCCGAGGAGTGTGAGATAATCGAGATAGCGGCTGTCCGCTACAGAAACGGCGTGAAGTCTGAGGTGTTCAATACCCTCATAAAGCCGCAGAATCCCATAAGTGCCTTTATTACAGGTCTTACGGGAATAACCAACGATATGGTGAATGACGCTCCTGATATTTCCGAAGCGATAAAGGCTTTCTATGATTTCGCAGGGAATGATATGCTCATGGGTTACAACGTGAATTTCGACATCAATTTCCTCTATGACAACCTGCTGCGCTGTCATGGGATATATCTCGAAAATGACTTCGTTGACGTGCTGCGCTTTGCACGGAAGGTACTTCCCCTCATGCCTGACCGAAAGCAGACATCGGTCGCTGCTCATTACGGCATTGAGATAAAGGGCGCACACCGTGCGGAAAAGGACTGCGAGATATGCAATGCCTGTTACATACATCTTCGTGAAGAGATGCGCAGACTGGAAACGGAGAAGTGAAATGACGGAAAATACCATACGAGGAAAGCTTTTCAGATATGCCGCCGAGCATTTCGGTGCTGAGCCTGAATACCTGTGGAAAAGAACTCCCGACTGTGCTGTGCTCAGACGCAGCGATAACGGTAAATGGTTTGCTATAGCAATGAATGTGGACGGTTCAAAGATAGGCTTTGAAAAAGGAAAAATATACGATATAGTCAATATCAAGTGCAGTCCTCTGATGACAGGCTCACTGCTGGCAATGAAAGGCATAGTGCCTGCATACCACATGCAGAAGGAGCAGTGGGTATCGGTGCTGCTGGACGGCTCGGTAGATGAGGAGCAGGTGAAGTCTCTCATTGATATGAGCTATGAGCTGGCAGGACAGAGCGGTGGCAGCAAGCGTCTCCGCACCGAGCCAAAGGACTGGCTCATTCCTGCGGCACCGGCAATGTACGACATTGAGCAGGATTTCCGCCGGGACGGCACTATCATCTGGAAACAGACTTCAAATATGATAGTGGGGGATACGGTATATATTTATATGGCAGCTCCCGTATCTGCCATAATGTACAGATGTGAGGCAGCGGAGGTAAATATCCCGTATAATTACGATGACGGAACATACCGTATCAAAAGGGCAGTCAGGCTGAGGCTTGTCCACCGCTACAGCGCAGAAGACATGCCTCTTGCACGAATGAAGGACTTAGGAGTGACTGCCGTCCGCGGAGCAAGGGGAGTGCCGAATACTCTTTCAGCCGAACTGAAAAGACTTTGCAGGGAATGAAAATTGATAATAAATGCCCCGATGATGCGGTAAACCTCAATTTATAATGCGGTCTGTTACTCCTCATTTGCATTATTTTCGAAAATGTGATATACTTAATAATATACACTATTTTTTCCCCGATTTTTTGACAGGAGGAACTTTATGCTTAATGCTGATCTGAAGGAATTTCAATTTGCTTCTGATTTTGACGAACTTGTGATATCAGCTGTGCTTGCAGTGCCATCAGGAGATATAAACGGCATTGTCCAGATAGTCCACGGTATGAACGAGCACAAGGAAAGATACTATCCATTTATGGATTACCTTGCCGAACAGGGATTCATAACTGTTATCCATGATAACCGCGGACACGGCAAAAGTATCGTAGAGCCCGATGATATTGGCTATATGTTCAGAAATGGCGGAGAGGGCTTTGTAAGCGACATCGCTCAGCTCAACGCAAGGATAAGAGCCGCATATCCGGGAGTTCCCGTTTTTATGGCGGCAAGCGGCCTCGGAGCAGCAGGCGCAAGATGCTTCCTTAAGGAGCATGACAGCGACATAAACGGACTTGTTCTTCTCGGCACTATATGCCACTCGAACTTCTCACCCTCAGTAAGAGTTATCGGCTCTGTAGCTTCAAAGCGACCGGGCAGTCGCTTCAGAAGTGAGAAGATCTTTGATACTATAGATGACAGCTTCGGAAAATTCTTCGAGGATCCCGTGAATTCATGGCGCTGCAGCGATCCTGATACAGTACTTGCCTACAACGAGGATCCGCTGTGCAGCTTCAGACCGACCCTCAACGGCTATACCGAGCTTTTATGGCTTGTCAAGCAGTCCGAGTCGGGAAGGGGGTGGAAGGTAAGTCAGCCTTCACTGCCCATCAGATTCGTTTCGGGCAAGGATGACCCCGCAATGATCTCGGAGAAACATTTCATGCGTTCAATGAAAAAGCTGGAGAAGCTGGGATATGAGAGCATATCCCACAGACTCTTTGAAGGTATGCGCCATGATGTGCTCATGGAAAAGAATTCCGTAAATGTATATAAGGATATTGCCAAGACCCTGTTTTCGTGGCTTGACCGCTGGAATGACCAGCGTATGGCGGAAATGCCTGCTGAGCCTGCGGATATTGCAGAAAATATGGCAGAAAGCGAAGATTAATCATATAAAAACGGCGGATATGGGCAAAACAGCTCACGTACTATTTACCGCTTAATGAAAGGAAATAATATGGACATCAACAAGACACTTGCAAAAGAATTCGGACTTAAACAGGAACAGGTCGACAATACCGTTGCTCTTATCGACGACGACAAGACTATACCTTTTATCGCCCGTTACCGTAAGGAGCTTACAGGCTCCCTCGACGACCAGATACTCCGTGAGCTCTATGACAGACTCATGTACCTCCGCAACCTTGAAAAGCGCAAGGAAGAGGTAACTGCGGCTATCACCGAGCAGGAGAAGATGACTCCCGAGATAGAAGCAGCTATCAGTGCGGCAGTTACTCTCGTCGAGGTGGAGGACATCTACCGTCCCTTCAAGCCCAAGCGCCGTACCCGTGCAAGTATTGCCCGTGAGAATGGTCTCGAGCCGCTGGCTGTTATGCTTATAGAGCAGAAGGATTCTACTGACCCTGAGAAGGAAGCAGAAGCCTTCATCGACGAAGAAAAGAAGATAAAGGACGCTCAGACTGCACTGCAGGGAGCTATGGACATCATCGCAGAGGATATCTCCGACGATGCAGACATCAGAAAGAAGCTCCGTGCTCTTGCAGGCGAAAAGGGAGAGCTTGTTTCAAAGGCTTCCGACCCCGAGGCTGAAAGTGTATATATGAACTACTATGAGTACTCCGAGGCTATCCCGAAGGTTGCCAATCACCGTGTTCTCGCCCTTGACAGAGGTGAGAAGGAGGGCTTCCTCAAGGTGTCCGTAACTCTTGATGAGACTATTGCAACAGATGTTATCTTCGGCAAGTACATCAAGGCTAACAATGCCTGCGGCGAACTTGTAAGAGCTGCTGCTGCTGACAGCTACAAGAGACTTATTTTCCCTTCAATAGAGCGTGAGATACGTTCAGAGATGAGCGCAAAGGCTGCCGAGGAATCCATAAAGGTATTCGCAGCAAATCTCCGCCAGATGCTTCTCCAGCCGCCTCTCAAGAGCAGCGTTATCCTCGGACTTGACCCCGGCTATGCACATGGCTGCAAGACCGCTGTCATAGACGGCACAGGCAAGGTTCTCGATACAGCTATCATCTATCCTGTAGGCTCTGCAGGCGCAGTTGAGGCTGCAAAGCGCAAGGTCAAGGAGTTTATCCAGAAGTACAACGTAAATGTTATATCTATCGGAAACGGCACAGCTTCCCGTGAGACCGAGAGCTTTGCCGCAGAGATAGTCAAGGAAGTGCCTCAGGATGTAAGCTACATGGTAGTAAGCGAGGCAGGAGCCTCAGTATACTCCGCTTCAAAGGTAGCGGCTGAGGAATTCCCCGAGTATGACGTATCTATCAGAGGTGCGATCTCCATTGCCCGCCGTTTGCAGGATCCTCTTGCAGAGCTTGTAAAGATCGATCCTAAGGCTATCGGTGTAGGTCAGTATCAGCATGATATGCCGCAGGCAAGAATGAGTGAAGCCCTTGGCGGCGTTGTCGAGGACTGTGTTAACTCAGTGGGCGTTGACCTCAATACTGCGTCTCATTCCCTTCTTTCATATATTGCAGGAATCAATGCAACAGTCGCAAAGAACATTGTTACCTACCGTGAGGAAAACGGCAGATTCACTGACCGTAAGGAGCTCCTCAAAGTCCCGAAGCTGGGTAAGAAGGCTTTCGAGCAATGCGCAGGCTTCCTGAGAGTACGCGACGGTAAGAACCCCCTTGATAATACAGCTGTTCACCCCGAGAGCTATGAGGCAGCTTCCTCGCTTCTCAGCGAGTGCGGCTTCACTATTGCCGATATCGCAGGCAGCGGAGCTGAGGGCATCACCGAAAAGGCAAACAGCATAGGCATTGAAAATATCAGCAAGTCCCTCGGCATAGGTGTTCCTACCCTTACCGACATCATCGGCGAGCTCAAAAAGCCCGGCCGCGACCTTCGTGACGAGCTTCCCGCCCCTCTTCTCAGAAGCGGTGACGTTATGGAGATAAAGGACTTGAAGCCCGGTATGGAGCTTGTTGGTACAGTCCGCAATATCATCGATTTCGGCTGCTTCGTTGACATCGGTGTCCACGAGGACGGACTTGTTCACATCTCTCAGATATGCAGCAAATACATCAAGCACCCTCTCGAAGCTGTAAAGGTGGGCGAGGTAGTTAAGGTAAGAGTACTTGACGTTGACCTCAAGAGAAACCGTATCTCCCTTACAATGCGTCTTAACGATGAGGAGGAGAAGAAGCAGCAGAGAAATGAGCGCAGACCTGACAACAGAAAGCGTCAGGACCGCAAGCCAAAGGGCTTTGATGCGTCACAGCTCCATAACAGCAGCTTCCGTATAAAGCAGAAATAAGGAGTATGCAATGATTTTCAGAACTGAGGAAAAAGAGTTTGTATGTGCAGTGTGCGGCGAAAGCTCAAAGCATGAGATCATTACTGAGCAGGAGGATCCGAAGGGGGCTCCTGATCTGGATATGAGACCTGATGAGCCTGTACGCTCGGGAATAAAGTACTGGGTCAGCAAGTGCCCGTGCTGCGGATATTGTAATTCCTTCATAAATATACCGGTCAAATTTACAAGAGAGTACCTTGATAGTCCAAACTACAACAAGGAGGGCGACGATCTTGCAGGAAGATTTATGAAGAAGTCTCTTACCTGCGAGAAGAACAAGGAATGGGAGGAAGCTCTCAAGAGCTGCATGTATGCGGCATGGGTCTGTGATGATGAGGGCGACAGTGAACGTGCTGCGGAGTGCCGCAGAGCAGCTGTAAGGATATTTGATACCCACGGAACTGTTTTCAAGGAAAATGCGGATATAAAGCTCCTTACTGCCGATCTTCTCAGACGAAGCGGTGCATTTGACCGTGTTATCCACGATTATAAGAACTATCACTTCGGCTCGCCGCTTATTATGGCGATAGCTGCTTTTGAGGTAAAGCTTGCTGAGCAGGGGGATGCAGCCTGTCACAAGGCAGACGAGATCCCGGGAGTAAGAGTAAAATAAAATACGGACAGCGGCAGTGTAAAGGTGACTGAGCACTGTCGCTTTTTGCGTTCTGATGTCCGCGGTGCAATGAAGCTTTTTCGGCAGTGAGCATTTTTATGCAAACCGCTGAAAAATGTGCGTATTAGGCTAAAATCAACAGTTTTGCTTGACATAAAAATGCAATATGTGTTAAAATATAATTTGTAATATAATTTGTTATGGAGGTTTTTTTATGGCATTTTGTAAATTCTGCGGTAAGCAGATTCCTGATGGCGGTGCTTGTGACTGTGCAGCAGCAAAGACAGCTGCAGCGGCAAGCGAAAAGGCTGAGAATACTGCCGAAGCTGCTAAGGAAGAGGCAGTTCAGGCTGTTGAGACAGTAAAGGAAGAGGCTGCAAATACTGCTGAGACAGTTAAGGAAGAAGCAGCAAAGGCTGTAGAAAAAGTTGAAGAGAAGGTCGCTGAGGTAACCGAAAAGGCTGAGGAGAAGGCATCTGAGATCGTTAACGAAGTCAGAAGCGATGCTGATTCTGCTGCACAGAATGTTCAGCAGAAGGCTGAAAACACAGCACAGCAGGCAAGCAATGGATTCAAGCAGCTCAGCGGAGCTGATATTGCCAAGAAGGTCGAGGGGATCACAAACAGCATCAATGAGAAGCTGCCGGAGAATGTAAAGAAGAACAAGAGCCTTGTTTATGCAGCAGCAGGCGCATGCGTACTCCTTCTTCTCCTTATCGTTCTCTGTCTCTGTTCATTGGGCGGAGGTGCTAAGGGAACAGTCAAGAAGTACGTAAATAATACTTACAGCAAGAAGGGCGGCAAGACCTTCTATTCACTTATGCTGCCAAAGGCTTCTGTCAAGGAGCTCAAGGACGAAGACAAGTTTGATGATCTTGTTGAGGACTACAACGACAAGATAGAGGACCTTATAGACGATCTTGAAGGAAAGTCTACAGTTCCTAAGTTTGATAAGATCTCACGCAAGGAGACAATGAAGAAGTCAGAGCTTAAGAAGGCTGAGAAATATTTCGATAGCATAAACGAAATGTTTGACGCTGACGATGACGACGTAAAGGTACTCAAGGGCTATGAGGTCAGAGTCAAGACAAGAAGCAGAGATGAAGACGGCGACATTGACCACGATAAGGATACAATGTGCGTTGTTAAGGTAAAGGGCGAAGGCTGGAAGGTAATTCCGTCATCAGCGTCCGACATCGGAGCATCAGCAAAGCTTCTCCGCGGAATACTTGGTATCAGCTCAAACTTTATGGATGATGAAGACAGCGGCATTGATTTCAGTGATATTTTTGAATAATCAATATGATCCGAAGCAGAAATGCTTCGGATTTTTATTGACTTATGGGGGGTTATGTGGTAAAATAGATGTATTGTATTTGTTACGGAGGTCATAAAATGCCATATTGCAAGAATTGCGGTAAAAAGACGCCGCTTTTTAAAAAATGCGACTGCACAGCAGCAGAAAAGACCGTAAAGAAGAGCGGAAAGGGCGTACTTGTTCTGATCGTCTTTTTTGTGTTTTTTATATTGGGGCTGATACTGGGACTGCGTTTAGCAGGCTCGGGAACAAAGGGAACTGTAATGAGATACGTCAAGGCTGCTTCAAGCAAGAATGGCGGAAAGACGTTCTACTCGCTTACTATGCCCGATGACGCTATAAAGGCTCTTAAGGATAATGGAAAGTACGATGATACAGTTGATGCCTTTAATGACATGATCGAGGACATGATTGATGACCTTGAGGGTAAGGAGTCTGTTCCTAAATTTGATAAGATAGTCAAAAAGCAGAAGCTTACCAAGGCAGAGCTGAAAAATGCTGAGCAGTACTTTGTGAAACGTGCAGAAAAATACGGTGCAAAGGACGCAAAGATTAAGGTGACAAGAGGTACTGAGATAAAGTTCAGGACAAAGAAAAAGGACGAGGACGGCGACTATAACTACGAAAAGGCGACAGTGTGCGTTGTTAAGATAAGAGGCGAGGGCTGGAAAATAATCCCGTCTGACGCAAAGGGACTTGAATACTACGGATAAAAAATCTCCGAAGCAGAAATGCTTCGGATTTTTTATTGACTATTTTGCCAATATATGGTAAAATAATTTGGTCGTGCCAATCACTGAGGGAAGTGCTGGCACAGTTTATATCGGAAAGATGGAGAGATCAAATGGCGTCGACTATATTATATAAGACACTGATAATGCTTATCCTTATAGGTGTTGGAGTTTTGTGTGCGAAAACAAAGCTTATCAGTGAGGCATCAAATAAGGATTTGTCGAAATTCGTGCTTCAGGTGGTAAATCCTGTGGTGATATTTATGTCATATCAGACAGAATACCGTGTGGAGCTCGTCAAGAACCTTCTGCTGACATTTGTTATATCCGCCGCAGTACTGTGTGCGGTTATACTTCTGTCCTACGTATTTGTGCGCAGCAAGCAGGACAGGGAAACGGAAATAGAACGCTTTTCAGCGGTATATTCAAACTGCGGATTCATGGGGATACCCCTTGTGGATGCTATCTACCATGAGGAGGGCGTGTTCTACCTTACCGCCTTTATAACTGTTTTCAACCTGATAGTCTGGACTCACGGAGTTATCCTTATTTCGGGACAGAAGGACTTCAAACAGGTGGTAAAGGTTTTCTATTCACCTACAATAATAGCTATATTGCTTGGTCTGGTCACTTTTTTTGCACAGATAAAGCTACCATCAGCTCTTGCCGATTCACTTGGCTTTATCAAGGAACTGAATACACCTATGGCGATGATAGTATCGGGAGTTACCATAGCAGCCACAAGTCTGCCGAAGCTTCTGAAAAACTACAGGATATACTACGTTTGTCTGCTCAAGCTCCTGATAATGCCTCTGATAATATCGGTGCCGCTGGTCCTTCTGGGAGGCATAGACGAAAAGGTGCGCATGACTATCCTCATTGCATCAGCAGCTCCTCCTGCGGCTATGTGCACACTCCTCAGCATAAGGTACGGACGCAATTCTGTATATTCTTCAGAGATTTTTACAGCGGGAACTATACTCTCTGTTGTCACATTACCGCTTGTAGTGAAGGCTACGGAATATTTAACAAAAATACTATAAGTACTTTGGCAAAAACGCTGATTTTATAAAATTTTGCCCTAAAATGTTTGAAATTTAATAATAGTGTGTTATAATATAATTAC
>SFMO01000179.1 GCA_004554385.1 Ruminococcus flavefaciens
TCCGATTTCATCTGAGAGCTTCAATGCTTCTTCTTTAAAATCTTTATCGTAGCTTCTTGCCATGATTTCTCACCGTTCCTTTGTTCTTATTCTATCATAGTTTGGTGAGTTTTCCGACTCTACTTAAATGATACCACTCCAAATAACATACCAACGAGGTTCCTTCCATGAACGCTATCAATGAATTATATCGCTTACGTGCCCGTGCAAAGTCTGCCATGCATAAGTCCACAGCCCAAGAACGCAAAGACGCAAACCAAAAAGCCTATGATGCGCTTACCTGGGCTATCAATCGCCTTGATCCACGTCTTAACAACTATACACGTATTCCCGCGAATCAAAAGCATTACCGCAATACGAAAACCTACAGCATCACCATGGCACCGGAGGATCATGACCGCCTTGTCCAGCTTGGAAAAGAGCTGCATATTGAGGGCGGCTTTAGTGGCGTGTTGACTTATATCGCGCAGAACTGCACCTTAATCCATGAAAAAAACGATATAGAGAGTTAATCCGAACATTTTGCTCCTCAATTAGGGGTAAATAATCAAATTATAGTCCATTTCCGAACTGCTATATATATTAAAATTTCAATATTAAGTTCATCCATATTACAATCGAATTCGACAACAGGAGGCTACTATGCAGGGTAGACCTCCTGTTTTTATGCGCTGAATCGTGTATTGTGCAGCGCATAAAAAGAAAAACGGTCTCAACGGTATGTTTCTACCGAAATCAGGCTGTGAGATGCTACACCTCTGCAGGGCAAGTGGAAACGTGATATCTCCACAGCGAAAACAGAAGCAGGAAAGTAGTTGCCGTCAGAACGGTTACACGACATTTTCTACCAGAAAATGTACGGGTAAACGGATATGACGGTAATATCACAACTTTCAGTATTCCTTAGACAGCTCCCTAAAAAGGTTGCAGCGGTCAGGAATTTGCTGAAATCGGACGATTGGTGCATAACAATCGGGCTGTTTATGCAGCCAAAATAAGAGTGTGTGCTTTGCTTTAACTGAAAAATCGTTCGGAACAACCAGTTCAGAACGATCATATCGAGCTACACCATATGGGCATACTATGCCCTCTTGGAGAAAGGAATCAATCATGGGTCATTGCAATCAAAACAAAAAAGGTTCCCTCGTCAGACAAGTCGAGATGACATTAAACGATCGTCTTGCTATCGGACGAAAAAAGAACGCACATAAGGCTGCTGACATCACTTATAAATATATTTACAGTTGGGAGACCTATCGCAGTTACTTAAAGCACTGCTGCTATTTTGTGAAATGGTGCAGCAAAACACATGGATGTAAAACCCTAGAAGAATGTCATCCGTATATGCAGGAATGGATGAAAACGCGTAAATCATTATCTCCATATACACAAAAGCTGGAAGTCAGTGCTCTGGCAAAACTGTACGGATATCGCACCGGAGAACTTGACATAAATACTGCCAGCCGCTGCCGGAAGGATATTAAACGGAGCAGGAACGAGGTTTCCCGTGACCGGCATTTCAGCGAACAGAAACATGCTGACTTCGTTGCATTCTGCCGCTCCACCGGCCTCCGCCGTGGGGAGTTAAAAGTGCTCCGTGGTACTGCGCTTTATCAAGATCCATCCGGTACCTATTACATCCATGTCACCAGCGGCAGTAAAGGCGGCCGGGAACGCTATGCGCCTGTTATCGGCGACATAGAGCTTGTCTGCAAGCTATGCCGTGATGCCGGTAAAAACAAGGTGTTTCCGTCTATCCCCTCTGCTGCCGATGTTCACAGTTACCGTGCAGAGTATGCCACACAAATTTATAAACAGTATGTACGTCCTCTGGAACACCTGGAACGGCATGAAATTTACTATTGTCGCGGAGATCGGAAAGGTGAAAAATTTGACCGGACTGCCATGAAGAAAGCCTCACAGGCTTTGGGACACAATCGAATCAGTGTAGTCGCTGGGCATTATCTGCGAATATAGGATTATGCCCTCGATACAGCGATAATGCAACTTTTTATCGTTTTATACTTCTTATATTCGCCAATTTTGTAAAATTTCAAACTTGAATATATATATTTATTTCGTTCGGCCCTTTCTTTCATGTTGCAGGAAATGATGAAGTCTGACCTTGGCCCTGAATATCAGGATTACAATATCGTAATCGCGCAGCCCAACGGCAGACCTTTTGAAGAGCATCAGATTTGCCAAAAGTTCAAGGCACTGATTACAGAGCATAATCTGAAGCCTGTCGTATTTCACTCTCTGCGCCACAGCAGCACGAGTATGAAGCTGAAAATCAGCGGAGGCGATATCAAGGCTGTACAGGGCGATACAGGGCACGCACAGGCGAATATGGTCACGGATGTATACTCACATATCATGAACGATGACCGCAAGCGCCTGGCAAAGAAAATGAATGACCAGTTTTTCTCCCCTCTCCATACTGAAGCAAAAGAAAAAGCAGTTGACGAGCCGCCCATGACTGAATCCATGGAACAGCTCATACAGCTGCTAAAGAGTTCTCCTGAAATTATTGAACCGCTTCTTCAAATGTCACAGTTATTAAGTTCAAAATGAACTTGCAAGTATTCTTGCAAACCTACTTTGTTTGAAAATGTTTGAAATCAACATTTTTTTCCAATTCAAATTGCTCCAAAAGTTACGAAAAGAGCCTGATTTCGTACGAAATCAGGCTTCAAATGGAGCTGCTAAGCAGATTTGAACTGCTGACCTCATCCTTACCAAGGATGCGCTCTACCGACTGAGCTATAGCAGCATTGGCGACCCAGAACGGGCTCGAACCGTCGACCTCTAGCGTGACAGGCTAGCGTTCTAACCAACTGAACTACTGGGCCAAAATGGCAGGGGCAGAAGGGATCGAACCCTCGGCACGCGGTTTTGGAGACCGCTGCTCTACCA
>SFMO01000180.1 GCA_004554385.1 Ruminococcus flavefaciens
ATTCTGCTGTCTTTACTGTCTCCGAAGCAGGTTGAAAGGGTTAGTAGCTGTTCTTTGAAATGCGGCTCGATTCCGGTGTCGTAAAGCGACCTGTCTTTTATTTCCGTAATTGCCTTTTGATAATGTTCTTCGCTTTCAAAGCAAGATATATTATACCATAAATCTGTTTTCTTCAGGCAAACCACCGCAAAGACTTGGTATACTTTCAGTCCGTCTGCTGTTTCAAACTCAATGGACGGATGTTCCTCACAGTATGCTTTATCCCTATATTGCGTAATATCAGAGAACATCGTGCCGTTTTTCATATTGTGACCGTAGATAATCAAATTGTCACATTCCGGGGTAGAATTGCCGTCCAAAAACGGAACGCCGGACACACTGTATTCGCCCTCGAAGTTTTTACGAAGATATTTTTGAGGTTCCTTGGGTGTAAACATAACCGGATAATTTACTGCGGTATTCGGAATACATATCCAGCCGATACAATCCCTGTTTGCTTCAAATAACGGTGTTAGATTGCGTGTGGACTGTTTCTGTTCCTGCGGTGTTTCGGTCTGTTCAACATTATCCGTCATTTCCGTTTGTTCAACTTCGGTTATAATATCCTCTAATTTTTCAAACCCTTTTATATCTTGTTGGCGTTCCCGATACTCTTTTGCTATCATTCCGACAGAAAAGAGCATTATAGCGACAAACAGGAGCAAAATTAACGGTAATACTTTTTTAGTTTTCATATAGACCTCCGTCAATAGCTTCTGTTGTGTTTAGCACGCTTCATTCCTGTTTTGTCAGCTCATAAACCTTACCGGGTTCAACGGTGCCATTACCGCCCACAAGAGTCAGTTTGTCACCGTCAACGGTGTAGGTATATTCGCAGTCGGTCACATAATCAAGTGCGTACTCCACCTTGAGTGTGTCTCCGTCTATGTCGTATGTAAATTCATAGTGATTGGTTTTATCAATACACATACATCCGTTGCCTTTGCCGTCAAACTCATATTCTGTGTATTGGTCGTAATACCAAGTCCCCTGTAAAACAGAGAGGTCTTTTTTACCGCCTGCGCAGCCTTTACAAATCAGCACAACAATAAGAATGACGATAAGGAGGGCAAATAACGAAACAATCACAGCCCTTTGCCTTTTTCTGCGCTTTATTGCTGCCTTGCGTTTAGGCGAGAGATACCTGCCTTTACTTGACTGAGGTTGTCTTTTGTATGCAGTATGATTTGATGTGCGGGCAGTCCGTTCGGCGTCAATTGGCTTTTGGGAAATCTGCCGAGACTGCAAATTGTTCTGCCGCATTTGAGCTTGGTTATTTCTTTCTGACGAAGGCGAGGGTGCTTTGTCAAACATTCTAAGTATTTCTTCAAGTTCTTTTTCTTGTTCGTCCATTTGG
Organism: Ruminococcus flavefaciens; assembly: GCA_004554385.1. GTDB lineage: Bacteria > Bacillota > Clostridia > Oscillospirales > Ruminococcaceae > Ruminococcus > Ruminococcus flavefaciens_T. The sequence continues at coordinate 1,397 of SFMO01000180.1, forward strand.
TTTCTCCTTATTCGATTTCTTTCCGAAAAACGGCAAAGCGCCTTTCTTTACCGCCTTTCGGAAAGGGACTTCCGAAGAAATCCTTTTCATAAGGAAAAGGCGGCAGCGGAAGCTCCGCCACCGCCCTCCTTAAATGGTCAGTTATCCGTTATTTTACAGATTTTCTCTTTTTACCGTAAACGGTAGTTGTTACAACGCCGAAGCCGCTGACGAACAGCAGAGCGATCCAAAGACCCATCATGCTGTTATCGCCGGTCTGAGGATTATCAGGTGCTCCTGTATCCGGGTTGCTTTCCGTCGGCTTACTCGAATCTCCAGGGTTTGAAGGTCCTGTCGGTGTTCCGGTTGCCGGAATTTCAACAGCAGCCTTCTTGTAGCCGCAAACCTTACATTCTTCGTGCTTGGAACCCTTTTCGGTCGCCGTAGCATCCTTGTCAATCTTCCACTCAAATTCATGAGCTGAAACGTTCTGCTTCTCGCTGCAGCCGGAGCAGGTATTCCAATGATTTGTTTCGTCGGATTCATACTTCATAGTGTCTACATCGTGGGTATGACCGAGAGCAGGGGTAATCACATATCCGCATACAGAGCACTTAACCGCATCGGTTTCGGTTGCTGCCTCACGGTCAGGAGTATGAGCCGCCTTGCTGCTTTCGATTACAACACCACAGCCTGCAACGGTACAGGTGTGCCAATGGTTGTCCTTGTCAGACTTCCATTCGGTGCCTTCGGTATGTCCGAGAGGATCACCTTCGGTTGCATGGCATACAGAGCAGGTTTTTGGAGCAGTACAGGTAGCAGGAGTCCAGTTGTGCTCAGCCAGTTCACCGTACTCAAAGGTTGCCGTGCCCTTTTCGCCGCAAGCGCAGGACTTATAGTAAGTTGCCTTTGCTTTGCAGGTGGCATCAGATGCCTTATAAGCATCGGTTGCAACTTCCTTGTCAAATACATGGGTATGACCGAGCTGTGCTTCAATTACATATCCGCACTCCGTACACTTAATCGCGTACTCCTCGGTAGCGTGACCTGTATGATCGGGAGTATGACTTGCAAAATCGCACTTCTCTGTGCAGCTTGCAGTCTGGCAAGCGTGCCAGTGACCGCTTGCATCGCTTGTCCAGCCGGACGCAGGATTGTGCGCTACTAATGCACCGTACTCCGCATTACATACATCACAGACAGCCTTATGCTGGCAAGTTGCAACATTCGCACCTGTAGAGCTATGCTCAGCCTTGCTGCCGTCAATTACAACACCGCAACCCATTGTAGTACACTCTTTCCAGTGATGGGTTTCATTACTGTTCCAAGTGGAAGAAGGTGTGTGAGCACCGGCAGGAATAGATGTACCGTATGCAAGGATTTCATTACAGCCAAGGCACTTGGTGTCGCCGGTATAGCCGTCAACCTGATTCTTGTGGTCGGGTTCACTGGCGTTAACGGTAGATGTACCGCCTGCATGATTATTCGGGTCTGTATCGCCATAGAAGGTACCCCATGCTTCACTCGGCGCTACCTTTCCGCAGACTTCGCAGGAACGGAGATAGATTGCTTTGTCCTTACAGGTACCGGCTGTTTTCAAAGCTTCCGGTTTCTTCTCATTGGCTGTGTACTTGTGAGCTGCAAGAGACAGGTAAGGAATAGCGCTGATCTCGTTGCCATCCTTATCGAAGAGCTGTCCGCAGTCGTTGCACTTGGAATAGGCTTCCCAACCCTGTTCTGTACAGGTGGAAGGTTTTGCGTCAACATTTGTCTTGTCCGTGTGGGTGTGCGAAGCTTCAAGTGGAGTCAGCTTGAAGATAATCACTGCAGTAACACCGTCAGATAAAAGATCTACAGCTTCAGCCGCTTTGCCGTCTAATTTGGCATTAGCCGCGGTCAAATCCTTCAATGTAGAGCCG
>SFMO01000181.1 GCA_004554385.1 Ruminococcus flavefaciens
ACTATTATCTGTTAAGAGATAAGTTTATGCGTTTAAAAGAGAGAAGCCTCCACAGGGAGGCTATGATAATCAATAAAATGATAAAATAATGATATCGGGCTCTTAAAACAGGGAAATACTGATGAAAAATATGTACAAGTTCGGGTCAAATCAAGTGTGGAAAATCTGTTGGAAAATCGTTTTATTCATCGCCTGAAACGGCGATATATAGATGAAAACGTGGCATCGCTGATTGGGCTGCCGTGGCATACGAACATTATTCTGATCATACGTTTTTTCCTCTCTGATTTGCTCTGTATTGAAGTATTTTGCGCGTTATTTCGCGGCTTATTTTTTCTTGCTGCCAATTTGGCAGAACGGGGCGAAAACTACAAATTTATTAGAATTCTTAGTATTTTTTTCATTATACCATAATCCTTCCGATTCATCAAGACAAAAAGGGTGAAATAAGTATTTACCGATGACCTTTCAAAATTGTAATATTAGGTAATATTAAAAATGGGACATAATAGCTGAGGTATGATATACTATGATCACAGAAGCGGAAAGCTTACATCACAAAAAGGAGTAATAACTATGAAAAATACAGAAAATATAACAATGGAATTCATCGAGAACAGAGACATTATCAAAAAAGCGTTCAGACTTGAAAACTCATACATCTATCCTGTGGCAGCAAATGTATTCTGTGCGGCAGGAGTCAAAGCAGATGCGGACAAGCTTGCTGAGTGCAGGAAGCTTATAAAGAAGAATGCAGGCTTTGCCTCGTATCTCAAGGGAAATATGCTTCCGCTGTTTGCATCCAAGCTCTGTGTTTCAGATGAGCCCGAAGCTTATTTCGCAAAGGTAATGGAGGTTTACGCTATACTTAAGGAGCACTTCAGAAGATCGGAATATCTTGCTCTTCTGGCAGCTCTCATTGCTGAAAGAACATCGGCTGAAGAGGATGCAAATATTGCTGCAAGAGGCCGTGCTATCTATGATATGATGAAGAAGGAGCACCCTGTCCTCACATCGAATGAGGACAATATCATGGCAGGCTTCATGGCATTTTCCGAAAAGAGCGACAAGCAGCTCACAGAAGAATCAGAGAAGTGCTACGACATTCTCAGAAAGAGATTCTCGAACAAGAACGCAGTTCAGACCGTTTCACATATACTTGCAATGACAGATGGGGCTGCCAAGGAAAAAACCGAAAGATTGTGCAGAATGTTTGACATGCTCAAGGAGGCAGGACGCAGATACGGCAAGCATTATGAGCTTCCGGCTCTTGCAGCTGTTTCCGTCATTGATGCTGACGAAAGAGCACTTGTTGATGCCATGATAAGTATAGACAATCTCCTTGACGGACAGAAGGGCTACGGCGCATTTGGTTTTGACAAGAAAACAAGACTCATGCATGCAGCAATGCTCACCGCTGATCTTTATGAGGAGACTGATAACGCACAGGCTGCGGTATCCGCTTCAGCGCTTGCTATGATCGCAGCACAGGAGGCTGCGTTAATGGCTGCTATTATCGCTTCATCAACTGCTGCAAATGCTGCTAACTGATGACGGCTGTATTTGGTATAAAAAAGCGGTATCCATGCGTGGATACCGCTTTTCGGTTATGTGGATTCAATGATGAACTGTGGTTCAGAATGACTTTATCTCGCCCATGATGAATTTTCTGAGGAGGTCAAGGTCGTTACGGTCGATAACGTCATCACCGTTTATGTCTGCTGCTCCGAAGTTATCTGCGTCGCCGCTGAGAACAGCTCTCTTCATTCTGCAAAGGTCATAGCTGTCGAGAGTTCCGTCGCCGTTAAGGTCGCCGACAGCATATTTTTCAGCAGCCTTGTCGGTTCTCCACCAGTTTACATTGTAGAGATAGCCCTCTCCGCCCTTGAATACGAAGTAAAGGTCATGGCTGCCGCTGACCTCTGAGACTGAACACCTCTGTGTAGCCCATGTCTGCCAGCCGTCGGTGCCTTTGATGTCCATTTTTCCTATCATCTGACCGTCGGGCTTGTCGGTGTGTACTTCAAGCACTGCCTTTGCACCGTTTGAACCTATGCGGAAATCTATGCTGTGAACTCCTGTGAGGTCAACGTTTTTGAAGCCGATGTATTCGCCGTTTTCGATATATGCAACATCAAGTCCGCCCTCAGAGCAGTTTTCGGTGTCGATACCTGATTTATAGTCGAAAGTCTCTGCCTGAATGACGTTGCCGAGTGTCCTGAGACCTGATGATGAAGCCTTGGGTGCAGTTGTAGTGACTTTTTTGGTTGTAGTCACTGCCGCAGTGGTCTTTGCAGGAGTAGTTGCCGCTTTGGTCGTAGAAGTGGTCTTTGCAGCAGTAGTTGTCACGGCTTTGGTGGTAGTTGTTGCTTTGGTAGTAGTAGTAGTTGTTGTTGTTTTGGTTGTGGTCTGCGCATTTGCCTGACCTTCATAAACAGCTTCCACGGTTGCGTCAGCCTCTATTCTCACCCTGATATATGTATCGGTAAGTTCGCCGCCGCTGAGCTTGGCGCCGTTCAGATTCCAGTGAGAGAAGGTCTTGCCCTCAACAGGAACTGCCGTAAGGTGGAGGTCGTAATCGGCATGATAATTACCGCTCCAGCGGTTTATCTTTCCGAGCTGAATGGAATTGAGAGTTATGCTGCCGTAGTCAGGCGAGTTTACAACAGTGAGCTTATGGGGCTCGGCAGGGATATTCATAGCTGAGCGTGTTGTGCGCTCTGCGTAGGAGTATCTCTTGTTATAGAACTCGGTGACGGTAGCCATCTCGCTCTCAAAGCGTCTTATGGCATTTTCACCTGATAAGCTTCCCGAATGGAAACGTGCATATGTATCAGCTATCTGCTGTCTGTAGCTGTTTTTGTAGCTGTTGATGACAGCAGTTGTCTTGTCAGTATTGAAGTTATTGTTGGCAAGGTCCATCATAGTTCTTGCGAATTTCATTTTGAAGGATTCGTTTTTCATAAGTCCGTTGAACAATCTTGCCAGCTGACTGTTGTTATTGCGGAGACGTTCAAATCCGTCGGCATGGTAGGATTTGTCATCGGAGCCGTAAAGTCCCTGGCCCGACTCGGTATCGAAGAGTATCATTCTCCATTTTCCGTCGGCGTAAGGGTTGCTTTCATCTGTTGCATTGCTTCTCCATGCGCTGAAGTTGTTCTGCGGCCAGTCCGCATTGGACCAGTATATCTGTGCGGCAAAGTAGTCCATAAAGCCCTGAAGGTCCACCTTATTGCAGAACTCCTCAAAGGAGATGTTTCCGTTCGCAACTCCGTCGCAGAGCTGTCGCCAGTCGCTGAGGTCCTTGTCTGTGCCCTCCTCAAGCTGGCCGTTTTCTATTATAGCGATGTCATCTTTGTTTACACCGTAATGACTGCTGAGGAAGCCGGTATTTATCTTCTCCATCATCTGGTAAATGCCCCAGAATTCGCCGTCAAGCAGGACGATACACTCAGTAGTTGCCTGATGGGCAAAGCCTCTGTCGGCAACGAGGGACTGATTGATGCTGTCACGGAAGAAAGCGGCAGTATTGTCGTTTCCGCCGTTGCGGAGAACGATACCGTCGTATTTTTTGATACCTTCATATTTTTGTAGTAGCCTGAATTGGTCTTGCCGATGAGGTATGTTTTGGTGACGTACTCGCTTGCGTGGTTTTCACTGTCAACTGCAACAGCGCGTATCACCACAGCCTTGTCGACATTGCCGCGGGGAGCTTCTCCGCCGTCGGGAACAATATCAGTACGTGCACTGAGACGGTTTTCGGTATCGGTCATATCCTTTATTGTGAGAGGCTCGGTGTATTTTTTTGAGCCCCAGACAGGATCGCTGCCGTCTGTTGTGTAGTATATATCGCAGCCCTCGTCAGCGGTGAGCGTCAGGGAGAAGCTGCTGTCATAGAAGCCGCTGTCATGGGAGAAAGCAGGCTTGTGAACGGCTGCACTGCCCTCGGGAGCGGTGTTCGCCTTTTCGGGGGTACAGCTGAGCATATAGTATTGACCGCTGCCGTCGGGATACTGTCCGTAGGAGCTGTCGGCAGGTATAGCATCGAATGTAATGGTCTGAGCAATATTGCCCTTTGTGTCGGTCAGAGTGAGTGTCTCGCCTGACGATGAAAGTCCGAAAGGAGCTATTTTTGCGTTATTTTTTGCTCCGTCGCTGTCGCAGAAGACCATGAGTCTGCCATTGGCAGGGATATTGGTACCATCGGGGAAAACATATTTGTATGGCTCTGTTTCTTTGTCGGAAAGTCCCCAGCCCGAAATATCGGCATCTGTCTTTCCGTTGTTGTAAAGCTCTACCCAGTCATAGCAGCTGCCGTCAGCCGCTTTGTAGGCAGTGTTTTTTGAGCATATCTCGTTAAAGCTGATTTGCGATGCGCTGTCTGCGTTTGCAGGAAGATATGCGGCGTTCTGCAGCAATATCCCAAGGCAGACCAGCCCTGCGACACTGCGCTTTTTAAGTATTTTTTCCATTTCCTCTCCACCTTAAATAAAATAAATTACCCTCTGAATCCGTAACTGAGAACAGTAGCACTATGAATTTTTATATATATTGTCAAATATGTTTTTCAGCGAGCGCAACACATTTATTATATCACATCTACATGGCTATTTCAAGCGGTTTTCTGAATTTTATTACATTTTTAAGCAAAAAATTATAGCTCAAAAATGACATTTTTAGGCAGCTGTGTAGCTATTGCATAAAAAAATAGACAATCATCGTAAAAATATATTTATATTGCAAAATGTAATATTTGTCATGTTTTATACAGTGCTGAAATCTTTACATAGTTCAATATTTTCACCGCGATTGTTGCTGATTTCTGAATTATGTGCTATAAGCGCGGAGCCCGCGCCGCCTTTTTCGCGCTGAAATAAATATCTGCATTACTTTTTGGCCGCGATTGTTGCTATTTTCTGAATTATGTGCTATAAGCGCGGAGCCCGCGCCGCCTTTTTCGCGCTGAAATAAATATCTGCATTACTTTTTGGCCGCGATTGTTGCTATTTTCTGAATTATGTGCT
>SFMO01000182.1 GCA_004554385.1 Ruminococcus flavefaciens
AGTGAAATACAGTAAGCGTTACACAGTAACATACAGTTGCATACAGTTCACGTTACATTGTAATACTTGAGCCGAGGTTGTTCCTCGGCTCATTTTGTTTTTAGGTGGGGCTGGGTGTGGTTGGCGCTTACGTTTTCCCTTAGCACGAAGATATTCAACGAAGTACTCAAAAAGTGCATTTGCCTTATCAGGCTTTGCTGCCTGAATAAAATTCGGCCTGTTTCCTTTTCGGCAGTCCGCATAAAGGGTAAACTGCGGTACAACAAGTATCTGCCCGCTCACACTATCAAGATCAAGATTAATCTTATCGTTCTCATCAGAAAAAATGCGCAGTCCCGATATTTTATCCGCAAGTCTGCGGCACTCCTCTTCGGTGTCATCGTGTCCTACACCGAAAAGAAGAAGGAATCCCTTTTCTATCTGTCCTGTTACTCTGCCTTCAACCTTAACATTTGCATATGTAACGCGCTGTAAAACTATCCTCATTTATTCCTACTTTCTGACAATATCCATATCAAAGGGCATAAGCGTCAGCTTATCCTTCTCATTTCCGTCAATAATACTGTACATTGGCTTTGGAAGTGTTATATCAGCTTCCTCTTCTGAATTATTGAAAAAGAAGATATAATCATCAAGTCCATTTGTTCTTGTTGTGACTTCTACGCCCTTTGTAAGATCCTTCAGGCGCGGTATGCCTGTCTGTTTCATAATATTACCTGCAAGACTCTCATAAAAATCCATCTTGCAGACCGTTCCGACGTAATATGTCACACCACTGCAGTAACGGTTCATAGTGACAGCAGGCTTTCCGGCATAGAAACTGTCCTTGTACTCTGCATAAGCTCTTGCAGTAGTAAGTTTAAGAATATCGCACCACTGACGACAGGTGAACTTGTTGCCTGCAAAATCAGATATGGTCTGTTCTGTCTCGCCAATGGGATCATACTCACTTACCTCAGCCCCTATCATCTCTCTGTAAACAGTAGGAAGAGGCTCCATGATACAATTATTGCATGTATCTTTTACTCCACTGCGATTTGTCATGATAAGTGTTCCGCCTTTTATAACATAGCGATAGATGTTTTCGGCTGCTGCCTTTTCATAGATATACATAGCCGGTGCTACAACAGCTTTATACTTTGTCAGATCAGATGTCGGAGATATAATGTCTACATTTGTACCATAACGGGTAAAGGCAGCATGAAAATACCTTAACTGCTGAAGATAATCAAATCCCTCTGTCTGGGGCTGAATATTAAACGCCCAGTAATTATCAGGTGAATAGAGTATGGCAACATCAGAAACAAGCTCTGTGGTCTCTATAACGCTGAGCTTTGAAGCTGTTTTGCAAAGCTCTGCAAATTCTTCGAATCTTCTTGAAGGAACATTGCTGTGATCTATAAGACCGTGCCAGAACATCTCAGCTCCTTTTACAGCAGTCCTCCACCTAAAATGCATGACTGTGTCAGCACCGTGTGCCATAGCCTGCATTGCATATCCCTTTATCTGTCCCGGGCGCGGCGTTGCCCCCATAGGAGACCAGCTTCCGGTTGCACCGCTCAGTTGTTCCATTACCCAGAAATTTCTCTGCCTGATACCGCGCATGAAGTCAAGTTCAAAGGCATGGGAAGACAGTTCTTCAGTCTCCCCTGCCAACTTTACAGGAGGATAATTGTCGTAAGACGTGAAGTCAAGTGCGCTGAAAAGCTTATAATAATCAGGAGCATTTTCACAGAAAAATGTATTGGAAGTTACCTTTGCTCTTGGGTTCTCAAGTTTTATTATCTGAGACATATCGCTTACGAACTTCACAACAGTATCAGATGAAAAACGTGCAAAATCAAGGCACAGCGCAGGGTTCTGCCACGCTTTGGGATAAGCGGTCGGAGGCTGTATCTGTGATATATCACTGTACTCGCTGCTCCACACGCTGTTACCGAAGGCTTTGTTTATATTATCAAGAGTATCATATTTATCTATAAGCCAGTCTCTGAACAGACCTCGGCATGTCTCGCAGGTACATGGGTATGCTTCCAGCTCATTATCTATCTGCCATGCAGCAATAGCAGGATTATTTGCATATCGTCTTGCAAGCTGTTCCGTGATCCTCTTGGCATAATAAATGAACATCGGCGCATTGAGACATCTGTGCCCCCTGATACCTGTCTGTATCCTGTTTCCGTCAGGACCGACCTGAACAATATCAGGATATGTCTCATACATCCATAATGGAGGACAGCTTGTAGGGACACAAAGAACTATTCCTATCGCATGGCGTGAAAATGTACTGATCGCTTCATCGAGCCACTCAAAGTCAAACTGTCCATCACGCGGTTCAAGCTTTGACCAAGCAAATTCCCCCATGCGAACAAGCTTTACGCCCGTTTTTGCCATAAGATCCGAATCAGACTTCCATAATGCCCTGTCCCATTGCTCGGGATAATAGTCAACGCCTATTTTCATAATATCTCTCCTGTCAGTTTATGGAATACTCTATAAGTCCGCAGTTGTCCATGAACCAGTTTGAAAACTGTTCATTTGTCATGTCGTTGAAGTAGGTCTCTATAACACGGCAGACTCCGCCGTGTGTGACCAGAAGCAAAGTCTTACCGCTGTAGTCCGCAATAATATCATCAAGAGCAGAATAAACTCTGTGTGAAAGCTGCAATAAAGATTCACCGCTCTTTCCCATTCTCACTCCAAAATTGACCTTGTTTTCCGCAAAGCCCTCGGTGAAGCGGCTCTTGCCTTCATAGGATCCGTAGTCCCACTCGCGGAACCTTTCCTCCGTGACTATTTCAAGTCCGCAGCGCTCCGCCACTGCACGGGCAGTTTTCTGCGCCCTTTTCATGGGAGAGGCTATGATGATGTCGATAGTTCCCAACTCAGCTATACGCTCCGCAAGGGCCTCAGCCTGCTGCTCGCCTGTACTGTCAAGGTCGATATCCGTTGTCCCCATGATGATCTCCTGTTTGTTGTAGGAGGTCTGTCCGTGTCTCGTTGAATAAATTTTCAATTTTTCTCCTCCATTAAAGCTCTGAAGCTTTTTTAATTTCAGCACGTGCATTGTCAAGCATAAGCTCACTTGGCTTATCACCGCCCATAATACGAGCTATCTCCGAGACTCTTCCCTCAGTATCGAGCTGCATAACATGAGTTTCTGTCCTGTCCTCAACTATCTGCTTTTCAATGAGAAGGTGGTCGTCTGCCATAACTGCTATCTGTGAAAGGTGGGTAACACATATGATCTGTCTTACCTTACCTAACTCTCGCAGCTTAATTCCAATTTTCTGCGCAGCTTTGCCGCTTACTCCCGTATCGATCTCATCGAAAATCATAGTCGGGATAGAATCCTTATCGGCAATAACGCTCTTCAGAGCAAGCATTATTCTTGAAAGTTCACCACCTGAGGCTATCTTGGAGATTGGCTTTGGCTCTTCTCCCTTATTTGCAGAAATAAGGAACTCAACGCTGTCCATGCCGTTTACAGTTAGTTTTCCTTTTTCATGGCGGACAGCAATTATAACACCTGCCATATTAAGAAATTCAAGTTCAGCTGTTACACGCTCGGTAAAGAGCTTTGCAGTCTCTTCGCGGTGATCATAAAGCCTTTTTGCCTGCTCAGTTACCTTATGAAGAAGCTCTTCCCGCTTTTCAGTAAGCTTTTTTATCTCATTGTCGGAACTCTCAAGCTGCATTGACTCTCTGCAGGCGTCATCATACAGCTTGATAAGGCCATCACAATCCGTGGCATATTTTCTCTTCAGCTTATTTATACTGCTTAAACGTGCGCCAAGATATTCGAGACGCTGTCCGTCCAGTTCGACTCTGTCAGCAAGTGCTTCAAGCTCTGAAGCTATATCAGCAAGCTCTATCTCTGCAGCTGAGAGGCGCTCATATAACACATTCAGCCTCTCGCTGTTATCGGTATACTGAGCGATCTCAGTCTCCGCAGAAACAAGCATATCATTTGCAGCATCTTCACCTGTTATAGCATTGACAGCATTTTTAATGGCAATGATCGTTTTTTCAGAATTCTTTGCTGTTTCGTATTCTTTTTCCAGCTCATCATCTTCGTTTTCACGCAGCTCAAGCTCGCCTATATCACTGATTATATCCTCAAGATAACGACTGCGCTCAAGGCGTGACTGCTCCAGTTTTTTCAGCTCACCGAGCTGTCTTGCGGTCTGCTGAAGCTGACGGAAGGTCACCCTGTATTCGTCAAGCAGTTTATCATCGCCGCCGAAGTCATCAAGGATCTGAAGATGCTTGTCACTGTCGAGAAGGATCTGATTATCATGCTGACCATGGATATTAATAAGCATTGAGCCTATTTCCTTTAAAAGCGCAGCTGATGCTGTTCGGTGATTAATGCGGGAAACACTGCCGCCGTCCGCACTTATCTCTCTTGTGACCGTTATCTCACTGTCATCGTGAGATATGCCAAGCTCATCAAGCTTTTCACATATCTCATCTGACAGTTCCGTGAAAAGTGCTGTAATGACCGCCTTATCATAGCCTGTACGAACAATGTCCTTAGTACAGCGCTGACCAAGAACAGCGTTTATTCCGTTTATGAGTATGGACTTACCTGCACCTGTCTCGCCTGTAAAAATATTCAGCTTTCTTCCCAACGGTATTACCGCTTCCTTGATAACAGCAAGGTTCTGTATGTATATCTCTTTTAACATTCTGAGAGCTTACCTCCTGGGGAAAAGCTCGCTGCGAAACTTCTTGGAAAGCTTCTTTGCGTCAGCTTCGCTCCTTACAAGTATAAATATTGTATCATCGCCTGCAATAGTTCCTACAACACCCTGATGCTCCACAGAGTCTATTGCAGCGCAGGTTCCCTGTGCCATGCCTGCGCGGCACTTCAGAACTATTGTGTTCATTGCATAATCCACTGATATAACAGCTTCCTCAAAAAGCGACTTCTCAGTGGCAGCAGCCACAGGCATAGTGTAACGATATACTCCGTTGTCATCTCTCTGCTTTACCAGTGACAACTGCTGTATATCTCTTGACAATGTTGCCTGAGTTGTTTTGATTCCGCGCTCACCAAGGAGAACAATAAGCATTTCCTGGGTCGCAACAGGCTGCTCCGTTATAATTTCAAGGATCGCTTCGTGTCTGCGATTTTTCATAATATCACCGTGCTCCTTATTTTATGGGTTTGCACATTTTTTTGCACAATGACTCATGGAATGAATTGCCGATAAGATCAATAAAATTGATATTGTTCCTTCCGCGGCATATCTCTATGGATTCATCACGTGCAAGACTGATGAAATGCTCTCCGTCCACATTAATAACCATGCTGTCCTCACGTGATGTCGTCATCTTCATCCTAAGTCTTCTCCCCGGAGAAAACATCGTCGCGCGTGAAAAAAGTGAATGCGGACATATCAGTGTCATTTCTATACACTCAAGATCAGGTTCGATAACAGGTCCGCCCGCTGACAATGCATAAGCTGTAGAGCCCGAAGGAGTGCTGAAAAGCACACCGTCCGCGCGATATTTTCCCACAAGGTACTCCTCTGAATATACCTCAAAATCACATATTCTGAAACTGCCTGACCGGGCTGACACCTCATTCAGGACCGTAGCAGTGATATCTCCGTCCTTTCCTCTGTACAAAACATCAAGTGTCATTCTCTGGGATATCTCATACTCTCCGGTAGTAAGGAGACTCAGCTTATCCAGCTGATCGGCCTCAAGACCTGCCATAAAGCCGAGAGTTCCCGTATTTATGCCGAGAAGCTTTGTATCGCTGCCCATAAGTAGTTTCGCACAGCGGAGGATAGTACCGTCACCGCCTATAGCGAGAACCACATCTGCCTTTTTGGCTGATTCATTTATATCTTCAAATCTAACATGAGGCTTATCAGAAAACTCGTTTCTGAATGTCTCGCTTACCGAAACATCTATTCCGCACTCCGCCAGCACATCGCAGGCTTCACGTGCACAACTGAGCGCATTGGTCTTCTGGAAATTAGGGTACAATGCTGCCTTCATAAACGCACTCCTTATAGTTTACTGAATGAACTGTCTGTCAGCTCTTTGAAATCATGTATCTTCTGTACTCCTGCGCATTTTATAAGCTTTACAAGATACTCTATATTACCGCTTCCGCCTCGCACAGGGGAATATGTATACTGCTCGGTCACAAATCCGACTGCCTTCGCAAAGCTGTCGATTTCTGAAAGAACTCGGATATGGACCTTTCTGTCCTTCACGATGCCGTGCTTTCCGATATCACTTCTTCCTGCCTCAAACTGCGGCTTTACGAGTACAGCGGCATAAGCGCCCTCCTTCAGCAGCTCATACACCTTTGAAAGTATCTTTGTAAGCGATATGAAAGACACATCAACAGAGATGAAATCTGCCTGTCCGCCAAGTTCAGAAACTGTAACATCACGGATGTCAGTTCCTTCCATGCTGACAACACGAGGATCCTCAGCGAGGCGCTGAGCCAGCTGACCGTGTCCAGTATCGACAGCAAACACCTTAGCTGCCCCATTATGAAGCATAAAATCGGTGAATCCGCCTGTAGAAGCACCGATATCAAGACAGACCTTCCCTTTTAAGTCAAGTCCGAATACTTCTGCTGCCTTTTCCAGCTTTAAAGCTCCGCGGCCAACATAATTTTCGCTCTCTGAGGACACGATAACATCATCTGATGACACTTCATCAGATGCTTTTTTTGCTGCTCTGCCGTTTACAGTTACATTTCCCGAAAGTATCATTTCCTTTGCACGCTGACGGCTTCTGGCAAGTCCCCGTGTAACCAGTTCAGTATCAAGCCTTGCCATTATTATTGCTCCTGCGGATGATATAATCCACCATTCTGCATCTTGTAAGTCCGAGCTTGTCAAGACATGAACGAACTGACGCCTGCTTTACAAAGCCATCTGCGGTCACTCGGCTGTAATCTCCGCAGTAGCCGAGCTCCGAGAGAATATTGCCGACCTTTTCGGAAATACTTCCCTCGCCCATAGATTCCTCGAAGAATACGACTCTCGGGTATTGTTTTATCTTACTGCCAAGTTCGCCATCAAGCGGAAAAATCTTTGTAAGCTTAAGTATATCACAGTTTATCTCCTGCTTAGCAAGCTCCTTCTGAGCACTTATCGCCTCATTATAAAGTCTGCCATAAGTAATGATAAGTGTCTCACTGCCGCTTAACTGCTTAAAAAGCCATTCTGTAGTCATGTCAGACTGTTCAAATTCAACCTTTTCAGAGCCTCTCGGATAGCGTACAGCAACAAGACCTTTTTCCTCGTATATAGCCTTTCTCATGCACATTTTCATCTCCATGTAACATGATGGCGAATAGATTACTGTATTAGGTATAGAGGATAGCATAGGAACGTCAAGAAGTCCCTGATGTGTCTCTCCGTCTTCGCCGACTATGCCTGCACGGTCGACACCAAGGACAACATGAAGTCCGCCGATAGCAACATCGTGAACGAGCTGGTCATAGGATCTTTGCAGGAATGTTGAATATACTGCAAATACAGGAGTCATCCCCATTGAAGCAAGTCCGCCTGCAAAGGTGACGGCATGCTGCTCGGCGATTCCGACATCAAAAAATCTGTTCGGATACTTGAAATGGAAGAACTGAAGTCCCGTTCCGTATTTCATTGCCGCAGTAATTGCGCAAAGCTTGTCATCCTTATCTGCAAGCTTTACAAGCTCTTTGCCAAAAACAGTAGAATAGCTGTCAGCAGCGGAGACTTCCGGATTACCTGTTGCAATGTCAAACTTCGAAATACCGTGATATTCTCCGGGATTTGCTTCAGCAGGGCTGTAGCCCTTGCCTTTTACAGTCTTGACATGGATAAATACAGGCTGATGATATGACTTAGCCATGTGGAAGACCTCTTCAAGTTCGGATAGATTATGTCCGTTGACGGGCCCAAGATAAATGAAGCCCATGTCCTCAAACATGGTGCTCTGTTCAAGAATGTTGGATTTTACCGAATCCTTGACATTTTTAATTCCCTTGGTAACACTTTTGCCTACAATAGGTATCATTTCAAGTCCACGCTCTACAGCTCTCTTGGTATGAAGATACTTTTCGGTATTTCTCAGAGAGGTAAGATACTTTGAAAGCGCACCCACACTCTTTGATATAGACATATTATTATCGTTGAGTACCACAATAAGATTACGCTGACGGTCTCTTCCGCAGTTATTCATAGCTTCATAGAACATACCGCCTGACATTGCACCGTCTCCGATAACAGCAACAGCATAATTATCCTTTCCCTGAAGCTTCATTGCTTCTGCGATTCCACAGGCAACAGAAACGGAAGTAGTGCTGTGTCCGCTGATAAATGTATCATGCTCGGACTCTGACGGCTTCGGAAAGCCTGATATACCATTTTCCTGCCTCAAAGTAGAAAAGCTGCTAAGTCTGCCTGTGAGTATTTTATGGGTATAAGCCTGATGTCCGACATCCCATACTATCTTATCTTCAGGGGAATTGAAATTGCGGTGAAGTGCCATAGTCAGTTCAACGGCACCAAGATTAGAAGCAAGGTGTCCGCCTGTTTTAGAGACAGTAGAGATCAGAATATTTCTGATCTCCTTGCACAGCGTATTGCACTGTGACAGCGTGAGCTTTTTCAGATCCTGAGGAAGCTGAAGTCCCTCAAGAGTCACCTTTTCATTATTACTTATATTATCCTTCATTTTTATGAAATGCGGATCAGCTCCGCAGCTCCTTTACGTTAATTCTTTCTTTTCAGAAGCATTTCCGTGAGTTCTGTAAGAAATGCATCATTTCCGAATTTTTCAAGGCAGCCGAGAGCCTCTTCGGTTATATTATTGGCAATTTCCTGAGCTTTTTCAACTCCGTAAAGAGTAACGAAGGTGGTCTTATTCTCCTCCTCGTCACTTCCAACAGGCTTACCGAGCTCCTCGGTAGTGCTTGTAACGTCAAGAATATCATCTATTATCTGGAAAGCAAGTCCCAGCTTGAATCCGTAATCAGCCGCAGCCTTTATCTTTTCATCATCAGCACCTGCGCAAATACAGCCCATCATACAAGAAACTGCAATGAGCTGTCCTGTTTTATGGTGATACATATTTCGCAGATTAGCCTCGTCCACATCACTGCGCTCCTCATTTTCCATATCGATTACCTGACCGCCGCCCATGCCTTCTCTTCCTGAACCCTTAGCAAGACATGAAACAAGTCTGATCTTCTGTTCGGGAGTAAGAACTTCATCGTCAGCAATGACCTCAAACGGAAGCATGCACAGTGCATCACCTGCAAGTATAGCCATCGCTTCTCCGAAAGCCTTGTGACATGATGGCTTGCCGCGTCGGAAATCATCATTATCCATTGCAGGAAGATCATCATGTATCAGTGAAAAAGTGTGTATCATCTCTATAGCAGCAGCTGGTGCGCTCGCTTTCTTATAATCAGCCCCGAGCGCATTACAGAATGCATAAACAAGCACAGGACGAATACGCTTTCCGCCTGCTTCAAGGGAATAATTCATAGCGTCGATAAGGTTTTTCTGTGCAGCCATGCTATCGGAATATGAATTGTATTTTCTGAGGTTGTCCTCGGTAAAAGCAATATATTCCTGCATCTTTTCTTTGAAATTACTCATTTTTCAGTTCCTCCGTCATCCTCGGTTATTTTTATCTGTGCTTCGTCCAGCTGCTTTCTGCATGCAGCTGAGAGCTTAACGCCCTCACCATAAAGCTCAACTGCCTTTTCAAGCGGAATATCACCTTTTTCAAGCTCAGATACAATTTTACCGAGACGACTCATATTATCTTCAAATGTAAGCTTTTCTTCCATTTTATCACCATTTATCAATAATCTCCGCTTCTGCGCCGCCGCTTCCGAAGCCGATCTTTATTTTATCACCGTTTTTCAGCGATTCTGAACTGTTCAGCAGTTTTTCGCCCTTATATACAAGAGAATATCCGCGTGAAAGTACCTTCAATGGACTTAAACTGTCAAGTCTTGCTGCCTTTTCCTCCAGCTGACGTTCCAGCTTTTCTGTATATCGCAGAAAAGCCGCCTCACGGCGCTTATCAAGTGAACTTATTCTTTCTGCCGAAAGCTTCATTCTGCTCTCGGGATACTGAGCTGTTAGTCTTGCATTCATCGCAATAAATCTGTCGGACGACTTGTCCAGAACAGCAAGTGCCGAGCGTTCTGCTCTGCGTTCCAGAAGTGAAATTTTCTCATATAACAGAGCAACATCAGGAGCTGCAAGCTCTGCCGCCGCAGATGGCGTAGGAGCACGAAGGTCAGCTGTAAGATCAGCAATTGTAAAATCAGTCTCATGTCCGACTGCGGATATTACGGGCACTTTGCAGTTGTATATGGCATAGGCCACTTTCTCTGCATTGAATGCACTAAGGTCCTCCCTTGATCCGCCTCCGCGGCCGACTATTATAACATCACAGCCTGCCGACTCTGCTCTGTGAATGCCTGCACATATGGATTCAGGAGCTCCATCGCCCTGGACCTGTGCATTTACGGCATAGACTTCCCCAAGAGGATACCGCCTTGACAGAACATTTATAATATCCCGAACAGCAGCTCCGCTGAGAGAGGTAACAGCGCCGATCTTTTTAGGCATAGATGGTAGGGGACGCTTATGCTCTTCAGCGAACATTCCTTCCTTCTGCAGCTTTTTTTTCAGCTGTTCAAGGGCTACATTCGCCTTGCCTGCGCCTTCAGGGATTATATCATTTACATAAAGCTGGTAAGTTCCATCACGGTCGTACACTCCTATACTTCCAGAAACGACAACCGACATACCATCCTCGGGCTCGAACTTCATACGTGAAGCAGCACTTGCAAACATCACTGCTTTAACAGCACTTTCGCTGTCCTTCAGAGTAAAATACACATGTCCGCTGCGGAAATGCCGGAGATAATTTGATATCTCTCCCCGCACCATTATCCCCTGAAGGTTCCTGTCATTTTTTAGTATCGAACCGATATATTTATTTATCTGTGTAACTGTTATTACAGGCATTATCTTTCTCCTGTACTTTTCAAATATCCGTATATAGCTACTCCTGCCGCATTGTCACATGAAAACTGGGGCTGCGCAAAGCAGGCTGAACGGTATCGGGAAACAATCCTGTCGCGGATAATAACATCAGACATAACTCCGCCTGCGAATACCAGTGGCAGATCGCCGTATATCTCAATAGCATGGTCTGTCATGGCAATAATAGTCTCGGCAATAAAATCGAGGCAATACTTTGCAATGTTTTCGGAAGTCTCGCCGCTTTCGAGCATATTTCTGCATTTATTCTCTACTCCTGACAGACAGCAGTTTCCGTCCTTGAGTACAGCTTTGACCTTGACATTCTTATCAGCACCCATAGCAAGCTTTTCAAGCTCTGCACCGCATGGGAACTGCAATCCAAGCATAACACCTGTGCGGTCCACAGCCTGTCCTGCCTTTAGGTCAAGAGATGTACCGAGCTCTGTAATTCTCATAACGATCTCGTCATCAGGCTCGCACAGCAGGCAGTCAGTAGTTCCGCCGCTGACGTGAAAGGCAATAAACCGCTCTTTCACAAGGTCAAGCCTGTCGGCGGAATAAAGTGCAGCAAGGATATGACCTACCTGATGTGATGTTGTATAAAGCTTTGCTCCTGTTATCGCAGAATATGACCGTGCAAAGCCTTCACCGCAGAGAAAACAAGGCATATAAGAGCCATCGATATTACGCGGTCTTGCAGAAGCTGTTACAACACTCGGAATACTGAAGTGATTATCGCCAAAAAGCTGCTCTACCATTTCGGGAAGCTGCTTTGTATGATGAAAAACAGCATCGCTCTGACGAAGTCCAAGTTCACCTTTTTTGACAGGAAGGAGCTTCTTAGCCTGATATATCCTTTTTTCTTCACTTACGTATACCGCAGCTGAAGTAGTATAGTTACTTGTATCGACTCCAAGAAACTCAGGCATTTTCACTCTCCGAATTCTGAGTATCACGTGAGAACGCACCAAGAACACCGTTTATGAACGCGGTATCCTCCTGATATGTATACATCATGGAAAGCTTGATCGCCTCACTGATAGCTGCATTCATTGGAGTATTGTCATCGTAAAGAGACTCATACATCGCAATGCGGAGAATAGCAAGATTAAGCTTTGATATTCTTGAAATGCTTCTTGATTTACTGTACTTTGATATTATTCCGTCAAGCTCCTCGGCGTGATCAAGAGTTCCCTCAACTATCTTTTTTACCTCATCATTGACAGTTATCTCATCAATTTCCTCAGCGATCTCATAAAGTTCATTTATATCATCATCGCGCAGAAGCTGCTCGAAAACCAGCTTGAATGCGCTGTCTCTTATTTCGCGTCTTGTCATTTGAACTCTCCTTTATTTTTTATAGTACGATACATGAATATCATTGTATCTTTTGATTCAAATCCGTTTTTTATATAAAAACCTTCGCTCGGATAGCCGCGTGTCGTCAGAAGCGACATAGCCACTATTCCCTCACTCATCAGTTCACCGGCAGCATACTCAATAACTGCAGATCCGATGCCGTATCCCTGCTTATCCGGAGATACGCAGAATTCATCGATCACGTATTCAGTGCCATGAAGATAAGTAAGCTTTCTGCCGCATAGGATCGCATAAATATTATCGTTTTCCTCGAATACATAGCCTACTGACTGAGGCGCTGACATCAGTTCCGATATCCGATTCTCTGCAAGCTCTTCTGTCCATTTCTCATTCCATGGATGTGCTGAAAAAGCATTTTTGAACACATAGGCTGTTTTTTGCAAATCAGACGGACAGTATCTTCTTATCATTCAAATACTACTCCGCTGACAATAACATTGACTCTCGCAACCGGGACTCCTGTCATATTCTGAACATTTTCCTTGACGACAGTCTGTACCTCCTGCGCAACATTGACGGCTTTTTCACCGCTCCTGATAACGATCTTCATATCTATAGCTGCAACGTCACCCATCATGCTTATCTTGATAGGCCCATTTTTTCTGAGCTTGCTCATCTTTCCTATCTCGCCGCCAAGGCTTGCCACACCCTTTACATCAAGAGCAGCAAGCTTGGCAATAGCGATGATAACATCATCTGATATTTTAAGTCTGCTTGAAACCTCAGGCTTCATCTCTTCAACTTCCATATTGGACCTCCGTCGGCACTTATTTGGGTGTATTTTTTAACTAAAGATATGCTTACACCCTGACCATTGTATTATAACATATATTTTCTAAAATAGCAACATCATAGCTTAAAAATATGCATAAATATTCAGACATTATTCATTTATCTTATTTCACCTCAAAAATACGTATATTTTCAGCAGGAACTTCTGTCTCTCCGAGAATTATGTCCTTGATCGAAGCCGCCTGTGCCTTGTCAAGTCCTTCTGTCTTCACTACAATCTTAGCATTTTCTCCGTCAAGATATGCCACACAGTCCTGAAATCCCTGTGCTTTGACCAGTGATTCTATAGTTCCCTCACTTTCGATGAGTTTTGAGACCTGTACCGCGTCGAGTGCATTCACAACCATTTCATCCTCTGTAACATCACCGCCCCCTATCATTGTCTGGAGAGTCTGCACTGCTTCATCACGATCCTTCATCTTGTCAAGACGTGCCTGAGCGAAATAATCCTCTGCTGCAGGTTCTGCAGATGCATTGACAAATTCTGTCTCACCGTATTTTATATTATCCGTATCTTTTCTAAATGACATAGCACTGCTGTCTGGCGCTATCTTGGGCGAAGTCGCATAGTTTATGTACACTGCAACCGCAAGCATCAGCGTCAGGCAGGTCATGATTATCTGTTTTTTTCCTATAATGATTGATGGCTTTTTCATAATAATTCTCCTTTATCTGATCTTTGCAACATATATTTTTGCCGTTGGAATCCCAAGAGCAGCCGAAGCTGCTTTGTAGATCTGTTCTCGTACAGCAGCATCGCCTCCTCCGCTGCAAGCTATTACTGCTCCTGTTATCTCAGGTGCTTCAATAGTTTCGACTAAAGCGTTTTTATCACTACCGCCGCCAACTATAACATATTTTTCTTCC
>SFMO01000183.1 GCA_004554385.1 Ruminococcus flavefaciens
CGGGATTCCAAAGGGACTGTGTTCCTTTGGTCAGGTCAAGGGCTGACAGCCCTTGTGGGGTGTGGGGCAAAGCCCCACAGTTACAAAGCGCCCCGCAAGGGTGAATTCCGAAAACAATCCAGTGAATTGTTTTCGGAAGAGTGTGACTCCCCACGGGGTGGGGAGATGTCGTAACGCGACAGAGGGGACGGACCCGATTAGGTGGCCCTGCAAGTGAGGGCGTCCCTTAACAGGCGGATAATATCCGCCCCTACAAATGTAAATTCCGATTTAAGGGGGAAAGGTATGAAGCTTATTCATTTATCGGATCTTCATCTCGGAAAGAGACTTAATGACTTTTCGCTTATTGAGGATCAGGAATTTATCCTGCGCGAGATATACAGCATCATATCGGAGGAGCAGCCCGATATTGTCGCTGTTGCAGGTGATATTTACGATAAGCCCGTGCCGTCGGCAGAGGCGGTAAGGCTGTTTGATGAGTTCCTCACAAAGGTCTCGGAGCAGACGAAGCATATATTTGTTATCAGCGGTAACCACGACTCTGCTGAGCGTATAGCCTTCGGAGCTCATATCATGGAAAAGAGCGGTATACATATGTCGCCTGTATACGATGGGAAAATTGTACCGACGGTTCTCAGCGACGAGTTCGGCAGCTTCGGGGTCTATATGCTGCCTTTCATAAAGCCTGTCAGCGTCAGGAGATTCTTCCCTGATTCAGAGATCGAAAGCTACACAGATGCTGTGAATACTGCTGTTGACGCAATGAATGTGGATTTCACAAGGCGGAATATAATCATAACACATCAGTTTGTTACAGGAGCTCAGAAAAGCGAATCCGAGGAGATCTCAGTAGGCGGAAGCGACAATATTGACAGCTCTGCCTTTGACGGATTCGATTATGTTGCTCTCGGACATATCCACAGTCCGCAGAATGTGGGCAGTGAGAGGATACGTTACAGCGGCACTCCGCTGAAGTACTCATTTTCAGAGGCAAGGCAGGAGAAGTCCGTGACTGTGGTGGAATTCCGCGAAAAGGGCGATATGACTGTCAGAACCGTGCCCGTTGAGCCTATGCGTGATATGCGTGTATTGAAGGGAAGCTTTGAATACATATGCTCAAGGGAGTGCAGCTCGGAAGGAAATACCTCGGATTATATCCATGCAGTCCTTACGGATGAGGAGGACATTCCTGAGGCTATGGGACGCCTCAGAGGTGTGTACCCGAATATAATGAGCCTTGAATATGACAACCGCCGCACAAGAAGCTCTCACGGGAGCATTGAGAATGCCGAGGCAGATAACAGGCTGCCTATTGAGCTTTTTGAGGAATTTTACAAATTCAGCAACGGCGGAGATATGTCACCGCAGCAGCGTGATCTGGTACAGTCGCTGATCGAGAAGATATGGGAGTGTGAAGAATGAGACCGATAAAACTTGAAATATCCGGCTTCGGACCATATGCGGACAAAACTGTCCTTGACCTTGACACTCTCGGAAACAGCGGCCTTTACCTTATCACGGGAGATACGGGAGCAGGCAAGACCACCATTTTTGACGCCATAACCTATGCGCTATACGGCAGTGCAAGCGGTACTAACCGAGATGACGACAGTATGCTTCGTTCAAAGTATGCGTCGCTGGATACTCCGACATATGTTGAGCTTGTCTTTGAATATGCAGGCAAGCGCTATACCATAAACCGCAATCCCTCATATACCAGAGCCGCAAAGCGCGGCGGCGGACAGGCTCAGCAGCCGGCAAATGCTGTTTTTATATATCCCGATGGCAGAGCTGTTTCGGGCAAAAGAGATGTTGACGCAGCGGTCGGAGAGGTCATCGGACTTACCGAAAAGCAGTTCAAGCAGATAGCAATGATCGCACAGGGCGACTTTATGAAGCTCATAACCGAGGATACAAGTCAGCGCCGTGAGATACTACGCCACATTTTCAGGACAAAGAATTATCAGACACTTCAGGAGGCACTGAAAAGTGAATGCAGTACACTTAAAAATGATTGCGACAGGCGGCGCGAGGGGCTGAAGCAGTATATTGACGGTATAGTATGCGGTGAAGATGACGAGTTTGCACAGGATATTGAAAGGCTTCGGGAGGAAATGCCGCCCCTTGAGTACATTACGGAGCTGATGGATAAGCTCATCAGGCGTGATAAGGCTCAGACAGAGGTGTATGAACGTGAAAATGAGGAGCTGGAAAAAAAGCTCGCTGCTGTGAGCGCACGTATCACAAGAGCTGAGGAAAAAGCTCGGATATCAGCAGAGCGTGACCGTGCTTCACAGGAGCTGAATGAAGCTCAGCAGCGTCAGAAGCTGCTTGCTGAGAAGTTTGAGGAGGAAAAAGCCCGTCAGCCAAAGGCAGAGGAGTTCATGGCAGAGCTGGCGGCTTTAGAGGCTGAGAAGCCCGAGTATGAACGTGCGGCTGAGCATGAGAGGCTCCTTGCGGATGTGAAAAAGTCACTGGCAGAAGCAGCTGCAAAGCTCGAGGGCGCTGCCGCCGAGAAAGCCGCTTCGGAGAAGCGGCTGGATGTGCTGAAAGCAGAGCTTTCAGCTCTCGGCGGCACAGGCGAGAACAAGGCGAAGCTGGAAGCAGAGCGCGAAAAGCTGAACCATCGCTCCTCCGAGCTGGACAAGCTGGAACAGCTTCTGAATGAATATGAAATCAGCAGCAGTTCGTTGAAAAAAGCTTCGGCAGACTTAAAGACACAGCAGACTGAGCACGACAGGCTCGTAAAGCAGTGTGAAGCTCTTGCTGAGGAAATAAAGGGAATGAAGCAGCGCCGACTGGAGCTTGAGGGCTTCAGAGCGGAAAAGGAAAAGCTCCTTCGCAGTGGGGAGAGCTTAAAGAGCAGAGGTGCTCAGCTGAAAAAGCTCTCGGCGGATATTGGCGAGTTCGAACAGCGCGGAAGTTCGTATGAGGAGACTGCGGATCTTTACAGAGAAGCAGCGGAAAATGTGTGCCTGCTTGCCGAAAAATATGAGAGCGGATACAGAGCGTTTCTCGATGATCGTGCAGGTGTTCTTGCGGAGCAGCTCAGAGACGGTCAGCCCTGTCCCGTGTGTGGTTCATGTCATCATCCTGTGCCTGCGAAAAAATGTGCCGAAGCTCCTGCGGAAACAGAACTGGAAAAGCTGAAGAAACAGCTTGAAGCTGCACGTGATACCGCAGAAAAACGCAGTATCGAGGCTTCGGGGGCAAAAGTCAGATTCGAGGAGCTTAAGAAGACTCTGAATGATGAGCTGGTGGAGATTCTTGGCTGCGAGATAACCAAAGCTGCCGACTGCTGTGAGGCTGAGCTAAGGAAATGTACGGAGCAGCTCAACGAACTTGAGAAAAGACTGGCTGAGACTGAAAAGCTGATAAGTGAGCACGACAGACTCGGCCATGAGATAGAGGCAAGAGAGGCTAAGGAAGCAGGAGTTATGACGGCTGTTGCAGATACTGACAGGAAGATGACTGAACTTCGCAGCAACAGAGACACTATTGACGGCAAAGTGAAGCAGCTTTTGGAAGAAGCTGAAAAACAGGCATCGGAAGTTATGGAAGGTGTGCCTTTTGACAAGGTTTCTGAGATGATCTCTGCCGAAAGAGCTGTTCTTAACGAGATGTCGGCGGATATTTCCGCAAGAGAAGCCGCAGAAGCTCAAAAGATCGCACGGAAGGCTCAGCTGGAAAAAGAGATCCCACAGGCTGAGCAGAACATAAGTCAGCTGGGCTGCAGCATCACGGAGCTGACAGCGGCTAAAGCATCATCGGACGCACGGCTTGCTGAGCTTGGACGTCAGCTTGCAGAGCTTCGCGGCAGGCTTCGCTTTGAGAATGGAGAAAATGCTGAGATATACGGAGCTTCTTTGCGTAAGAAATGCGGAGACATCAAGGCGGCTTTTGAGGCTGCCGAAAGAGATCTGAATGACGGGGAGAAGCTGTGCTCGGGTATCGCAGGCAGACTCAAGCAGCTTACAGAGCAGCTTGCAGGATACGGAGACCTTGATGCTGAGGCGGAAAACGCTGAGAAGGCACGGCTTACTGCTGAAAAAGCGGCTCTTGGAGCAAAGCTGCGTCAGCTTCATACAAGACTGACCATAAACAGTACCGCTCTTTCCAATATTACCGACGGCTCAGCGGAGCTTTCGGAGCTGGAAAAACGCTATATATGGGTGAAAAATCTGTCCGATACTGCCAACGGAAAGCTCTCTGACCAGAGCAAGCTCATGCTTGAGACCTATATCCAGACTGCGTATTTCGACAGGATAATCCACCGCGCCAATCTAAGGCTGAAGGTCATGTCAGACGGTCAGTATACCTTGAAAAGACGCGAGGAATTTGCAGATAAACGAGCGCAGGTCGGACTTGACCTCGATGTGACAGACCATTACAATGGCTCGGTCAGAAGCGTAAAGACACTGTCCGGCGGCGAATCCTTCAAAGCCTCACTGTCTCTTGCGCTGGGGCTTTCCGACGAGATACAGTGCTCGGCAGGCGGTATACAGCTGGATACAATGTTCGTGGACGAGGGCTTCGGCTCTCTGGACGAAAATTCCATAGAACAGGCTGTGCGCGCTCTTGCAGGGCTTTCAGAGGGCAGCAGACTTGTGGGCATTATCTCTCATGTTCAGTCCCTGAAACAAAGGATCGACAGGCAGATAGTTGTCAGCAAGGATAAAAACGGCGGCAGTACCGCCAGGATCATAGTTTGAAATATGCCGCAGCTGCGTCACAGGCTGCAGCTTTGGCAATATTATTACTTTGTGCATTTTATCCAAATTGATCCATTTTGGTAAGCGGAAAATCTGCTTTTACAGACTTTTTTCAGAATTTGTATTGTTATAATCTACAAATTTTCGAGGTCGGCGATGGTGTTTGTTGATTTTTGAAAGCTGAAATGCTATAATAAAATTGTCTTAATTAAACGCTGTAAGGCGGTTATTGCCCTGAACAGAGTTCGGGGAGTGCAAATTCTTTGTATAAAAATGGATCTGTGCATCACATTTTTTGTGTCAGGCTCATTTTCGTTGGTGAGCAGACATTAATTATATTGTTGAATTCATTTTTACCAAAAAAACAAAGCATAGAACGACCTATGGAGTGATAGCAAAATGAAAATGACAAAGTGTCCTGAGAAGCATGTTTATGATGCTGATAAATATGACAGCTGCCCTGTATGCGCTGAAAAAAACGGTGTTTCCGAGGGTGGAAAGGTTCCGAAAAGGGCAAAGGTTGTCAGAGTAAGAGCGGTCAAGGCTCGTCAGGCGGCAGAAGTCGAATCCAAGCCTTCCCCTAAGATAGAGGAAAAGCCTGCGGAGACCAAGCCTTCCCCTAAGGCAGAGCAGAAGCCTGCGGAGACAAAGCCTGCACCTAAGGCGGAGCAGAAGCCTGCGGAGGCCAAGCCTGCGCCTAAGGCAGAGCAGAAGCCTGTGGAGACCAAGCCTGCGCCTAAGGCGGAGCAGAAGCCTGCGGAGACCAAGCCTGCGCCTAAGGCGGAGCAGAAGCCTGCAGAGACTAAATCCGAGTCCAAAAAAGACTCTTTGAGCGATAAAAAGCACAGCAAGGCTGTACGCACCGATGACGGTGACGAGCTTGCTCAGAAGATAATGGACTCAATTCCCGAAAAGGAAAAGGAGAAGTTCAAGGCAGATAAAATGCCTGATATTCTCCATGACAAAAAGCGTATAGATACTTCTCCCGCGCCTGTGAAACTTGATAAGTTCAATGATAAGAAGGGTAACACTTCCAAGAAGGATGAAAAGTCCGAGGAGAAGAAGGCTGAGGCTCCGAAGAAGGAAGAAAAGCCTGAGGAGAAGAAGGCTGAGGATCCGAAGAAGGAAGAAAAGCCTGAGGAGAAGAAGTTGGAGGCTCCCAAGAAGGATGAAAAGCCTGAGGAGAGGAAGTCGGAGGCTCCGAAGAAGGAAGAAAAGCCTGAGGAGAAGAAGGCTGAGGCTCCGAAGAAGGAAGAAAAGTCTGAGGAAAAGAAGGCTGAGGCTTCGAAGAAGGAAGTAAAGCCTGAGGAGAAGAAGTCGGAGGATCCCAAGAAGGAAGAAAAGCCTGATGAATACGAGAAGTACGGCGACCTCATAAACGATGAGAATATCGAAATTGACGATGTAAACAATATGGCTATCGACAAAAACGGCACTCTGGTAAAATACGTAGGTACTACTGAGTCCATCGTTATCCCCGAAAAGGTAAAGGTAGTCGGAAAGTATGCATTCCGCGGCAATGAGACCGTAAAGAAGATAGTTATGTCAGACAGTATCCGCATTGTGGATAAATTCGCATTCTGTCACTGCTTCAATCTTGAGGAGGTCGTGTTCTCCAGAAATCTTGAGTCTATCGGCGAAAATGCTTTCCTTAAATGCCTTAAGCTGAAGGAGCTGAATTTACCTGAGTCTGTCAAGAAGATAGGCAAGGGTGCTTTCGGAAGATGCAACAGTCTCGAAAATGTTGTACTGCCTGCATATCTCCAGAGGATAAGTGATCTCATGTTCTTCTCATGCAAGAGACTTAGAAGAATCGTAATATCCGGCTCTGTTGAAGAGATCGGCAGTGCCGCTTTCTCTGAGTGCTACAGCCTTAAAAAGGTCATCATCTCGAATTCGGTAAATGTTATCGGCGAGAGCGCCTTCTCATGGTGCAGATCACTGGAGTCCATCGTTATACCGACTACCATAAAGAGTATCGGCAACTGGGCGTTTTACGGCTGTCAGAACCTTATGGATCTGAAGATCAGTATGTACACAAAGGACATCAAGGAGGACGCTTTCTGCGGCTGTGAGAGCCTTTGCAATATACAGATAGTCGAGTTCGAGGACGAGAATATCCCTCTTGACAGTATCAGAAAGGGTCACAAGCAGACCATAAGGATACTTAAACAGATCAACCGCAAAAAGGCTGAACGATATGCCAAGGAGCACGGATTCAGCACTCTGTTTATCTGAATACAATGAAAAAACCGAGAACTTTGTTCTCGGTTTTTACTATATATTGGGAGGTTGAAAAATGAAGCTTTTATTATTGTCTGCGCAGTTCCCTTGAATTATAAGGAATTTGCGCGTCCCGAACTGAGTTCGGGGAAATAACCGCCGTAAGACGGTTATTGAGAACATATTTATAATCAGATACCGCTCTGTTCTGAGGTCTTGTTCATTCTGCCGTGATTTCCGCGTCCGCCGCCGAACTCACCATCGGGAGGTGTGCCCATGCCGCCGCTGAACTCACCGTCGGGAGGTGTGCCCATACCGCCGCCGAAGCCGCCTTGTCCGCCGAAGCCGCCCATGCCTCCGTGACCGCCCATCATTGACTGCGGTATCTCAGATACCTCTTCGCCGTTTACAATGATAGTGCCGCCGTTGAACTCTGCTGCTGCATCATAGTCAAATGATGACATCTGAGCTGTTATATCAATGGTGCCTCCGTTTACATAGATACTGCCGTTGGTGTCAACGCCGTCGGTGTCGCCCTGTCCCATGGTGATAGTGGTGTATCCGCCGTTGAATTCAACAACAATATCACAGGCAGTACTTTTGCTTGTTGCGTTGATACCGTCATCAGAGGCGTTTATAGTGATCTCACCGCCGTTAATCTGAACGTATGTTGCTTCGATTCCCTCGGAAGCTTCGATGCTGTAGGTGCCGCCGTCTATCTGGACATATGTTGTACCCTGTATACCGTCGCTGCCTGCGGTGATATCGAAGGTTCCGCCGGAGATGTAGATGCTGCCGAGAGTATTGTCTTCGTCGTTTTCACAATGGAAGCCGTCCTTCTGAGTCTTTATGATAAAATCTCCGCCGCATATCGCTATGGAGTCGTTGGCTTCAAAGGCGTCCTTTGCGGAGGTAATATCATATGTGCCGCCTGTTATCTTGAGATCGTCCTTACATGAGATGCCGTTTCCGTAAGGTGAATAAACTGTAACAGAGCCTGTGCCGTTAAGTACGAGGTCGTCCTTTGAGAAGATGACTGCGTCGGTGTTTGTATCACCGTCAGCGGTGAAGCTTTCGGTGACAGAAAGCTTGTTTTCGGCTCCTGTTGAGGTCACAAATACCTTGTCTGCCGATACTGCATAAATAACGGGGAAATTCTCGTTTTCAACGGTTACGCCGTCAAGTACGAGCTGTACCTTTGCCTCCTTGTCGGCGTCTATCTTTATAGTGCAGTTCTTTGCGCTTCCGCTTACGGTGTAAACGCCTGCTTCTGTGATCTCGATTGTCTTGCCGTCGGATACAGAGAGCTCCTTTGCCTCAGATGTGTCTGCGGACTGAGACATGTCTCTGTCGGAGAACATATCTGTCGTATCTATAACGCCTGAAGCATTTGTTTTATGTGAAGTACTCTCAGCTTCGAGAGCTGAGCTGCTCTTTTTCTTTGAAGCTGTAGTGGACTCGGTGTTTTCTGTACTCTCTTCGGTCACTGCCGATGAGGAGACTTTGCTGCTCTTTGAAGTACTGCTTGTGCTGTTGTCTGAACAGCTTGTGAAAGCGCTCAGTACCATTGTAAGAACAGACAGACCTGCTAAAGTTCTTTTCCATGTGTTTTTCATCATATTTACGCACCCTTTCGTTATTGTTTTGAGTGTGGTTTGTTTCTATGGTTATAATATACACCCTTTTTTTGTAAATTGTCGTAATGAAAAGTGAAAAAAATCAGAAAGATTTGTGTATTCAAGCACCTGAATGTGTATTTTAGGTCGGCTGATTTGACAGGAATGTGAAAAAAAGCATTTTTTTGCCGGGATACACTTGACAATTATTTTTGAAAGTGCTATAATACAAACATCAAATAAATGCTATGACGGAGAGAAGTAGCGCAGGATTTCGTTCCCAGAGAGTGCGGGCAAGGTGAGAGCCGCATATCAGAGTCTGTGTGAATAACACTCCCGAGCATCAAACCCAAAGGGTGTCGGATTTAGTCGGGCTTGCCGAAAGGCGGTGTTCCGTGAGGGTATTCATATTTATGTGAGCGGCGTTCATGTGAAGTCTGACTTATCTGAGACAGTATTCCGAGTAGGGGAGACGTATTCCGCACGTTACAGCGGCTCAAAAGTGATCGCTTTTGCGGTAATTCAGGTGGCACCACGGGTATTATGCCCCGTCCTGTAGTTTCAGGACGGGGCTTTTTGTATTCCTGCTCGTCCTGTGCACATTATATAATGAAAGGAAATATTTATTATGAAGCACATCGATGTCAAGGAGATAATCTCCACTAAGGATTATGTAGGCAAGCAGGTAACTGTATGCGGCTGGGTACGTACATCACGAAATTCCAAGAGCGTGGCTTTCGTTGAGGTAAACGACGGTACATCACTCAAAAACGTACAGGTCGTAGTTGACAAGGGCGAAAGCGAGTACAAGGAGCCAAGAGTTGGTATGTCCGTAAAGGTAACAGGTACTGCTGTTGAGGGAAGAAACGACACAGTCGAGATAAATGCTGTTCCTGACGGTATCACTGTTCTCGGTGACGCTCCAACAGATTACCCTCTCCAGAAGAAGGGACACACACTTGAATTCCTCCGTACAATCCCCCACCTCAGAGGCAGAACAAATACATTCAATGCAGTATGGCGTGTACGTTCAGTACTTGCTGCTGCTATCCATGAGTACTTCCAGAAAAACAACTACGTTTACGTAAATACTCCCCTTATCACAGGCAGTGACTGTGAGGGCGCAGGCGAGATGTTCCAGGTAACAACTATCGGATACAGCAAGGACTATAAGAATGAGGAAGAGTATTACTCCAACGACTTCTTCGGCAAGAGAGCAGGACTTTCCGTTTCAGGACAGCTCGAAGGCGAAATGGCTGCAATGGCTATGGGCAAGATATATACCTTCGGTCCTTCATTCAGAGCCGAGAATTCAAATACCCCGAAGCACCTTGCCGAGTTCTGGCACGTTGAGCCTGAGGTGGCATTCGCAGAGCTTGATGACGTTATCGAGATAGCTGAGAATATGCTGAAATATGTTATCCGCAAGCTTCTTGATACCTGTCCGGATGATATGAAATTCTTTGATGCTCACTTTGAAAAGGGACTTATCGCTCGTCTTGAGGAGCTTATCTCCCACGACTTTGCAAGAGTAACATATACAGAGGCTATCGACCTTCTCAAGAAATCAGGCGAGAACTTCGTTTACCCTGTAGAGTGGGGCTGCGACCTCCAGACAGAACACGAGAGATACCTCTCTGAGAAGGTGTTCAAGAAGGCTGTTTTCGTAACGGATTATCCAAAGGAGATAAAGTCCTTCTACATGAAGCAGAATCCCGACGGAAAGACAGTTGCTGCTGTTGACCTTCTTGTACCGGGTGTCGGTGAGATAATCGGCGGAAGTGAAAGAGAAGCAGATTATGAGAAGCTCATCGCTGCTATGAATGAGAGAAAGATGAACCTCGACCTCTACAGCGACTATCTCGACCTCCGCAAGTTCGGTTCAGTGCCTCACGGCGGCTTCGGTCTCGGATTTGAGAGACTTATCATGTACACAACGGGTATGGCTAATATCCGCGACGTAATACTGTTCCCAAGAACAGTCGGCTCTATCAGATGATCAAATGTAATGATAATGTCAGAAACGTACAGCACGGCATTCGTCAATGGCGCCGATTGCCGTTAAAATATCAAGTAAAGGAAAGTGATTATTATGTCAAGATCGCTGTATATCCCCGAGGGCTATAAGTCCTCACTCACACTGAGAGAAACTCAGCATGCTATCAAGTACATCAAGGACATCTTTCAGCAGGCTTTATCCTTTGCACTTACTCTGGACAGAGTATCTGCTCCCCTCATCGTTAAAAAGGGAAGCGGTATCAACGATGACCTTAACGGTGTTGAGCGCAAGGTAGAATTTGATATCAAGGAGATCTCCGCAGATGCAGAAGTAGTTCAGTCGCTGGCAAAATGGAAGCGTATGGCGCTCTACCGCTACGGCTATAACGCAGGCGAGGGTATCTATACCGATATGAACGCTATCCGCCGCGATGATGATACAGACAATACACATTCGATCTTTGTTGACCAGTGGGACTGGGAAAAGGTCATCACCCGTGAACAGAGAAATATCCAGTTCCTCAAGGATACTGTAAAGTCCGTAGTAAAGGCTATCGCCTTCACAAAGAGAAAGGTAAGCCTCCGCTATCCTCAGCTTGCTGCTAAGGTATGCGACGAGCCTTACTTCATCACAACTCAGGAGCTTGAGGATATGTATCCTGATAAGACAGGCCATGAGCGTGAGCGCCTTATCACAAAGGAGCACGGTACGGTATTCCTTATGGGTATCGGCGGAAAGCTCGCAAGCGGTCAGAAGCACGACGGCAGAGCTCCCGATTACGATGACTGGTCGCTCAACGGCGATATTCTCTTCTGGGACGAGGTGCTTAACGATTCTCTGGAAATATCCTCAATGGGTATCCGTGTTGATGAGGTCTCACTTAAAAAGCAGCTTGCAGAGTGCGGCGCTGAGGACAGAATGCAGTACAAGTATCACCAGATGATAGCAGACGGCACACTTCCGCTGACTATAGGCGGCGGCATCGGTCAGTCAAGACTCTGTATGTTCCTTCTTGAGAAGGCTCATATCGGCGAGGTACAGTCCTCTATCTGGTCTGACGAGATGATAGAGAAGTGCGCTGAGAACGGTATAACACTTCTTTGATAGTTAAGATAAAAGCCCGAAAGCTTTAGCTGAACTGACCCCAAAAAGTTAGACAAAGATTTAAAAGAAAATTTATGCAAAGCGACAAAGCGACAAAGCTTGGTCGCTTTGTTGCTTTATGCAGCTTTGGCAAGACGGTATTCAACAGGTGACATTCCATCGAGTTTC
>SFMO01000184.1 GCA_004554385.1 Ruminococcus flavefaciens
CTCTGCTGATACCGTCATGGACGGAGTGCTGTCTGAAAATCAGGCAAAGCTCAACAAGCTGAACAGTTCTATTCAGGCTGCCTATGAGCGCCGCCGTAAGATTATTACGGACAGCAAACTCTACACCTACGATAAGCTCTCACAGCTTTACGGCGGTGCTGAGGGGCAGGCACTTCTCAATGCTGTGACTGCGGAGCATACGCTCATCGGCAAGTTGACCGACAGCGGAATGTCCTACGCTGACATTGAGGGGCTGGTCGATAGCTCTGACGGTGCAGACAGCAAGTCGGGCAACAGCTCGGACAGTGATGTTGCTGACGGACAGACTTCCTTCTTTGAAAACGAAAATCCGTATGCGGTTTAATATAACCGACAACAAAACGATAGCTGTGAGAGGGACGGCTCTGCCGTTCCTCACGGCTATAATCACAACCAACAACCATGAGGGTAAGAGAAAAAAAGCGATGCCCTCAGACCTATAAGCGTAGATATAGAGAAGCTAAGGAGATAAATTCGCTATGAATGAAACAACAACTGCCGCCGTTGCGGTATCGGAAACTGTGTCCGAGTACCATATCGGGCATACGATTTACAGAGTGAAAACCGTCTTTAACCCAGCTTTTCGGCAAAGCCTGAGCGACATACTTGCAAGGCTCATCACGGCTGACTGTGAGAAAATGCTCGGTGAAACCAGCCAAGAACCCGTACAGCAGGCTGTTTGATTTTGGAATATCGGCGCATTGAAAAAAGAAATATGGTGCGCTATAATGATAATAGCTTGCTGTATCCTGTCGGAAAGTGAGGTTAATATGACAGACAAGATAACAGCTTTATACTGCCGTCTTTCGCAGGACGATATGTTGGACGGCGAGAGCAACAGTATTACCAACCAGAAAGCAATTTTGCAGAAATTCGCTGAGGACAACGGCTTTCCAAATCCGACTTTTTATGTCGATGATGGAGTGAGCGGAACGACTTGGGATCGTGATGGCTTCAAAGCGATGATGTCGGACATTGAGGACGGCAAGGTCGCAACGGTTATTACCAAAGACCTTTCAAGGCTCGGTCGTGACTATCTGAAAACAGGTGAGCTGATCGAAATGGTGTTCCCCGACTATGATGTGCGATATATCGCCGTCAACGATAATGTTGACACGGCGAAGTCCGAGAATGAACTGCTTGCTTTCAAAAATATCTTCAATGACTGGTACGCCCGTGACTGCTCAAAGAAAATTCGTGCTGTGTTCAGGGCAAAGGGACAGTCGGGCAAGCACCTGTGTCCGCCCGTGTACGGCTACAAGAAGTCCGAAACGGATAAAAACCTGTGGGTAATTGACGAGCCTGCTGCTGAGGTGGTACGCAAGATATTCAAGCTCTGCATTGACGGCTATGGTCCGGTGCAGATAGCCCGTATCTTGACCGAACAGGGTATCCCTACGCCGACTGCCTACGCATTGTTGCAAGGTCGTGACAACGGCAGACACAATGCTAAAACATACCGTTGGGGTGCGCAGACAATTGCCCATATTCTTGAACGCTATGAATACTGCGGTCATACTGTCAACTTTCGCACAAAGATGAAGTCCTACAAAGTGCATAAGATCGTCTACAATCCGCAGGATGAGTGGCAGATTTTTATGAACACACAAGAGCCTATTATCACGCAGCAGACCTTTGACTTAGTGCAGGAACTCCGCAAGCACAAGCGCAGACCGCAACGCTCTGAGGTAGTAAATCCGTTCGCAGGAATGGTGTACTGTGCCGACTGCGGAGAGAAGATGTACCTGAGCCGCCGTAAGAATGAGCGTCCCGAACAGGAGCATATGCGTTGTTCTACATACGCTAAAGAACAGGACAAATGCACTGTCCACTATATCCGCACCTGTGTTCTCAACGAAATTGTCCTCGGTGAGCTGAACAAGCTCCTGACAATGGTCAGAGGCAATGAGGAGGAGTTTGTCAAGCGTGTCATGAGCAGTTCCGTACAGCGTAAATCCTCAGAGCTTACAAAAGCAAAGAAAACACTGAAACAAGCTGAAAAGCGTATCGCTGAACTGGACAAGCTCTTTACAAGGCTCTATGAGGATAATGTCCTCGGCAGGCTGTCGGATGAGCGTTTCACGATGATGTCCGCAGGATATGAGGACGAACAGAAACAGCTCAAAGCAACAGTTGCGGAGCTTACTGCCTTTGTCGAAACGGCTGAACAGAAGTCCTCCGATGTGACGGCTTTTCTGAAAGTCGTACACAAGTATGAGCATATCGAAACGCTCACGCCTGAGATCATGCACGAATTGATTGATAAGATCATCGTCCACGAACCCGACAAGTCCAGTGGAAAGCGTGTGCAGGATATTGAGATACACTTTCGCTTTGATGTGGCGGTGACTACCATATCCATAGAAACAGGTAAATTGCAAATACTTCGTAATTGCTGAAAAAAGGTCGCATAATGCCTATTTTATGCGACCTGAACTAAGAGAGAAAAAACTTCTATATCACTACTGCACTTTCGCACCGGGGTTATCATTACCGTAACCTTCGAGGAGGTTTACAACGCCCCATACACCAACACCTGCACCGATCAGGCAGATAACGCTCTTGAGTACGGTACAAGCAGTAGAAATGAAAGAAGAAGTATCAACAGCACCCGTGCCTGCTGCGAATGCCTGAGTTGCACAGGCAGATGCCATAACGCCTGCGATTGTGCAGAACATGGTTGCCTTCTTTGCACCACGGGTGAGCTTAGAGAGCCACTTGTGCTTCGGTGCGGAGGTAGTGGCTGCTGTCTCCATTGCGGCCCCTTCGACCGCAGAAATATTCAGTTCGTTCATAGGTAAAAA
>SFMO01000185.1 GCA_004554385.1 Ruminococcus flavefaciens
AGCAGTTGCTCGTTACAAAAAAGCTGTCGGCTGTGTTCCGATAAAAAAGAAGGAGATGATTTTATAGGAAACGAATTAACAATTTACAACAGCGAGTACATAATGATAACTCCGCTGGAAAAGCAGGAGTACATCATCTACAAAATGATGTATCCCGGTCTGTATATCCTTGTAGGCGCACCGAAGATAGGCAAGTCGTGGTTAGCGCTGGACTTGTGTATGTCAGTCGCTAACGGTGAGCAGTTCCTCAAGCACGATACTAATATTGGTCAGGTATTGTATCTGAGTCTTGAGGACAACCTCCTTCGTTTGCAGAACAGGATATACGAACTCACAGACGAACCCTATGAGAACTTGAACTTCGCAATTGAAGCGCAGTCAATAGGCAACGGTCTGGAAGAAAAACTTGAAAAAAGTAAACAGGAGCTTCCTGATTTGAAAGTCATAGTCATCGATACGTTGCAGAAGGTCAGGTGCAACACTGATGTCAATTACGGTTCAGATTACAAAGAGCTCTCAGTACTTAAATCACTTGCGGACAAGCTGAAAGTCGCAATACTTGTCGTACATCATACACGCAAGTGTTATGACAGTGATCCATTCAATATGGTGTCAGGTTCAACAGGTATCATCGGAAGCGTTGATGGTATCATGGTTATGATCGAAGAGCGGCGCGGCAGCGGTAAAGCAAAATTGCACTGCGCAGGTCGTGACATTGAACACCTTGAATTGAACTTGGAGTTTGCAAATTACAGGTGGAACGTGGTTGATGTTGTGCCGGAGCATAAGCCCGACCTTTTCTCTTTCGCCATACATGATCTCATG
The DNA here is from genome assembly GCA_004554385.1 of Ruminococcus flavefaciens. Classification (GTDB taxonomy): domain Bacteria; phylum Bacillota; class Clostridia; order Oscillospirales; family Ruminococcaceae; genus Ruminococcus; species Ruminococcus flavefaciens_T. Next base: position 826 of record SFMO01000185.1, read on the forward strand.
GTCGATGAAAAACGTTTCACAGGTTCTGCTACTGAACTCTGCAAGCTGATGTACAAACGATTCGGTCGTGAGTATGCTCCCAACTGGATGACTCGCAATCTTGTTCAGCACACCGAAGAATTAAAATTGTACGGAGTGCAATTCAGTATGCGCAGAAGTCACGGCTCACGAATACTTGAACTCGTTTATGATGAATCGGGTGACAGTAAAAACGGAAACATGCTGTGGGTAGAAATTACTGACCATACCGGCACCCGAAGTTCAGAAAACGTCTATTTGCCTTTGTTTGAGGCGGGTGACGGTAAAACTGAGGGTGACGGTATTTGTGGTTCAGGGTGACGGTATACCGCTCTCGGATGACAGTAAAAACGCGCACAAAAACGCCCATTTATGCCGCCGAAACAGAAATCGGATAGTTATCCCACCTGCGGCGGTGAAAGCGATTGTCGCGCAACGTGGAGCGAGTGTGGCGATACTGCACAGATACTATCGGCAAAGGGAAAAGTGGCGGTACCAGGGAAAAATCGGCTCAGAAAAGCCGGCAAGCATAGCAGCTGGCATTCCGCCTGCCGCCTTGCTTGTCGGGCAGAAGCCCGAACCCACTTTAATTGGCATAAGAAAAAGGAGGTAGAGACATGAGAAAACGAAACACTACCATAGCGATACGCTGTACAGAGAAAGAAAGCAGGCGTATCCATGAGCTCGCTGAGAGGCATGGACTGAAGCTGAATGACTTCGTAATGCGGTGCGCTCTCGGAAAGAAAATCGTTGTCGCCAACGGCATCGACGAGATAGTCAGGCAGCAGAAAGCTATCGGGCGAAACCTGAACCAGATAGCTACACTTGCGAATATGGACAGGCTGACCGTCGTGAATTTCCAGCCGCTCCTCGACGAGCACAGGAAGGTCACGGAGCTGATAGGTCAGCTGCTTCGGGAGGTGAAGTAGTGGCGACGGTCACAGCGATAAGCACGAAAGGCGGTGGCGGCGGAAAGAAAAGTCTTGAATACATCAGCCGCGATGACAAGACCGACGGCAAGAAATATGTGACGGCTCTCAACTGTTCGCTGCCCACAGCTTATCAGGAGTTCAAAAATACCCGTGAGATGTACAAAAAGACTGACGGTGTGAAGTACTATCACTTCGTCCAGTCTCATCCCAGCGGCTACAACATTGCTCCCGAGCTTGCTCACAAGATAGCAGTTGAGTTTGCGGATAGAGCGTTCAAATGTCACGAAGTTGTAGTGGCAACTCACACCGACGAAGACCATATACACTCAGTGCGCCCGGAAAGGGCATAAAGAAAAGTAGAATAGAAAGGAACTACCCTGCAAAACAGCGCAGGACACAGCCGTTCTAACCGAAAGGCGAAAGCTGACACGGGAACATAGCACGAACGGAAAGCGGTAAGTTACTCAAAG
>SFMO01000186.1 GCA_004554385.1 Ruminococcus flavefaciens
ATTATAGATATTTTGCCATTTTCTATCATTATCTCATTCCATCCGCCGTCTTCTGTTTCAATACGGATAGACCTGTTTTCTTCATTTGAAAGGTCAAATGAATATATGACCTTATTGTTCTGAACTACCTCAACATATGTCTTATCGCTTTTCTTTAAGCTCAGAATCACAGCAGTCAATGATGCGCAAAATATTACTCCGACAGCGATAATAAGAAGTTTTACACCTTTAGTCATCAGTGATCACCTCAGCAGTCATGGAGCTTATATTCTGAAACGTATCGGCAAGTCCTTCCGTATAAATGATCTTTTCATCATCTGTAACGAAAATATAGTCATACCCATTGAATTCAGAAGTTATTGCATCATACTTGTCCCTTCCCGCAACAAAAAGAGCAGTCGAAAGACAGTCACAGATGAGTCCGTTACTGCCTATGACAGTTACAGAGACAAAACCGTTATCTGCCGGTCTTCCGTCATCGGGATCAATGATATGCCAGTATTTGTTTCCGTTATCGCCAATAAAAAAGCGTTCATAGTTTCCCGAAGTTATTACTGCTCTGTCTTTTATCTCAACGACACACATATCTTTCTCGGGATAATACGGATCACGCACAGCTACCTTCCATCCCGAACCATCGGGCTTACTGCCGATTGCCTGTACATTTCCGCCAAGGCTTATAATCGCCGATCCTATACCATGCTCCCGAAATATATCAACTATTTCGTCTCCTGTATAGCCTTTGGCAAGTGCTCCGAGATCAATTTTAGCATCTTCAGGGATAGAAACATTGTTCCCGTCAATATTAATGCTTCTGTAATCGACCTTACTCAGTAATGCTTCAAGCCTCGTTTCATCAGGGATATGATATTCCCCTGTTGTAAATCCCCATTCCTTTAAGATTGGGAAAACTGTGATGTCAAGGGCACCATGCGTAATATCACCCATTTCCACCGCTTTTTTTATAAGAACTGATGTATCGGCACAAACAGCAACATCTTTGCCGTCTGCATTATTTATAGCCCATATATCACTTGTTTCTGAAGTTGCAGAAAGCTCATTCTCAAGGTCGTAAATACGTTTTTCCGCTTCATCAAGGGCAGCTTCCGCATCTGAGCCATATACCTTCATATTCATATATGTATCCATAGCGAATACATCACGTGATACCGCAATATCAGTATTCTCGCTGATTTTATTATCAGCACAGCCGTACAGAGGAGCCAAAAATACAAAAGCTGTTAATAAAATGCTTTTTCTTAATGACATAAATGCACTCCTAATAAAAAACTCAAACTATTATAACATATAATGTTAGTATTTGCAACCATAAATGTAAACCTAATGCAACAAAAAAGCGGATCAATATAGATCCGCTTTTAATTATCACTTTTTAAGAAGGCTCTTGCCTGTCATTTCTGAAGGCTGAGGTACTCCCATAATATCAAGCATTGTAGGCGCAAGATCTGCAAGAACTCCGCCTTCCATAAGCTCTCCTTCAACACCAACAGCTATAAGTGGTACAGGATTTGTTGTATGAGCTGTAAACGGGCTTCCGTCAGGCTCCATCATCTTGTCAGCATTACCATGATCGGCTGTAATAAGGGCTGCGCCGCCCTTTGCAAGTATCTTGTCTACCATACGTCCGACGCATGCATCTGTAGCCTCAACAGCCTTTACTGCTGCATCAAATATTCCGGTATGTCCAACCATATCACAGTTAGCATAGTTAAGAATGATAACATCGTATTTATCGGAGTCGATAGCTTCACAAACTGCGTCACAAACCTCATAAGCACTCATTTCAGGCTTAAGATCGAATGTTGGAACATCAGGAGACTTTATCAGGATCCTGTCTTCGCCGTCAAACTGCTTCTCTTCACCGCCGTTGAAGAAGAAAGTAACATGAGCATATTTCTGAGTCTCAGCAATACGAAGCTGAGTCTTTCCAAGCTTTGCAAGATACTCACCCATTGTCATTGTGAGCTGCTCAGGAGGATATGCAACGGATACATTCGGCATTGTTGCATCATACTGAGCCATGCATACAAATTTAACATTGAAGAAACCATTCTTTCTTTCAAAGCCGCTGAACTCAGGATCAACAAATGAACGTGTGATCTGTCTTGCTCTGTCAGGACGGAAGTTGAAGAATATAACGCTGTCATCTGCCTTGATCTGAGCGCCGCCTTCTATAACAGTAGGAAGCATAAACTCGTCAGTTACGTCGTTGGCATAAGAGTTCTTGATTGCCTGAACAGGATCAGACTCCTTGACGCCTTCACCATAAACAAGTGCAGCATAAGCCTTTTCAACTCGATCCCATGCATTATCTCTGTCCATAGCATAGAAACGACCTGAGATAGTAGCGATCCTACCAAGACCTATCTTACTAAGCTCAGCAACAGCCTCTTCCATATATTCAGCAGCAGATGACGGCGGAACGTCACGTCCATCAAGGAATGCATGTATATAAACCTTATCAAGGCCGTTCTTCTTTGCCATTTCAACTATTCCATAAAGATGCTCCATATGACTGTGAACGCCGCCGGGAGAAAGAAGTCCCATAAGGTGAAGTGCACTGCCCTTAGCCTTACAATTCTCCATTGCATCAAGAATAGCCTTATTATTGAAGAAAGTGCCATCCTTAATGTCCTTGGAGATCTTTACGAGCATCTGATATACTATTCTGCCTGCGCCAATATTTGTATGTCCTACCTCAGAGTTACCCATCTGTCCGTCAGGAAGTCCGACATCAAGACCGCTTGCTCCTATGATGGTATTAGGGTACTCAGCCATATACTTGTCTATATTCGGCTTCTTGGCAGCTGCAATAGCATTTCCGTATGTATCGGGATTGTAGCCGAAGCCGTCCATGATTATAAGTGCTACAGGTTTTTTTGACATAAAAATTATCCTTTCAAAATTTTGGGCGGATAAGATCCGCCCTTCTGTGTATCTTAGCCGTTTACAGCAGCCTGAACGATTACGTTGAAGTCTTCAGCCTTCAGTGAAGCTCCACCGATAAGACCACCGTCGATGTTTGGCTTTGCAAGAAGCTCTGCAGCGTTCTTAGCATTCATAGAACCGCCGTACTGGATAGTTACAGCATCAGCTGTTGCCTGATCGAAGAGCTTAGCAAGCTGTGCACGGATAAATCCGCAAACCTCTTCTGCCTGATCAGGAGTAGCTGTAAGACCTGTACCGATAGCCCATACAGGCTCATAAGCGATAACAACGTTCTTTACCTGCTCAGCTGTCAGTGACCAGAGATCGAGCTTGATCTGACGAGCGATAACTTCCTCTGTGATGTTGCACTCGCGCTCCCACTTGAGCTCGCCAACGCAAACGATAGGCTTCAGACCAGCCTCAAGAGCAGCGATTGTTCTCTTGTTTACAGTCTCGTCAGTCTCACCGAAGTACTGTCTTCTCTCGCTGTGACCGATAACAACGTACTCAACGCCAAGCTCTGTGAGCATATCAGCAGAAATTTCACCTGTGAAAGCACCGCTCTTCTCAAAGTGAACGTTCTCGGCACCGATCTTTACGTTGCTGCCAGCTGTTGTGTTGATAGCAGTCTCAAGGTTTGTGAAAGGGACACAAGCGATAACCTCTATCTTGCCCTCAGCATTAGCTACGAGAGGCTTTATAGCCTCGAGGAGAGCCTTAGCCTCAGGACGTGTCTTGTTCATTTTCCAGTTTCCGGCAATAATTGCCTTTCTTAATGACTTGTTCATGTTAATAAACTCCTTTGATCAAAATTTTACTTCATCATCATAATAAGGAAGTGCTTCTGTTTCATTCTCGTAAGTAGTATTGCCGTTATTGCAGCCTATCTTTACTCCTTTTTTTATGGGAGAAAGGAAAAATCCAACGATGATACCTGCAAGAAAGCTGCATACAGCAAACAGCCATACTGCCGTGGAACTGTTCTTGACTTCCTCTGTAAATTTACAATTGCAATTACAATTTTTCATGATAATTTCCTCTTGATTGGAAAATAAAGCGAATAATACAAACAAAAAACATTATATTCTGTAGGATCATTCACTTTATCAAATAGCAATCAAGGGCGAATATCTCTACCCGCCCTATTGATTATAAAATTACTTTTCAGCGATAGCTGCAACACCCGGGAGCACCTTGCCCTCAAGATACTCAAGTGAAGCACCGCCGCCTGTTGAGATGTGGCTCATCTTGTCAGCAAAGCCGAGCTGAATAGCAGCTGTAGCAGAATCGCCGCCGCCGATGATAGTTGTAGCATCAGCCTGTGCAAGAGCCTCACAAACTGCAACTGTACCCTTCTTAAGAGTTGGGTTCTCAAATACGCCCATAGGACCATTCCATACAACAGTTTTAGCTGTCTTAGCAGCCTCAGCGAAGATAGCAGCTGTCTTAGGTCCGATATCAAGTCCCATTTTGTCAGCAGGGATCTTGTCAGCGTCAACATACTCTACGCTGATCTCTGCATCGATTGGATCAGGGAATGAAGCAGCAACTGCTGTATCAACAGGAAGAAGGATCTTCTTGCCGAGCTTCTCAGCCTTTGCAAGCATTTCCTTACAGTAGTCAAGCTTTTCTTCGTCAACGAGTGACTTACCGATAGAGCCCCCCTGTGCCTTTATAAATGTATAAGCCATACCGCCGCCGATGATAAGTGTATCACACTTTTCAAGAAGGTTAGAGATAACGTTGAGCTTATCAGCAACCTTAGCACCGCCGAGGATAGCAACGAATGGTCTCTCAGGAACCTCTACAGCATTACCGAGATACTGGATCTCCTTCTGCATGAGGTAACCAACAGCTGTCTCCTTAACGAACTTGGTAACGCCTGCTGTTGAAGCATGAGCTCTGTGAGCTGAACCGAAAGCATCCATAACGAATACTTCGCCGTCGACAAGATCAGCAAGCTCCTTAGAGAACTGCTCGCCGTTCTTTGTCTCCTCATCGCCGCGGAAACGTGTATTCTCAAGAACAACGATCTCGCCGTCCTTCATAGCTGCAACAGCCTTCTTGGCATTGTCACCTACAACTGTATCATCAGCTGCAAAAATAACGTTTGTCTTTACGAGCTCACCAAGTCTCTTTGCTGCAGGAGCGAGAGAGAACTTAGCCTCAGGACCGTTCTTTGGCTTGCCGAGGTGTGAGCAAAGAACAACCTTTGCGCCGTTCTCAACGAGCTTATTGATAGTGGGAAGAGCAGCCTGGATTCTGTTATCGTTTGTGATAACACCATCCTTCATAGGAACATTGAAGTCTACTCTTACGAGAACCTTTCTGCCCTTAACGTTAATGTCTTCTACAGTAACCTTGTTTAATCCTGCCATGGGTATGACATCCTTTCGTAATTTGATACATAATTAGCTGTTGTTATAATATTAACAACGTACATTACTATTTTACACTATTCTGAGAAATTTTGCAAGTCTTTCCGTAATATTTTTCATGTCAAATATGTAAAATATTTTCCGACGCAGTTTTTTCAACATAATAAAAAGCCTGAAAGCAGGTTATTGCACCTTGCTTTCAGGCTTTTATTCACACTATTATTTGAATACAGCAAGAAGGAATCCTGCAGCGATAGCAGAACCTATAACGCCTGCTACGTTTGGTCCCATAGCATGCATGAGCAGGAAGTTTGAAGGATTAGCCTTCTGACCTTCCATCTGTGATACACGTGCAGCCATAGGTACAGCCGAAACACCGGCAGAACCAATAAGAGGATTGACCTTTCCCCCTGTGACCTTGTACATTATCTTTCCGACGAGAAGTCCGCCTATAGTTGAGAAACTGAATGCACAAAGGCCAAGAACTATGATCTTGATAGTTCCGAATGAAAGGAATCTGTCGGCAGCGGTTGTAGCACCAACGGATATTCCAAGGAAAATTGTAACAATATTCATAAGAGCATTCTGAACTGTATCAGAAAGTCTTTCTGTTACGCCGCATTCTCTCCAGAGGTTACCGAGCATAAGACAGCCAACAAGCGGAGCAGTTGATGGAAGAAGCAGTATTACGAACATAGCAACTATGATCGGGAAGATTATCTTCTCTGTCTTTGATACAGATCTTGACTGCTCCATCTTTACTTCTCTCTCCTTCTTTGTTGTAAGAAGATTCATAAAGAAAGGCTGGATCAGTGGTATAAGAGCCATATATGAGTAAGCTGCGATAGCGATAGCTCCAAGCAGATGCGGAGCAAGACGAGTTGTAAGGAATATTGCAGTAGGACCGTCAGCACCGCCGATGATACCGATAGAAGCTGCTTCCTTGCCGGTAAATCCGAGAAGTATAGCTCCGAAGAATGCAAGGAATACACCCATCTGAGCAGCTGCTCCAAGAAGAAGACTCTTCGGATTAGAGATAAGCGGACCGAAATCAGTCATTGCTCCGACACCGAGGAAGATAAGTGAAGGATAGATACCTGCCTTAACGCCGATGTAAAGGATATCGAGAAGTCCGCCATGAGCCATGATAGCTCCATAGCTGTGATAATCAGCGTGATTAGGATCAAGGAAGTTATCCCAAAGATCAACATGGTAGAGAGCATCGGATGTGTCTCCGCCTGTAAAGTATGAAAGATTAACAAGGAGACAGCCGAAAGCTATTCCTACAAGAAGAAGAGGTTCAAACTTCTTCTTGATTCCAAGATAGAGAAGGAGGCATGAAACAGCGATCATAACAAGATTCTTCCATCCTCCGTCAATGAGAAAGCTGTTGAATCCTGAGCTTTCCCACAGAGTTTTCAGGGTTTCAAGAATGTCCATTTTCTGTCCCCCTTATGCTATAACAACAAGAGGAGCGCCTGTATCAACAACAGAGCCCTTGCTTGTAACGACCTGAGCTACAGTGCCGTCCTTTGGAGCAACGATCTCGTTCTCCATTTTCATTGCTTCAAGAATAACGAGTATCTGTCCAGCCTTAACTGTATCTCCCTGAGCAACATCAACTCTGAGGATATTTCCTGGCATCGGAGCTGTTACAGTCTCGCCGGCTGCCAGATTTACAGGAGCAGCGGGAGCAGGTGCAGCTGCAGGTGCTGCAACAGGAGCTGCTGCGGCAGCAGGAGCAGCGGCAGGTGCAGGTGCCAGTGCCTCGTATTCATCGAGAAGAACAGCCTTCCCCTGTTCAACCTCAACTTCGTATGTTTTACCGTTAAGTGTAACTTTATACTTCATGATTATTTGACCTCCTTAATGGAAATAAAGTGCAGCTCATTGAGCGGCTTCTGCATTTTGTCGGCTACTATAGCCATTATCATTGCAGCTTCCTTATCAGGAACGTCAAAGAGCTTAACATGACCTGCGGAACCAGGTGCAAGAGGAAGCTCAGCCTTTGTTTCAGCAACAGGCTCAGCAGGCGCTGCTTTTTTAGCTTCAGCCTCAGCAGCCGCCTTGGCTTTAGCGTCCTTTGATTTGAAAATAGCACCTGTACAGTAAAGAACTATCATCAGAATAATTAGACCTGCAAAAACTACAGCATAGCCAAAAACTGCTGTGATCGCAGCATCGCCGATCGAGAGTTTATCAGCTGTTTCAGCTGCGGCAGAAACTATGATATTATCAAACATGTATCTGCCTCCTTACATTTCCTCGATTGTGTATACAGCTTCGTTCTCTTCCTTAGCCTTGCGGTCGTTAAGGAACTTGATAGTCTGATCAGGATAGCAGATATAGCTCATTACATCTTCTTCGCTGCGGCAGAGATCACCGAGGGCTTCTCTTGCGGCAGCAAATTCCTCACCTGTACGTTTCTGATCCTCGATACGGCAGTCAACAGCTTCGCTGTTGCCGAGTACCTTTTCAACAAGATCCTGTGCGATAGGTGCAGGCGGATTGCCGTACTCACCCTTTATGTAGTTCTTGATCTCCTTAGAGATGTTCTTGTATCTTTCACCAACAAGCACATTAGTTACTGCCTGATTACCTACCATCTGAGAAAGAGGAGTTACCAGCGGAGGATAACCCATATCTGCTCTTACCTTCGGGATCTCTGCAAGAGCTTCATCAAATCTGTCCATTGCGTGCATATCTGTAAGGTTAGCGATCATGTTTGAGAGCATACCGCCGGGAACTTTGTAAACAAGTGCCTGTGCATCGGTACCAAGGCTCTTTGGATTGAGCTGACCGTTATCGATATACTTCTGCTTGATAGGCTTGAAGTAATCATTTACCTTATTGATTATATCCTCGTTAAGACCTGTCTCAATGCCATACTGGCTGAGAGCGTAGAACATGCTCTCTGTTGCAGGCTGTGAAGTACCGCCTGAGAAACACGATGTTGCTGTATCGATAACATCAATGCCTGACTCGATAGCCTTTGTAAGAGTCATATAAGCCATACCCGTTGTACAATGTGTATGGAGAATAAGTGTCATATCGCCGATAGCGTCCTTGATACCCTTGATAAGGTGCTCAGCCTCATATGGAGACATAGTTCCTGCCATATCCTTGAGGCAGATAGTATCAAAGCCCATAGTCTTGAGTTCCTTACACATCTCGATATACTTATCCACTGTATGTACAGGGCTCTGTGTGTAAGAGATACATCCTGATGCAATTGTCTTTTCTGTTGCATATTTTTTGGTAGCATTAAGAGCTGTCTCAATATTTCTGAAGTCATTGAGAGCATCAAAAATACGAATAACATCGATACCATTCTTTATCGAAAGCTCAATGAACTTCTCGACAACATCATCGTGATAATGCTTATAGCCAAGAAGGTTCTGACCTCTGAGAAGCATCTGAAGTCTGCTGTTTGGAAGATTTTTTCTGAGATTGCGAAGTCTCTCCCATGGATCCTCGCCGAGATAACGCAGACAGGAGTCAAAGGTAGCTCCGCCCCAGCACTCGATCGAATAGTAGCCAGCCTTATCCATGTCAGAAAGGATATCTGCGTAATCAGAATAAGGCAGACGTGTTGCCATCAAAGACTGGTTGGCATCACGCAAAACGGTTTCTGTCAGTTGCACTTTTTTCATGTACAAGCCTCCTCAAATAATAACTCTGCATAGCAGAAAAATATACGTGGTAATAAAATATAATTGGTTGGAACTGTTTTTTTCTGCAAAAACCACAATCAAAATTTATTATATCACAGCAGTTCAAAAATTTCTACTATTTTTTCACAATTTATAAATATTTTTTTATTTAAACAAAATATCATTTTAAAAAAGCAAGAGGACACGCTTTCGCAAGTCCTTTGTTGCTATTTTATTGTTTCGATATACTCTTTTATTGCGTTTTCTGCGGAAACAACTCTCTTTCTGAACTCAGCTGCCGAAATTCTCATAGCTCCGTTTCCAAGAATTATCATCTGCTCGAGTCCGTCAGAAGTTGCAACACGTACTCTGTGCTTTTTTGAAAGCTCATGGCTGACTTTTTCAATATACGAATCAGCTGTTTCGGATTCCTTTGTATATACTATATTGATGTTGCAGTACTTCTCAACATCACGATGCTTTCCCTTGACTCTGTACGCATCAAATACAAGAATAAGCTCACTGCCGTTATATCCCTGATAATTGCACATCCTATGAATAAGCTCTGCTCTTGCGGCATCAAGATTCTCCTCAGCTATCTTTTTAAGGTCATCCCATGCAAA
>SFMO01000187.1 GCA_004554385.1 Ruminococcus flavefaciens
AGTCCTCTTTGATTCCTTCACGCTGCTGGAATCCTGCTGATTTATAGCAGTTAACTGCTGCTGAATTATTCTCAAAAACTCCGAGAGAAAGCCTGTTAACGCCGAGTGTTTCAAAGGCATATTTTTTGGCAAGCTCAAGAATACTTCTTCCGATCCCCTGCCCGCGTATGGAACTGTCAACGATAACGAAGCCAACTCTAACCTCATCTTTCTCACTGTTTGTATAGCGGAGTATAAGATGTCCAATTATAATTCCCTGCTCATCGACGGCAGTAAAAGGAAAGAACGCTCCTGTTTTCGTGCAGTCATCATAATGAGCAGCAAGCTCAACGGCTGTTATAGGGTAACTGCTAAATCTGTCCGCGCTCCAGAGTCTGAACTCACGTTCACTTTTTATCCAGCCGAGTATTGTCTTTCCGTCATCGGCCTCAAATTTTCTAAGCATCATAATAATTCCTCACAGCCACCGGATAAACGCAGTTTTATCACTGCTGTTATACCCTGATTTTTCATAGAACTCAAGAACTCCCCTGTCCTTTGAGCCTGTAAGCAGCATAATTTTGTAGCAGTTTTCTTTCCGTGCCAGATCACATGCGTAATCAAGGCAAGCCGCGGCAAAGCCCTTTCTTCGATATTTTGCGGAGGTCACCACATTTTCTATGAGCGCATACGGACGCTGACCGTGAGTGAGGTTAGGAACAATTACGCAAACGCAGGAAGCCGCGATGTCCCCGTCCTCCTCAGCAACGATGATATGGTGAGCCTTGTCGGAGATTATCTGCTCCCAGACCGCCATAACGTGCTGATCTTTTTCGGGAAACGGATTGTCGTGGAGCTCCGTATAAAGTCTCAGAAGCCCATCAAGATCATTCTTTGTAATTTCTCTTATCACCGCAATCACCTCCGTAAAAAGATTATTATGAATCCATTATACCATATACAGGCGGAATGTCAACAAAAAAGCGGACCTCTTTAAAGAAGTCCGCTTTATAATAGTATTAAATTAATACTTCATGCTCTTTGCAAGGGAAACGATCTTGTTGTCTGCAACGCCGTTAAATGCTGAGAAGTCTCTTACTTTGCCAACTACCCAGTACTGGATAACAGTAGCATCGTTTTCAGTAAGCTTGCCGTCGTTATTGATATCACCTGCGATCATAGCTCTGAGTCTCTTTACAGATTCATTACTTGCAGAAGAATAATTTACCTTCTTTGAGTATGCTGCGATATCTGTATAACCAGCGTTTATAAGCTTTGATATCTCTACAGAATCCATACCTGTGATGCCGTCTGCCTTGAAATCTGTGAATGAAGTAGAGTTCCAAGCGCCTGTAACGTCACCAACATTTACTGCAAAATAGCCAACTCTCTCAGCTGCGCTTCCGCCGTTGACATCAGCAGCAGCGATATTGAGTGCAGTATTGCTTACGAGATATTTCTCAAAGTTTCCGCCATAGATCGTCTTAGAAGTCTCGTTATAGAGAATTCCCTTCTTGACATAATTGTCTCCTGAGAACTTCTTTCTGTCCCAGTTAGTATTTACGTGGTCGTATGTCTGACCGCCTGAACCGTGAATAGCGCCGAAATCACCGCTGTTATTGAAGTTCTTTCTGCCCAGCTTTGTAAGGCCCTTCTTTGTTGTTACAGTGATGCTTGTGTTCTTTACATTAGCGTTATCATACTTTACAAAATAAGTAGTTCTGTAGGTTGTGTACTGCTCACCTGCATTTGCTGAAATGCTTCCAGCCATAGGAAGTGCGCACATTACTGCTGCGGATAAAGCTGCTGTGATTGACTTGATAGTTTTCTTCATTGTGGATAATTCCTTTCTGAGTATAATATAGAGTACCGGTCTCTGTATATATTATACTGCTCATTTATTGCTGCCGCTCATTTTGTTGCGCTGAGTTAACAACAATTTGTGTTATCTCACAATTATTGTAGGTTATAAGCACTCGTATATGACATATATAATAATTATATATCACAGTATTATCACATTCACAGCTCTAAAGCCATAAAAACGTCCGCTATATTATTATCATTATATCTTTCGGTAAGTCTGAATCCGAGTTTTTCATACAATCTGATGGCTCTTTCATAGGTAGATACCGTATCAAGGACCATTTCCCCGAAGTCATTTTTCTTCGCAAAGCTGATGGCTGTTTCCGCAAGTTTCCGTCCAAGCCCCATGCCATGATAGCTTTTATAAAGATACATTGCCTTGAGCTCGCAAACAGTTTCGTCCAGCTTTTTCACAGCTGCCGTTCCTATCAAATCTTCTCCGTCGAACAGACACCAGAAACCTGCAAAATTCCCGTCAATATCCGCAAAAGCGGCATGTCTGCCCTCAGGCTCAAGAGCTTTCCCCGACTCAGGAAAAACATTCCTCAGAAACTGTATCACCGCCTCCTGCATATCAGCGCTGAACTCTTTTATTTCTGTCACGGTTATTTCACTCTCCTGCCGCCGAAAGCGTGAATGGTTCTTGTGCCTGCACGGCAGCTTCCGCCCTGCACCGTGCCCTTGGGTATAAAGAGCTCATCACCTGCATGAAGCACTGTTGCTTCACCGTTGATAGTAACAGTGTACTCCCCTTCCACGCATATCATGTACTCATCGTAGTCGTGAACGTGCTCCTTTGACACTCTGTCTGCCTTATAGCTCCAGAACGCCATCTGACTTCCGTCAGGAGCGGTGTAGTAATAGCCCTCGATGTCGGGAGTATTCTGCTGGTCAGCAGGTATCTTGTTGGCAGTTCTTTTCATAAATTCGGGAAATTCCATAGTTCTCTCCTAAAACATTTTTCATAAATACCTTAAAACACCAGATACTCAATAACGGAATTGGACATTAGAAAGCCCTTCGCTGTGAGCCATATCCTCTCTCCGTCAGTTTCAGCATAGCCCTCTTTTACAAGAGGCGGCAGCTTTTTCAGTATATCATTACGGTGCTCCTCAACATCACTGAGCAGAAGTCCCTCCTTCAGTCTCAGCCGCAGCATTGCAAACTCCTCAAAGCCGCATGGAGAATCATCGGTGACAGTTACCTGCTGGACTTTGCTGCTTACAAAAGCTGCCAAATCACGCTCCACCGCAAACCGCTTTCCCTCATAGCATGAGTGAGCCGCAGGACCTATGCCGAGATAATCCTCACATTTCCAGTAGCGGCAGTTATGTCTGCTCTCAAAGCCTTTTTTCGCAAAATTCGACACCTCATACTGCATGAAGCCCTGCTTTTCAAGGAGCTCTGTCATTTCAAGGTACAGCTCCGCCGTGCGGTCATCGTCAGGGAGCCTGCCGCGTATATCATCACAGTCAAAAGCAGTCCCCTCCTCGGTCTTTAGGATATACGCCGAGATATGCTGCACAGGCAGAGAAGTCATACGCTCTGCTGAGAAGCGAAGGCTCTCGGAAGTCTGGTCAGGGAGAGCTATCATCAGGTCACATGAGATATTCTCAAAGCCTGCTTTCGCCGCGTCAAGCACAGCCTGCTCCGCCCTTTTGACGTCATGGACTCTGCCGAGAAGCTTCAGCTCTTCATCTATCATGGACTGAACTCCAATGGAAAGGCGGTTCACTCCTATATTCCTCAGTTCTGCCAACTTCTCCCCATTGAGTGTGCAGGGATTTGCTTCAAGGGTTATCTCCGCATCATCTTCAAGCTGAAATGAACTCCTTATCTCAGCAATAATGCTGCCGATCTGCTGCGAGGTCAGCAGCGACGGAGTTCCGCCGCCGAAGTATACCGTATCCACGATACGCGATGCATCGCCGTAATGACGGATATTACGCAGAACAGCCGCGGTATAGTCCACGGCTGCCGATTTTGACCAGTTCACGGAATAAAAATCGCAGTAAGCACATTTTCTGCCGCAGAACGGTACATGGATATACAAACCGAGATTACCGCACATCAGAGCTTTGTCTCGATTCTTATTGACGGTTCAAGCGGGAAAAAGAACGCATTTACAAGCTTCGGCACAAATATTTTTGCAAGGAGAAGTATTACCACCGCAAGCATTTCCCTCTCAGCTACCCAGTTCAGGAACGCAGAACCGCCGCCTTTGCTGTATGCATCATACCATACCGGTGCTTTCAGATAGACAATTATCATCAGCGCAAACATAATAAGGCTGAAAACCGCGTTAAAAGCCGTTGCAGCCTTGCCGTTCACACAAAGTCTCCCACACTCTTTACAAGGCTTTCCACTTGAGTTGAGCTGTCCTGCTTTTGCCTTTGACAACGGAGTAAAGCTCTTTTTTCCGCAGTGTGGACAGGTGTATATACTGCTCATATTATTCCTTTCCTTCCTCAGAATCGATCTCGGTATCAACAGGCTCCATCACCTTTGCAAGCTTAGCCTCAGGCACCTCTCCCGCAAGTATGGGAGTAAATCCGAGACGCACCTTTTTTCCTGCTTTTCTGCGCTGTCTGAATATGCTCAGGATATATCCGGGATGAAGAGCGATCAGTGTGATGAGCATTATACCCAGAGCCGCAAACATCTTCGGCTTCTCGGTATCTCCCGATACAAGAGCAATGACCATAACGACTATAGCCGTTACGCAGAAGCTTGTGAGGGACTTCTCGCGGAGCCTTATCCTCACGGCACGAAGTATCCTGCCTGCACCCGTATTCTTCGGTATGAAATATTCGGTGATGACTACTGCAAGGCTTACGACAAACACTGCCGCAAGCAGTACGATAATAATATAGTTTATCATAACAGCCTCCCGTTCTCAGCTGTCAAGCTTGAGAACGCTCATAAACGCCTCCTGCGGCACCTCTACGGTACCCAGCTGACGCATACGCTTCTTACCTTCCTTCTGCTTTTCGAGCAGCTTCTTCTTACGGGTTATATCACCGCCGTAGCACTTTGCAAGAACGTCCTTGCGCATCGCCTTAACGGTCTCACGTGCAATTATCTTGCCGCCGATAGCCGCTTGAATAGGTACTTCAAACATCTGACGCGGAATGTTTTCCTTGAGCTTCTCGGCTATTTTACGTGCTCTGGCGTATGCCTTGTCCGTATGGATTATAAAGCTGAGGGCATCAACTACATCGCCGTTGAGAAGAATATCCAGCTTGACGAGCTTGCTGGGAACATATCCCATCATCTCATAGTCGAAGGACGCATATCCCTTGGTTCGTGATTTCAGCACATCAAAGAAATCATAGACTATCTCATTGAGCGGCAGCTCATAATGGAGCTCAACACGGGTATCGTCAAGGTACTTCATGTCCTTGAAGTTGCCTCTTCTGTCCTGACACAGTTCCATGATATTGCCAACGTAGTCCGAAGGTGCAAGTATACTTGCCTTTACCATAGGCTCCTCAGCCACCTGTATGAGAGCAGGGTCGGGGTAGTTGGTCGGGTTATCGATATACTGCACCTCGCCGTTGGTAAGAGTTACCTTGTAGATAACCGACGGGGCAGTAGTAATAAGGTCGAGGTTATATTCACGTTCAAGGCGCTCCTGGATTATCTCCATGTGGAGAAGTCCGAGGAATCCGCATCTGAAACCGAATCCGAGGGCAATAGAAGTCTCAGGCTCGAATGACAGTGAAGCGTCATTTAGCTGAAGCTTTTCCAGAGCCTCGCGGAGGTCGCCGTACTTGGCACCGTCAGCAGGATAGATACCCGAGAATACCATCGGATTTACCTTGCGGTAACCCGGAAGAGGCTCATCGCACGGAAATTCATCGTTGGTGACTGTATCACCCACCTGAGTATCGCCGATGCTCTTTATAGAAGCAGCGATGTAGCCTACCTCGCCTGCTTCAAGGCTGCCGTTGTTCACAAGGTTAGAAGCGTCCATAAAGCCTGCCTCAACGACATTGAAAACAGCTCCCGTAGCCATAAGGCGGATATTATCTCCCACCCTGACCTTGCCTTCCTTTACGCGGACGTATATGATAACACCCTTGTAGGAGTCGTAATAGCTGTCGAAAATAAGCGCTTTAAGCGGCTTTTCAGTATCTCCCTTTGGTGCAGGTATATCCGTAACTATCCTTTCAAGGACCTCCTCTATATTAGTGCCCATTTTAGCGGAGATACGCGGAGCATCCATAGCAGGTATGCCTATGACGTTCTCGATCTCGGCGCAGACTCTCTCGGGGTCAGCTGACGGCAAATCTATCTTGTTGACAACGGGAACGACTTCAAGGTCGTGCTCAATGGCAAGATAGGTATTTGCCAGAGTCTGAGCCTCGATACCCTGTGAAGCGTCCACAACAAGGATAGCGCCCTCACAGGCAGCAAGTGAACGTGATACCTCATAGTTGAAGTCAACGTGACCCGGAGTATCGATGAGGTTGAAGATATAGTCCTCACCGTCCTGTGCAGTGTACTTCAGGCGGACTGCACGGGCTTTTATGGTGATACCTCGCTCACGCTCGATGTCCATATTGTCAAGGAGCTGATCCTCCATGTCGCGTATAGCGACGGTCTCGGTCTTCTCGAGGATACGGTCGGCAAGAGTTGACTTGCCGTGATCTATATGTGCTATAATACAGAAATTTCTGATCTTATCGTTAGCCAATGTTTTACCTCTTTTCAAACATATTTACTCAGTATAATTATAACAGAAACATCGGTATTTGTAAAGAGTTTTTTGCGCTATAAAATAAAACTCCCCGCCGCTCGGGTGGGGAGTTTGAGTATCATATTATACAGACCGACTGCTCATATACAGTCGTTCTTATTTTGCAGAAAGCTCTCTCTTGCCGAGGAGGAACTCCTGAACAGCAAGTGCGTCATCTGTTGTAACGCCTGTGCTTGTTGACGGGATATCTGCATTTTTCCAGCCATTTTCGGTTATGTGGTTCTTGTCAGAGCCGCTGATACCATATTTATTCGGGTTAGCCAGAGCCTGCATGATAAGAACTACGTCCGACATATCAACGCCGCCGTCGCAGTTAGCGTCGCCCAATACTGTGTCGTCCTTAGTACCGGGAACCTGTTTGGTTATAGTGACCTTATATGAGATATCAACGCCATAGCAGTAGGTGTATCTGTAATAATCACCTACACCGCCCTTGATATTTACAGTGTACTCGCCTGCCGGAAGAGTATTGAACTTATCCATGCTGTAGTTCTTTCCGCTGCTGTCTTTAACAGACACAATAGAGTCACTTACATCTTTATCCGTATATCTTCCACCGCCCGAACCGGCACCGCTCTGGGGAGTTCCGCCGAAGAGAAGTCCGCTGAGGTCAAGCTTTTCGCCCTCGACATATACTGTCTTAGTTGGGTAGGAATCAACGCCCTTGAACTCATAGCCCGGGTGGGTAGTAGGAGTCGGCTCTGTGGTCGTAACGTCATTTGAAACAGTGGTTGTTGCAGTAGTAGTTGTTGTAGTAGTCTCCTTCTTCGGAGCGGTAGTTGTGGTAGTTGTATTCTTGGGAGCAGTAGTTGTTTTTGGAACAGCTGTACCTGTAGAAGCACCTGCCATGTTACTCTTTTCGCCCGACGAATAGAAATCGCTGAGTGAGACGCCGTTGCCTGCTGTACCGAGAGGTATCTTGTGGTCAAGGCTTATGAACTTTCCGCTCTCTGTCTGCCAGAGTGCAGACTTGATGAAGTCATACTTTACATCGTCCCATTTCTGGAAGTTATCGTAAACAAGTCCGCCTGTATCGGAGGAATTCTCATTGAAGCACCAGAATGTATGATGGATACGCTTGTCTATCATGTAGTCGCGGAGCTCCTGCATCCAGTGAACATTTTCGCCGGTTTTGTCGTGCTCCTCGTCTACCCAGCCGCCCCACTCGCCCATGAGCAGAGGTGCGATATTTTCTTCAACGAGGTATGCCCATGTATCTCTCCAGTAATCGTCAAGGAGAGTCTCTCTTGTGAAGGTCTTGCTTGAATCCTTGAGATAGAACCATTCCTGATTATATACCTCAGGACCGTAATCGTGAGGAGAATATACCAGCTGGCTCTGATGCTCGCCGAGGTTTACAGGGAACTCCCTTGCACCGCGGAAGTTAGCACCCCACCATGCGCCGTAATACGGCTGATATTCAGACTCGCCGTAGTGAGCGTAGTCAGTTGACGGTGAATTCCAGTCGAAGCCCTTTTCGGTCTTCGGATACACCTCGATACCCTCTACCATGATAAGGAGATTGGGGTTCTTGTCGAGACAAGCCTTTGCGCCCTTTTCGGCAGCATAACGCCAATTGTTAGCGTCGGTGGAGCCGTCCCATTTTGCAAAGCTGCCCTCGTCCTTTTTGCCGTGAGGCTCGTTCTTTAAGTCGATAGCGATAACGGTATCATCGTCCTTGTAGTAATCTGCAAACCATGAAAGTGCGTCAAGCCAGTCCTTCTCGCTGAAGTTGCTGTCGTACCACAATGGGAAGTTATGACCTGCGGAATTAGTGGTAGCGCAGTGAACGTCCATCATGATCTTGATTCCGTCCTCTCTGCACCATTCAACGACCTTGTTCCAGATGTCGAAGCTGTACATAGGAGTACCGCCCTCAACGCCCTCGACAGTAAGCTCAGGGTTTTTGTACTCGTTGAGCTTGATGATAGGATCGGGCTTTCCTGCCTTCCACTGAAGGAGGATCTCCGTTGACATAGGAACACGGAGAAGATTGAAGCCGTGGTCTGCGATAAGGTCGAGACAATCATGGACATTTGCCGACCATGCGCCGTCGAATACCTGACTTCCGACATTATAGCCGAACCAGTTTACACCGGTCATCCATACCTCGTTGCCGTTCATGTCAACGATCTGTGCCTTATCGTTTACATGGAGCCAGTCATCGTGATACTCGTCGGGAGCTGCCACAGCCTTTTTCTCGGGAAGTCTGCCTGCTGTCGGAACAAGCATGACTGCTGCGGAAAGACCTGCCAGCAGCTTTTTTGAAAATGAAGTTGCCATAGTGTTTTTCCCTCTCTTTACACAAAATATTGGTAAGTTCATTATAAACCTTTTCACATGAAATGTCAACGATATTTGCGTGTTTCCGCAATAATTGCAGCATTTGATTATTATTTCACGATGTATGGAAAAAGTTCAAATCAAAAGAGAGGTTCACAGCTCCATTTTTATCAACAGCTCTTCTATGGAATCTGCAAGGTGCACCGACTTTCTGTCAATGGCCTGAACTGCCAGTACCTCGTCGGTCTCGTTAACTGCCATTACCAGCCATCCGTCGTCGCCGTCTATGGAGCAGCCTCCTATTTTCAGCCAATTGTGCTCATTAAGGTAATTCGTGCCCTCGAAATTGAAGTTTATCGCAAGCAGCTCCGATATATCGGTATCGGGAACAAGCATATCAAGAGTCACCCCTATAGTGCCGAGCTCGCTGTCAAAAAGCCCGTCAAGGGGAAGAAACCAGTATACCGACAGATATTCCCTTATCTGTTCGGATACACGGAATCCCAGTATGCTTTCGGCTTTGGCAAAGTCCACAGGCTTTTCCTGCAATACAGGCTTCCACTCCGCATAGCTCTCATTATCAAGAGTACCGTTCAGATACAGTCCCGTATGGCTAAGTTTTTCAATATACGGCATTTTTCTGAGAAAAATGACAGCGTTTGCGGCTTTTTCAAAGTAGGTATCGAATGCTTCTTTCATTGACATGGCGTTTCCTCCGTTTACTGGTTTTTTATTATTATATCAGCACACAGCGCAAAAGTCAATCGACCTATTTCAGCAGCTCCTCACGCATATAGGTCAGCAGCTTCTTTTCGCGGCGTGACACCTGCACCTGCGTCATACCCAGAGCTCTTGCAGTCTTTGACTGGGTAAGCCCCTTGAAATAGCGCAGCTCCAATAACGCGCGGTCATTTAGGTCGAGCTGCGCCATTATCTGCCGCAGCGCCAACAGGTCAGTTATGCTCTCATCGGGAGATTCTGTAGGTATATCGGTCTGTCCCTCATCATCGTCTCCCGATGTAAGGGACAGCAGGGGCTGACTTACGCACAGCGCCTCGGAAACGTCAGCTTCGCTCTCCCCCGAAAGCTGTGACAGCTCCGCTATGGTAGGCTCTCTCATCTCACGCTGACGAAAGTCCTCGCACAGCCTTTGCAGGCGCATGGAAAGTTCCTTTAAGCTTCGGCTTACGCGGATAGCTCCCCCGTCGCGGAAAAGCCGCTTTATCTCGCCGAGTATGACAGGCACAGCATAGGTGGAGAACTTCACTCCCCTGCCGCAGTCAAAGGCTTTCACAGCTTTGAGCAGCCCGATACAGCCTGCGGAGTACAGGTCGTCGTACTCTATCCCCCTCCCTCGGAAACGATTAGCGCAGAGGTGTACAAGTCCCAGATTTTCCTCAGCAGCAGGCTTTTTTACCTCAGTCTCCATGAGCCGAGAGCCTCTTTCTCATAGTCACGGTAGTTCCCTTGTCCGGAGTGCTTTTCACCTTCAGCCTGTCCATAAAGGACTGCATGACGGAAAAGCCCAGTCCCGAGCGCTCCTCCTCGGGAGCTGTAGTGAACAAGGGCTCCATAGCCTGCTCAACATTTTCTATGCCGCAGCCCTTGTCCTTGACACGTATGTATATCACCCTGTCAGGCAGCAGACGCACTGTCAGCTCTATATTGCCCTTTTTGTGCCTGTATCCGTGAACTACCGCATTTGTTACCGCCTCCGATACAGCCGTGCGTATGTCAGAAAGCTCCTCTACCGTAGGGTCAGCCTGTATCAGAAATGAGGACACCACAGCCCTTGCCGCCCCCTCATTAACTGAGAGTGACGGCATTGTAAATTTTATCTCGTTTAGTATTTCCATTTTTCTTCTCCTTTATCTTATTTTCACGATACGCTCTATGCCTGCAAGTTTCAGCACCCGCCTGATATAGGGCTGAGGATTGAGCACCTCAAGTCTGCCGCCGCACTCCTTCATCAGCTTGCTCCTGCCCATGATAAGCCCGATACCCGAGCTGTCCATAAAGGTTATGCCGCCAAGGTCTATGGCAAGCTCACGGGGCTGAGCCGTAACTATGAAGCGGTCTATCTCTGCACGAAGCTCCTTGGCGTTATGGTGGTCAATTTCACCGCTGAGCCTTGCAACAGCCGCTCCGTTTTCGTTTTTTATGTCTATTTTCATTACTTTGCCTCCTTTCGCTGCCTCTGACAGCCTTTTCATTGGAATTTTTCACCATCACACAAAAATCATCGGGAACACATTGATTATACCACTGCATATGCGTCGGATTTTGTCAGAACAGCTCATTTGCGTAAAATTTTGAAAATAGATTGAAAAATTCATATAATAATGGTATAATGATTATGTATGGGATACTGTGAACGTTTTCGCAGTATAATATTACAGTACAGGAGGAGCTTATATGGATTTCAACAGCACAGAGCAGTGGAAAAAAGGCATCAGGCGTATCATCATCACAGAAGAACAGATACGTGCCGAAATAAAGAAAGCAGGCGAATTTATAAACTCCGTATACGACGGCTCACCCATACTGCTGGTCAGCATACTCAAGGGCTCGTTCATCTTCATGGCCGACATCTGCCGCGAGGTGAAAGTTCCCTGCGAAATAGAATTCATGGCGGCAAAAAGCTACTTTGAAGGAACAGAGTCCTCGGGACACGTTGAGATAACTATGGACCTGAAGCACGACATCAGCAAATATCACGTGATCATCATCGAGGACATCATCGACACGGGCCGTACCCTCAATGAGATAATCAAGATCCTCAGGATACGCGGTCCCCGTTCACTGAGAGTCATCACTCTCCTCGACAAGCCCGAACGCCGCGTTGTGGAACTGAAAACCGACTATTCACTGTTCACCATTCCCGATTATTTCGTTATCGGCTATGGTCTGGACTACGGTGAATTCTACCGCAATCTGCCGTATATAGCAGAATATGCAGAGTGACAAGACTCTCCGCTCCCGGATAAGCCTTCAGGCAAAAGCAGTAAATCAGGCGCTCAGCGCCGCAAGCAAATACTTTTAAGGGGGAATTTTAATGATCCTTTACTATTCAGCTACAGGCAACACAAAATTCATTGCCACAGAGCTCGCAAAAAAACTTGACGACCAATGTGTAGACCTTCTTGGAAGAATAAGAAACAACGACTATTCCGCACTTCATTCCGACAAGCCTTTCATAGTCTGTTCACCTGTATATATGAGCATGATGCCCCGCTTTATGAGTGAATATCTTAAGAATACCGAGTTCACAGGCAACAGAGCCGTATACTTCATCGCCAACAGCGCAGGCTACGCAGGCATAACCTCATGGGAGGCCAGAAAGCTGTTCAAAAAGAAGAACATGGAATTCATGGGCTGTGCCGAGCCTATCATGCCAAACAATTACTATGTAAGCAACTACAAAGCACAGTCGGATGATGAGGTAAAGGAACGCCTCTTCAAAGCCTTTGATAAGATCGACGAGATCGCAAACAGCATACAGAACTGCGAAAAGCTAAAGACGCGCCATGTGTTCTTCATAGAAAGGCTTATCACATTTCCTATCAACTCCTATATGTACAAGTACAAAATAAGCGCAAAGGACTTCAAGGTGCTCGATAAGTGCATAGGCTGCGGAAAATGTGAGGAGATATGCCCCCTCAGAAACATCTCCCTGAAGGAGGATAAGCCCACATGGGGCGACAAGTGCTCACACTGCATGGCTTGTATCGGAAGCTGCCCTACAAATGCTATTGAATACGGCGATGTGACCCGTCAGAAGGGCAAGTACAATTTCGAGGAATACAGGCATTTCCTCAACGAGATAAGATAAAGCTTCGGGGCTGCTTAAGCAGCCCCGAAAATATACCCCGGAAGGTGAAAAAATGGCAAAACAATTCTGGAAGGGCAGCACCCTCCTCGCTCCTGTACCTGCCGCTCTCGTTACCTGCGGCACTATAGAGCAGCCAAACGTGCTCACTATCGGCTGGACAGGCATTGTCTGCACACGTCCGCCTATGACATATATATCAGTCCGTCCCGAGCGCCACTCCCACGACATCATAAAGCAATCGGGAGAGTTCGTCATAAACCTTACTACATCTGCCATGTGCCGTGAGACCGACTTCTGCGGCGTCAAAAGCGGCAGAGATACGGACAAGCTCAGCGCCTGCGGCTTCCACACCGTCCCTGCGCAGAAGGTCGCTCCGCCCCTTATTGAGGAGTGCCCTCTCAGCCTTGAATGTAAGGTCGCTGACGAAAAGCTTCTTGGCTCTCATACCATGTTCCTTGCCGAAATAATCGGCATAGACGTCGATGAGAGATACATCGACAGCAAAGGAAAGCTCAATCTCCAGCAGTGCGGACTTATGGCTTTTGCCCACGGCGAATACTTTGCCCTCGGCAGAAAGCTTGGCGACTTCGGATTCTCAGTCCGCAGAAAGAAAAAGCACAAGCCGCAGCAGGGCTCACGATGAGATGTCCTCGATAAACTGCCTGAGTCCGCTCTCCGTAGCAAAATACAGCCCATCCGCAAGCTGAGCTCTGTCATAATCCGACAGCAGTGCCGTGTCTATATCGATGAACAGATACGGCTCGTCCTCACCGCTGCGGAATACAGCTGCACGTCCGCCGCTTTCCCTTACCACAAAAAGCGGTGATTCTTCATGCTTTGCGGCAGCTGCCGCAAGCCGTGTCTCAACCTTTCTCCTTCGGGCTGCCTGTCCGAGAGTACAGACTGTGAGAAAGCCCGATACAGTTATCGCAGCTGCAAGCGTAAAATATATTCTTTTTGCGTTTTTCAGCGTCATTATAACACTCCCTTGCCGAAATATCCGTAAATATTATCGCCCGTTTTTTCTATATTATACAAAACGCCGATTTTTTCGGAAAAGTCTTAACATTTCGCACTTGAAGTGTTATAATGTATAATGTATATTTATACGTAAAAATTAATTTGAAAGGAGCTTACCGCTGAAAAGCGGTCATTCTGACAAAATGGACAATAAAACAAAAAAGGCTTCACAAAAGCTCATCCCTGCCGACAATGAGCTTCGCATGAAACCACACAAGAAAAAGAAGAAAAAACACAGCAAAGGCTTCATCATCTTCAAAAAGCTGATGACCGTCATCGCTACCACACTTCTTTCGCTGCTTCTGGTCGTAATCATCACGGGTACTATCGTAAGTACTGCCCTGACCGTCTACGTCCTCAACTTCATGGACGATGCAACAAGCGTTACTCTTCAGCAGCTTGAATCCGGAAGCGATACCTACTTCTATGCAAACCACATCAACGAAGAGGGCGAGACCGAGCTCAAGGTCATCCACCATGTTCAGAACAATCAGCAGCGTATCCCCGTCAGCATAGACAGGATACCTCAGCACGTCCGCAACTGTTTTGTTTATACTGAGGACGAGCGTTTCTACGTTCACGACGGTGTTGACTACAAGCGTACATTCTCCGCTTTCCTCAATATGTTCCTGCACTTCTATGATACCAAGCAGGGTGGTTCGACTATCACTCAGCAGCTCATCAAGAACCTGTCAGGAGACGACAGACAGACTCCACAGCGTAAGATACGTGAGATCTTTGCGGCTATGCAGCTGGAAAAGACCTACTCAAAGGACGAGATACTGGAAGAGTACCTCAACTATATCGGCTTCGGAGGAGCTTACAACGGTATACAGCTCGCTTCGCTCCAGTACTTCGGAAAGAATGTTGAGGAGCTGACTATTCCTGAGGCGGCTGTTCTCGCAGCTATCCCGAAGAGCCCTGAGGATTACGGTCCATTTGCTTATTATCATCAGGACAACGACCTTAAAAAGCCTCTTGTCAGCGACGGACGAGCTAATAACAAGCCCCGTCAGGAGTACGTTCTCTACAAGCTCTATGAAAACGGCGCTATAACATTTGACGAGTATCAGGAGTATATCAAAACTCCTCTCATATACACCGACTCTCCCGAGTACCTCGCTGCTCACCCCGAGCTTACCGCCGAGGAGGAGATCGAAAAGCAGAAGTCCAACAGCTGGATACTGGACGCTGCCTACTTCGAGGCTATGGAAATCTTCAAGGAGAAGTACAACCTTGTTGACCAGTGGGATGCTCTCGATAAGATAAACAAGGGCGGCTACAGAATATATACCACCTACGACGAGAAGATGCAGGAGTACGTTGAAAACAGGCTCCTTGACATCAACAATATGGTACCCGAGTACACCGTTAAAAAATGGGCAGATACAAATGGTGACGGACAGGCTGAGGAATACCTCCCCCATATCGCATTTGTTGCTATGAACTACGACGGCGAGCTGCTCTGTGCTGTCGGCAACGTCGGACCTAAGGTAGGTTCACTCGGTACAAACTACGCTGTACGTAAAGAAGACGGCCGTCAGATCGGTTCTACCGTAAAACCTTTAACAGCTTATGGCTATGGTATTGAAACAGGTAAGATACACTGGGGCTCCATAGAATACGACTCCAAGCTTCCGACAAGTGAAATTACAGGTGATGACGGTCAGCCATGGCCTAACAACTACATGGGCACAGGCGGAAAAGGTGCTCCTTTAAGGATATATCAGGCACTTCAGCAGTCATACAATACTGTTCCCGCACAGCTCTGCTATAAGTTCGGTCTTGACGAGGTATACAAGTTCGCCACCGAAAAGCTCGGACTTGAATTAGTCGCATATGATAAGGGCTACTCTCCTTTGTGTCTCGGCGGTCTCGACAAGGGCATCACCCTTGAAAACCTTGTAAACGCCTATATCCCATACGGAAATCAGGGTATCTACAACGAGGCTCACATCATCACAAAGATAGAGGACAGCAGCCAGCAGATAATCTATCAGAACAACGGCAACCCGAGACAGGCTGTTTCAGACGAGACTGCATGGGTAATGAACAGACTTCTCAAAAATGTTGTCGATAACGGTACAGGTCAAGCCGCTAAGCTCTATAATAAGGAAGTCTGCGGCAAAACAGGTACTACTCAGGACTGGTACGACGAAGTATTCGTCGGACTCACTCCCGATTTTGTCAGCGGTATGACAATGGGTTATAAGTACAAGCACCGGGACCTTGACCTTCAGGGCATTGTATCCGCTCAGATATGGAAAAACATCATCGGCGATTACATCACAACAGAATACGCTGATACCTCTCCTTACTTCGAAAAGGTAAGCTCCGTAATCGAAGCACCTATGTGTACTGCTACAGGCGGTATCGCAGGTCAGTACTGCGGCAAGGGCATTACAGGCTACTGGAAGTCGCAGACCACCGAGGATTACTCTCCTCCGTACTGCAGCGGCGCTCACGGCGGTGTATCATCATCCACACAGTCCACAACACAGGCTTCTGGTACATCAGGCAACACAACAGGCGGCGGAGCAGCAACAGGCGGTGCTGCAACAGGCGGCGATGTCAGCGGCGGCGGTGCAGCAGCAGGCGGAGACGTTGGCGGCGGAGGCGTAGCAACTGGCGGTGACGTCGGCGGAGGCGCAGCAACCGGCGGTGATGTCGGAGGCGGTGCAGCAACCGGCGGTGACGTCGGAGGCGGTGCAGTCGGCGGCGGAGATGCCGGAGGCGGTGCAGCTGAATAATAATAACAGGTGATATTTTGAGCAGTAATATAAGATTATGCTGTCCATGCCACTTTGGTCTGGAAAGCGTACTGAAATACGAAATACAAAAAATAGGCGGCACTGACCTGAAGGTCAGCGACGGAAAAATAAGCTTCACGGGCGACGAGAATATCCTCGCCCGTGCTAATCTCTGCCTTTCAACTGCGGAGAGAGTACTTATCGAGCTTATAGAGTTCAGGGCTACCACCTTTGAGGAGCTTTTCCAGGGCGTAAGGGCTGTTGAGCTTGAACGCTACATCGGTCCTGAGGATGCATTTCCCGTAAAGGGCTACTCCCTCAACTCAGCACTGCACAGTGTTCCCGACTGTCAGTCCATAGTAAAAAAGGCTGCAGTGGAAAGACTCAAATCCAAGTACAGCATAAACTGGTTTGACGAGACAGGTCCAACGGTACAGATAAAGTTCAGTATCCTGAAGGACGTTGTATCACTTTATCTGGATACCAGCGGTGTGGGACTCCACAAGCGCGGCTACAGACGCAATTCCAATGCTGCTCCTATCAAGGAGACTCTTGCGGCAGGCATCATCGACCTTGCAAGAGTGCGCCCCGATTCCATAGTATGCGACCCGTTCTGCGGAAGCGGTACTCTCCTTATCGAAGCGGCACTGAAGGCGCTGAAGATAGCTCCCGGTATCAACAGGCGCTTTGCAGCAGAAAAATGGAGCTCAATAGACTCACGCATCTGGCAGGAGGAGCGCAAAAGAGCCATAGACAATGTCGACCGCAGTGCTGAATTCCACGGCATAGGCGCCGACATTGACGACGCTGCTGTTGCTCTCACTCTCGATAACGCCCACAAGGCAGGTATCAAGTCCAGACTTACTATCGAGCAGGCTGACATCACAAAGTTCGTTCAGCCCGAAAATTCCATAGTTATCTGCAATCCTCCCTATGGTGAGAGACTTCTTGAGCTGAGAGAGGCTGAGGACATATACCGCAAAATGGGCAGAGTCCTCGGAAAGGGCGGCAGTAAGCAGAGCTACATCATCTCCCCTCATGAGGAGTTTGAAAGGTTCTTCGGCTCAGAAGCCCACAAGCGCAGAAAGCTCTATAATGGCATGATAAAGTGCCAGCTGTATATGTATTTCTGATAAGTTAAGCAGCAATAAACCAACAAAGGGATTCCAAAGGGTTCACAACCCTTTGGTCAGGTCAAGGGCTGACAGCCCTTGCAGGGTTCGGGGCAGCGCCCCGAATTCGTCAGGCGCTCCGCAAGGGTGAATTTCAAAAAACAGTCCGGTGGACTGTTTTTGAAAGAGGGACGCCCTGCAAGTGAGGGCGTTCCCTTTTGAAAATATAAAAACAAAAGCTCCGTTTATTACGGAGCTTTAAATTTAGGTGATGATATGAGATATTTATGGAAAAGGCGACTTCTCCACCTGTTCTTTCCCACGCGCTGTCCCGTCTGCGGTGATATTATCGGCGCTATGGACTGCTTCTGCGGCGAATGTTCGGGAAAACTCACAGCATACAGCGGCAGCTTCTGCATTGATGGCGCGGACAGCTTCACTGCGGCTTTTGTATACGACGAGAACATAAAGCCTGCTGTATTTCTTCTGAAGGACGGAACTGACGGCAACGCCTCCTATGCTCTCGGAAGCTTTCTTGCCGAAAAACTCAGGGCAGACGGCACAGACAAGAGAACCGACGTGATAGTTCCTGCTCCCATGCACAGAAGGGACATCCGCAGACGCGGCTTCAATCAGTCGTTACTGATAGCCCGTGAGGTGAGCAGGCTGCTTGGTATCCCCGTTGAGGAAAAAGCCATTGCAAAGTCACGTCATACACGATCACAGAAGGAACTGAGCCGTGTAAGCAGAACGGTAAATCTCAGAGATGCATTCACAGCTTCTCCCGACATCAAGGGCAGGAACATACTGCTCATCGACGACGTCTGCACCACGGGAAGTACTCTCCGCGAGATAACAGCCGCACTGAAAAAGGCAGGTGCTGCTTCTGTTCACTGCGCCTGCTGCTGTAAAACTCCTCAGCAAAAATATGAATCAGAAAGCTGAATACCTCCAGAAAAGGGAAATGCGCCGCAGTATTTGGGATACTGTGGCGCTTTTTGAGAAAAGGATCAGAATGATCCGAAGCCGTCTTGCGGCAATACTGCTGCCGCAAGACGGCATTTTCTCGTATTGCTCTTATTTGATTATTTGATAGCAGTGCCGCCTGTCAGCGTACCGCCGTAAGCGGCAAGCTGAGTCTGGTCAACCTGCTGAAAGTATGTCGAACCGCTGAGAGTTCCGCCTGTATAGAAGGAAGCTCCCGATGTGCCTGTGCCGCCTGCCTTCAGCTGGCTGACAGCCTTGTCAACTATAAATGAAACTATTACCTTTCCGTCGCTGCCCACAAGGGAAAGCCTTGTGTCTGCGCTTACGGAAGAGCTCTTGGATACAGATGCAGTCATTTCGCTGCCGCCCATGCTCATACCGCCTGACGGACAGTTGGACACCCATGTTCCGCCGTTTACCTTGATAGTGCTGCCGCCGTCACCGCAGTCAAAGGGCTCATTGCCGTTTGAAACGAAGCAGCCGCCGTTTATCTCGATATTACCGTTGGAATCAAAGCCGTCGTGGTCGCCGTTGGCTACATTGACTATTGCAAAGCCGCCGTTGAACTGCATGAGGTAGTCTCCCGAGCTGCCGCCGAAGCCGCCGCCTCCGAAGCCTCCTCCGCCCTGACCCCAGGGCATACCTGTATTGCCGCCGCCTGAACCGTCGCTGCCGCCTGCTGCATTGAAGCCGTCGTCAGTTGAGTTCACGATGACAGAACCGCTGTTCTGGTAAATTTTCTGAGCCTCGATACCCTCGTAGCACTTTTCGGCGTAAATAACGATATCATCGTATTTGCCGCTGTCCTTTGTGCCGATAGTGAGAGTATGGTCTGCGTGAGCACCGTCGTCAGCAGATGAGAGTTTTATCTCTCCCCCTGTCAGCGTCATATCTCCGCCGCAGTGCATACAGTCATCGGAAGAATCGATGCTGAGCTTACCGCCGCTTATGCTGATATTGCCGACGCTCTGCCATGCAGTGCCTGCTTCGTCATAAAGACCTACAGCCTTTATGCCCTTTGCGGATATATCGGTTTTATTGGAGTTTCCGTCCATTCCGAAGCCTCCGCCTCCTCCGCCGGGTCTGCCCCAGCCGCCCTGATTGCCGCCGCCTGTGTTTGTGCCGCTGCCTGTGTAGGAGCTGCCCTCA
This sequence comes from Ruminococcus flavefaciens, assembly GCA_004554385.1. Taxonomy (GTDB): domain Bacteria; phylum Bacillota; class Clostridia; order Oscillospirales; family Ruminococcaceae; genus Ruminococcus; species Ruminococcus flavefaciens_T. Next base: position 19,741 of record SFMO01000187.1, read on the forward strand.
TAGGTCTTTATGGTCAGGTCGCCGCCGCTCATATCAAAGAACTGCTCAGCTGAGATACCGTCTGCGTAGGATTCAATATTTATAGTACCGCCGTTGACAGCAACAACGCCCAGCTGCTTTGCTGTTGAAGAAGCCTCTGTGGCAGTTGCCTTGATGCCGTCGCCTGCTTTTGTCTTTACTGTAACGGAGAGATTTGAGTAATCCACCTCTGTTCCGTCTGATGAGGTATTGCCGATAGTAACACTGTCCTTGCCGCGGATACCGTCGTCAGCAGCGTTTACCACCAGTGTGCCGTTGTATATCCTGATATCGTCCTTTCCGACGATACCGTCCGCAGCATTGCCGTTTACCGTAAGCTTGCCCTTACCCTTGAACTTTATATCGTCCTTGGAGTAGACAGCTCCGGTATCGCCGTCTGCGTTGGTGTAGCTTTCGCCGTCAGAAATAGTGTTTTCAGTGCCGTTCTTAGCGACAATTATCACCTCGTCTGCGATAGATGCTACATATATAGGAGAATTTTCAGTGTTTGTAAGGCTCATGCCGCTGAGATCGAGCTCAACGACGCCGTCGGGATAAACAGTCTTGTCTACGTCAACAACAATCTGTCCGCCAGTCATCTCGCCGGTTACTGTAAAAACACCGGGCTGAGATATAGTGCAGATATTGTTTTCCACCTTTGCCTCGGAAGAAGCATTAGTTGCCATACCCGAATCGGAAAGAGTGATCGTAAGACTGTCCGGAGACTGTGCCGGTGCGGGAACTACATCGCTTTTGGAAAGTCCTGCGGGATCAACATTATCGAAAACACTAACGTAAGGTGCGAGCTGGAACAATGTCTGCTTACCGTCGGTGTGGGTTATCAGATTGCCTGTAGAGAGGTTTTTAAGGACTCCCGAACGCATTCCGTTTATATTTGGATCTCCGCTTATAAGCACATATTTGTACTTCTTGGTGAATTCTATCTTGCTTCCGCCGCTTATAGCGTTAGCCTTTTTCCATGTACCGTCCTTTGTGTTAGTCGGGTCAGCGATGCAGTTGAGAAGCACTGTTGTCTGCGAAGCTGTAAGTATCTTCTGATCTGCCTGATTATCAGTAGCTGTAGCGTATACGATACCGCCTGTGATATTGATGCCTGTAACTGCGGTAAGTCCGCGGTCACCGCCTGCATTAAGGTATCCGCCGCTGATGTCGATAGTGGTCTCAGCCTGTACAGCGTCATTGCCTGCCTTGACATCGGCAGAACCGCCCTCAAAAGCAACAGCGTCTTTTGTGGACTTGATACCGTCGCCTGTAGCGTCAATGGTAACTGTACCGCTTTTTATGGTAATTGACTGCTTTGCCTTAAGGCCGTCAGTCTTGCTTTCAGAGTTATTTGTGGTAATATTTATCTTACCGCCGTTTATCTTGATGTCGTTATTACACGAAACAGCGTCCTGGGTATTGGCTGTGATATTCAGCACACCATTGCCCTTTTCTCCGCCCTTGATAGTGATGTCATCCTTGGCTTCGATAACGGCAGCCTTCAGGAAGTCACCTGCATAGGCTGTATCTCCGTCTGTAATGGTATTCTCTGTATCATCAGCTATATTGATAGATGTATTTTCTGCATTGGTAACGAGTATCGCCGGAGCGCTCTTGCCTGTGATATTGACTCCGTTGAGGAATATCTTGACAGTTTCGGCATCAGCGGTCTCATCGGGGATATTGACGTTTATCTGACCGTCATCGAGAGTACCGTCGATATAGAACTCTCCCGAATGGGTGATAGTTACTGTAGTTCCCTCGACTGTGGCATTTTCGCCCTCTACTGTAATAGAAGTATTCTTGAGATGTATCTTTGTAGCGTCTGCGGCAGGCTGCTCGTTTGATTTACCGCTGCTGAGCTCACCCTTGCCAAGAAGGAACATCTGTATTGCAAGAGCATCATCTGTGGAAACACCGTCAGCCTTGCCGTTGCAGTCTGCATTCTTCCAGCCCTGCTCTGTGATTGCGTGGGTGTCGCTTCCGCCCATGCCGTACTTATTCGGGTTTGCCATTGCCTGCATGATGAGCACTACGTCGGACATATCGATAGAACCGTCGCAGTTTGCGTCGCCAACGACCGTTGAAGCTGCTGTTTCTGCCGCATAGCTGACAGCAGGAAGTGCCGCAGCTGCGATGCAGGCAGCCGAAAGCCCGGCAAAGAGCTTTTTCAAGCCATTGTTTCTCATAAATATCAAACTCCTTAATTTTAATATCACCTTATTTTTCATAACCAACCCATATAATTCATCTTACGGGTATATTATAAAATGGTCACCTTAAAATAATCTTAAAATTCCCTTAATTTGTCTTTAAGATTACTATTTAGCGACTGCTAAGGTTATTTAAATTATAGCAAATGTTATAATTAATGTCAACATTCAGATATGTCTTAGTAAAAAATAAAACTATTCAGGAGAGCCTCGGCTTTATGTCAAAATGCTCCAGCCAGTGATCCAGCTGTATAAAAAAGGCTATGGTCTGGGGAAGATTCATCAGCTGACCGTACCACTGAACGCGATCCTCATGGCGGAGAAGTCTTTCGAGCTCCTCACGCTTCACGAGCCCTGTCAGGCGGCATTCTCCTCTGTCAAGTATGGAGCGCAGCTTCGCCGTGACCGCTTCAAGGAAGGCAGGATTATGAGTTTTCGGGTAGGGGCTCTTTTTGCGCCACAGTACCTTTTCGGGCAGCCATTCCTTCATTGCCTCACGGAGCAGCCCCTTTTCTCTGCCCATGTAGTCCTTGTACTCCCAGGGCACATTATAAAGGTATTCTGCAATGCGGTAATCACAAAAGGGCACACGCACTTCAAGTCCGCTGTACATAGACATTCTGTCCTTGCGGTCAAGAAGAGTCTGCATGAACCACTTGAAGTTCAGCTCAGTCATCTCACGCATCCGCGATTCAAGGGGAGTGTCGCTGCTCAGTCTTTCTGCACTGTCGGCGGTATTCCGATAGGCAGAGTAAACATAGTCCTCGGCATCTATCCGCTCAGCAAAATCATCACAGAGGAATCTCTTGCGGTACGCCGTACTCTGCGCCCACGGGAAGCCGTCTGTCATGCGTATGTCCTTGTCACGATACCACGGATAGCCGCCGAATATCTCGTCAGCGCACTCCCCCGACAGTGCAACTGTACCGTATTTTTTTATCTCACGGCAGAGCAGCAGCAGTGAAGCGTCCACATCTGCCATGCCGGGAAGCCCCCTTGCCTCTGTCGCTTCATCAAGAGCCGCCATAAGCTCGGGAGTATCGACAACTACCCAGTGGTGGTCTGTGCCGAGATATTCCGCCATGCAGGTGATATACTCAGGGTCGCTGTCAGGCTGGAAACGGCTTTTCTGGAAATACTTGTCGTTGTCACGGTAGTCCACGGAAAAGGTACTGAGCCTTCTGCCCTGCTTTTTCAGTTCAGATGCCGCCACCGAGGAAATCAGACTGGAGTCAAGACCTCCCGAGAGAAAGGTGCACACAGGCACATCTGATGTAAGCTGACGGCGTATGGAGTCAAAGACAAGCTCGCGGACACGCTCGGCGGTCTGTTCAAAACTCTCATGGAGCTCATATGCCTTCAGCCGCCAGTACTCCCACAAATGCAGCCCCTCTGCCGAATAGTATCCGCACCAGCCGGGACGCACTTCCTCAACACCGCGAAGAACTCCGCAGCCGGGAGTTCTTCCGGGAGCAATGAGCAGAAGCTCCGCCGCACCGTGTTCATCTATCTCACGCGGAACATCGGTGTGCTCCAGAAGAGCAGGCAGCTCCGAGGCAAATATGAGTTTCTTCCCTGTATCATGGTAAAACAAAGGCTTAACTCCTATCCTGTCGCGGGCAAGGAACACGCGGCTCTCCTGCCGGTCATAGACAGCAAAGGCAAATATACCGTTGAAGTGCTCCACACAGGAGCTTCCCCATTTTATGTAGCTTTTCAGCACCACCTCAGTGTCGGAACGGGTATCGAAGCCAAAGTCGCCGCAGAGCTCGCTGCGAAGCTCCTCTGTATTGTAGAGCTCACCATTATATATAATAGTATACTTTCCGAAGCTCATAGGCTGACGTCCGCCGTCAATATCAATGACAGCAAGGCGTGTATGGATAAGTGCAGCCTCACGGCTCATAAACATGCCACGCTGGTCGGGACCGCGTCTGAGCAGGGCATGCTGCATATTCTCGTATATTTTCATGTCCTCACGCATATCTTCAACAAAGCTTACAGCTCCTGCAATTCCGCACATAATTCTCTCCACCGCTTTTCAGCATACGGCACGCTGTTATAAATCAAAATTTCGAGCTGAGCCAGCTCGACCGCTTGCCACGTTGTCGCTTGTAAACTCGCTTAATAATATAAGAAATGATATTTGTACATCGCTTACAGCGCGATAAGTACGTCGAGCCCATGAACGGGATTCCAAAGGGACTGTGTTCCTTTGGCGGTGTCCAGAGGCAGGCTTAACCAGCCCGTCCCCTCTGTCAGCTTCGCTGACATCTCCCCATTTTATGGGGAGTCACCTCTGGTCGCTGTTCACAGC
>SFMO01000002.1 GCA_004554385.1 Ruminococcus flavefaciens
CGCTTGCCACGTTGTCGCTCGTAAACTCGCTTAATAATATAAGAAATGATATTTGTACATCGCTTACAGCGCGATAAGTACGCCGAGCCCATGAACGGGATTCCAAAGGGACTGTGTTCCTTTGGCGGTGTCCAGAGGCAGCGCCTCTGGTGGGGTGACTCCCCACAGTGTGGGGAGATGTCGCAAAGCGACAGAGGGGCTGGGGCGGTTAGCCTGGGGCAAAGTCCCACAGTTACGAAGCGCTCCGCAAGGGGTGAATCAAAAAACAGTCCAGTGGACTGTTTTTTGAGAGGGGACGCCCTGCAAGTGAGGGCGTCCCTTAACGGGGCGATGTGGTCATCGCCCCCTACAGCACCCATTTTCGGGACGCCGAGACGGCGTCCCCTACAAATGTAAATTATGATTTAAATATTCGCTGGCAAGATACAGCGAACCGCATATAACTGCCACACCGTTGTTTTCACGGGCAAGTTCCTTCGCCTTTTCCGCGCACTCTGCAAGTGTACCGAACTCCGCCTCTGTTCTGAATGAGGCTATATCCGCGATAGTCTCAGCAGGAACAGCATTGGGTGCAAAGCCGTCCACCGCAAAAAGCTTGTCCGAAAGTCCTGAGATAGTCTTGACACAGTCGATATAGTCCTTTGAGTCCACCATTCCCATGACCGTGTATATCTTCTTCCCTCTCGTGCTGAGATACATGAGCATAAGAGAAAGCATGCTGACTCCCGCAGGATTATGACCGCCGTCAACAATTACAGGAGGATCACCGTCTATGTACTGCACTCTCGCCCTGACCTGTGTGGTCTCAACAGCCTCTATCACCGCGCTCTCGCTGATGGAGAAGCCCTTTGTGCGGAGATATATGCAGGCTGTTATGGCAGTCTGAGCGTTGTACTTCTGATGTATGCCTGCCATTGCAGGAGTGAGCTTTATCCCCCTGTAGATAAATGGCGAGAAAAGTCCGCCGTCAGCCGCAGGGATAACAGGCTCAAGAGGTACAAGCTCAGCCCCCACTTTCTCCGCAGTCTCGCGGACAAGCTCCCTGACGCTGTCGGGGTTGTCATCGGAAAGCACCACTGCCGAGCCCTGCTTTATTATGCCAGCCTTGTGGGAGGCTATCTCCTCAACAGTATCCCCCAGTATTGCAGTATGGTCGAGAGATATGGACGTTATGACTGAGAGAAGGGGCGGCGGTATCACGTTGGTGGAGTCAAGTGTTCCTCCTATGCCTGTTTCAAGCACGACCACATCGCATTTCTCACGCTCGAACCACAGCATTGCTATCGCCATGGTTATCTCGAACTGAGAATAAGCCTTGTCGTCAACGCGCTCCTTTACGAACTCAGCAAGCTCGCAGAGGGACTTCTCATCTATCTCGTCATCGTTTATACGTATCCTGTCCGTGTATCTCAGCACAAAGGGCGAGGTGAACTTTCCCGTTTTATAGCCCGAGAGCTGGAGTGCTCTGCCAATGTATTCAAGAGTAGAGCCCTTTCCGTTAGTACCTGCGATATGAACGAACTTCAACCGCTCCTGTGGGTCGCCCACGCGCTTCATAAGCTCTCTTGCACGGGAAAGGTCGGTTATCCTCCCCCCTGACTTGGTATAGGAGTTTATAAAGCTCATACATTCTTCGATGTTCATGGTTTCTCCTTTGAATAATATTACAAGGGCGGCAGTGCCGCCCTGTATGTTTTAATATACTCCTGCCTGCTTTTCAGCCTTTGCAACAGCTTCCTCAAGAGTCATGCCTGTGAACTCCTGTGCCGAGAAAATACGTCCGCATTTTCTGTCATCAATGAAAGCTCCCACAAGTACGCCGGGAAGAGCGCTCTCAGGAGAATTAGGTGCGTTAGGTCCGCCAAGGTCAGTTCTGCACCAACCCGGATCTGTAAGGCTCAGAGTTACATCAGTGCCCTCGTAGTTCTTGCCGAGATCCCTTGTTACCTTGTTGAGTGCAGCCTTTGCAGCAGAGTATCCTGCCTGCTCGGGTTCAAGGTCGATGCCGCTTGTTGTATTGACTATGCGTCCGAAGCCTCTTTCCTTCATTCCCGGAAGGAAATGATAGCATATCATCATCGGTGCAGTAGTATTGATCCTGAAGCTTATGTCGTAATCCGATGCAGGAGTTGCCAGATAATCTGTTCTGTATGCTATCTGAAGTCCTGCATTGTTGAGGATAATGTCGAGCTTTGTCCCTCTCTCATCAATAGCTCTGCACATTTTCTCAACCTGTTCCATGTCTGAAAGCTCTGCTGTCACAACGTATGCGTCAACGCCCAGCGCCTTTACCTCGCCGAGCACCTTTGCGCAGTGCTCCTCTGTTCTGCTGTGGAGAACAAGGTTGCACCCCTGCTTAGCCATGAATATTGCGGAAAGATATCCGATACCACGGCTTGCGCCCGTAATGAGCGCCCATTTGCCTTTTACGTTTACCATGTTTTCTTCCTCCTTACGGATATATATATGCAATTCTCCCGTGTAAAGCGGGAGAAAAATACATCAATATTCGTAGTCGATACAAGCTCTGTCGGTCTTTACGCTGCCGATGAACTTTCCGAACTCAAGATGTGCCGGATGTACCTGATATGCATTGAGGTCGTCAATGCTGTCAAAATCACAGAGCAGAGCTATAGTGTAGTTGCTCTCGGGAGCGTCCTTTGAGTTGATAACTACCTCACCTTTTTTCAGTTCCTTGACATTAGCAATAACGTTGTCGAAGCGCTTCTGAGCTTCAAGCGCGTTTTCGTATTCGCTTCTGCCGTCAGCTTCCTTTAATTTGAACATAACAATGTGCTTTATCATAATAATTACCTGCTTTCGTAAATTTTAGCTTTAAAAGTCTTTTTTCCGTCATAGCTCGTGTATTCGCCGTATTCCCTGAACACAAGTCCGCACTTTTCTATTACGTGTGCAGAGGCTGTATTCTCCGCGGCACATTCAGACCTTAGACGGATATTTCCGTGGCAGCTTCTTATATATTCTATCATAGCCCTTGAAGCTTCCGCGTCGTCAAGTGTGAGAGGTCGGAGGATAAGACGGTCAATTGTTATCGTCATCTTCGTCTTCCTCGTCGGTATCAGGAGCAGAAACAATTCTTTCAAGTGGCTCTTTGCGCTCAAAAATTATAAGAGGTATCAGCAGCATTGCCGCTGCATAGGCGAAAGTTCGGAAATTTATAAGTCCCATACCGGGCTGTACGCTCTGAAGATAACCAAGGAAGCCCGAATCAGTGTCTATGGAAGAAGTCATGTTATTGAGCTTGTAGTCAAAGAAAATATCGGATATTGCCCCCACAAAAACACCTGTCCAGCCGATAACGGCTTTTACATCAGTCTTTTCCAGAGTTTCGTGCATGAAGCACATCATAAGCAGCATAGTCATGGTTATCACAGACCTCTGATGTGAAACAAGAGCCGCCAATGCCGCAAGACCTGCAATTATATACAGGCAGATAAGCATAGTTTTTCTGTTCTGCCATTTTATAACGCCGAACATCATCAGAAGAACCACTACAGCTGCGGCTATACTCAGCAGAAACAGCATCAAAGCGCCCATATTTGCTGCAAAAATGTCCAGACCATAGCGGATCCTTTGCACAAATAAGCCGAAGTCGGTGATATAGCGCAAGCCGTCGCTTGTGAGGATATTCGCCCCAAGGGAAACTCCTATAAGAAGCTTTGACCACATACGGTCGTATTTCCGCGATATTATGAGTATCGCAGGCGGAACAGTTACCAACAGTGCATATAGTGCCTGATTCAGTATCATTCCCCTTACATCAACGTCACCGAGTGAATAAAAGCTGAAAATAGTCAGCAATGTCGGTCTTATCAATAGAAAGGCAATGATTATTTCAAGTATCCTATTGCGTTTTGAAGTATTATGTATCATTTGAGTTTATCCTTTGCATATCATACGGGAATTGCTTATCCAGCAGAAAAAGCGGAAACAGAAGCACCATAACAACAAGGGCTATCAGTCCTACCGCCATGATGACAGTACCGACCACCGCGATTTTCTCCATATTTTCGCCTGTTTCGTCTGAAAATCCGACAATAGGCGCCAATGTCCCTACAGCCATAAGAACTGCGGCTGCAACAACAGCTATGGGGAAAAAAGTAATACTGAGCCTTCCGATTTTACCGAGCTTTTTCTCGGTGCTGACATTTTCGTTTGCAAAGCACAGAGAAAGCAGCAGCGTCAGCTCTGACACTAAATTGCCGCCGTCAACAGAAAATGGCAGTATACAGGCAGCTATGAACGCATACAGGAATATCATAAGCGTTCTGCGGCGCATAATCGTTATCATGCCCATGTATATCATTGCGCACATAATTGCGGCGGCAAATGAAACAGCTGAACTTATCATGCCTACAACTGCCGACCGCAGGAAATATTCCGTTTCGTCGGGCTTCAGGTCTAAAAGAAGAGTAAGATAACTGTAGAACTCATAGGCCTGAGCTATGGCTATAATGGAAAATGCCGTACACATATAATTGCTCATGCGACGGTCACGGTGTCTGCCCATAAGAAACATTACTGCTATGAGCAGCAGCGCCGCCATTTTAAAGGACATCCAAAGCTTACGAAAAATCAGTGTACCTATTAATACCGCCAGTCCTAAGACAATAGTCAGGGCAAGTCCCGAAAATAACTCCGCTCTTCTTATCTTCTTATTGAGCTCACTGCTCATTTTCCTATTCTTTCTACCTTCATAAGGTTGGTAGTACCTGATACACCGAGTGGTACGCCTGCGGTTATAGCCACAAGGTCTCCGTCCTCAACGAGTCTGTGGGACTCGGCAGCCTCAACAGCGGCGGCAAAAAGGTCGTCGGTGTTGGTCTTTTCATCTATTATAAATGGTATGACGCCCCAGCTCATATTCATCTGGCGGCATACTACCTCGCTCATGGTGCAGCTGATAATAGGACAGCTTGGACGGTACTTTGAGATGAGTCTCGCAGTCTGTCCGCCGAGAGATACAGTGATTATAGCCTTTGCATTGAGGTCATGGGCAGTGGTCACAGTCGCATGAGCAATAGCCTCGGCAACACTTCCGTTCTGGTCGGAGCTTCTTGATGCAAAACGCGCTTTATAGTTGATGTTGTTCTCGGTAGTCTCGGCAATGAGAGCCATAGTCTTTACGGCTTCCACAGGGAAAGCACCTGCGGCTGTCTCGCCTGAGAGCATGATAGCGCTTGTGCCGTCATAGAGAGCGTTTGCAACATCGGTTATCTCCGCACGGGTCGGACGGGGATTGGTTATCATTGACTCCAGCATCTGTGTGGCAGTAATGACCTGCTTGCCTGCGTTGTAGCCTTTTTTAATAAGAGACTTCTGTATAGCAGGTATCTGCTCGAAGGGTATCTCAACGCCCATGTCTCCGCGGGCTACCATGATACCGTCAGCAGCTTCAAGTATCTCGTCGATATTCTCAACGCCGTCGGTGTTCTCTATTTTAGCGATTATCCTCACATCGAACCAGCCGAGGCTCTGTGTGAACTTTCTCAGATAGTTTATATCCGCTGCGGTGCGGACAAAGCTTGCGGCAATAAAGTCAAAGCCCATTTTCGAGCCGAATTCAAGGTCATCCATATCCCTTTCGCTGAGATACGGCATAGAGAGCTTTACTCCCGGGACGTTTATGCCCTTGTTGTTGGAAAGAGTACCTCCGTGAACTACACGGCAGACTATCTCAGTAGTAGTAACCTTTTCTGCAAGGAGCTCGATAACGCCGTCATTTATAAGTATCCTTGTGCCCATGCTGACATCACGGGGAAGCTTCTTGAAGCTTATGCTTCCCACCTTGTCATTGCAGAGTACATCCTCTGTTGTTAAGGTATAAGTATCGCCGTCGTGGATCTCCACAGGCTTGTCGTCCACGAATTTTCCGAGACGTATCTCGGGACCCTTGGTATCAAGAAGTGTGGCAACGGGCAGGTCGAGTTCCTTTCTCAGCCTCTCGATAACACGGAATCGCTTTTCGTGAGTCTCATAGTCGCCGTGGGAGAAGTTGAATCTTGCAACATTCATGCCTGCAAGCATGAGCTCGCGCATGATATTTTCGTCGTCGGTCGCAGGACCTATGGTACATACTATCTTAGTCTTTCTCATTGTCGTATACCTCTTTCCGTAAAGAGCTTATCAGAGCTTTTTAAGTTTTGCGTAGTTTGCCATTATTTTCTTTGTACCCACCTTGTCAAAGGCGATCTCCAGCATGGAATCGTTAGCCATAGGCTTTACCGATACTATCACGCCCTCGCCGAATATGCTGTGGGACACCTTTTCCCCTGCGGTATATGTGACAGCTTCCTTTGAGGCGCTGCCTGAAGTCTTTTTATTTCTTGCGAGCTGCTGCTGGAGTGTTGCGGAGTGAACCTCTGTCACGGTCTTATCGTTCTCCTCAAGCTGCTGCTTCATAGCTGCGGCATTGTCGTGCTTTTCCACCAGCTCACTGCCTATCTCGCGCATAAAGCGTGAAGTGACGTTGTGCTGTGTCTGTCCGAAGAGCATACGCTGTCTTGCGTTGGTGAGGTAAAGGCGCTTCTTTGCACGGGTTATAGCAACATATGCAAGACGTCTTTCCTCCTCCATATCGTCCTCGCTGTCGAAGGAACGTGCACTCGGGAAAATACCGTCGTCCATGCCCACAACGAAGATATTCTCGTATTCAAGTCCCTTTGCGGAATGGACAGTCATAAGAGTTACCTTGTCGCCGCTTCCGTCATCGCGGTCAGCTTCGGTATAGAGTGCGACTTCCTCAAGGAAACCGCTGAGAGAAGGCTCTTCAGCCTGCTCCATGTACTGAACCATAGATGTGCGGAGCTCCTGTACGTTTTCTATTTTGGTATCCGCGTTTTCAAGAGCTTTAAGGCTGTCAAGGTAGCCTGTCTTGTCAAGGAGCACATCGAGGAATTCATCAAGAGGGAGCTCCTCGGACTTCTCCGTAAGGAATTCAAACATCTGGTATGCATTTTTCAGTGCAGTCACCTTTTTTGAAAGAGGCGCATACTCATCGCAGTTTTTCAGCACATCAAAGGGTGATATTTTAAGGTCACGGCTGATGTCCTCGATAATAGTCAGTGTGGAATCGCCGATGCCGCGCTTTGGCTCATTGATGATACGTCTGAAACGGAGCATATCATTGTGGTTGTTTATGAAGCTGAGATATGAGGTAACGTCCTTTATCTCCTTGCGGTCATAGAATCGCATACCGCCGTAAACTCTGTAGGGTATGCCGCACTTTACCAGCATACGCTCGATGGAGTTTGACTGTGCGTTCATACGGTAGAGTACTGCGCTGTCGGAGTATCTGCCTGTTTCCTTGTATTTTTCAAGAATGGTATCGGCTACGAATTTAGCCTCATCTGTCTCGTCCACAGCCTTGTACCAGTAAACCTTGTCGCCCTTTTCTCCCGATGTCCAGAGAGTCTTGGACTTTCTGCCGTTATTGTGGCTGATGACCGAGTTAGCGGCATCAAGGATAGTCTGTGTAGAGCGGTAATTCTGTTCAAGGCGAATGACCTTTGCGCCCTCGAACTGCTCCTCAAAGCCGAGGATATTCTCGATATTGGCGCCGCGGAACTTGTATATGCTCTGGTCGTCATCACCTACAACGCAGAGGTTCTTGTGTCCCTCTGAAAGGAGTGAGACCAGTCTGAACTGAACATGGTTTGTATCCTGATATTCGTCCACCATTATGTACTTGAAGCGGCTGCGATATTTCTCCAGCACCTCGGGGAACTGCTCAAAAAGCTCAACTGTGAGAACCAGTATATCGTCAAAGTCGAGGGCATTGGCAGCTCTCATTCGCTCCTGATAGAGGGCATAGAGCTTAGCCACCATTTTCTTGCGGTAATCCTGACCTGCGTCGGCGCGAAGCTCGGCAGGGCTTATCATCTTGTCCTTGGCAAAGCTTATATCACTGAGGACAGCCTTAGGTGCAAGCTGCTTCTCGGAAACGTCCAGCTCGCCCATTACGTTCTTTATCATACGCTGGCTGTCGTCGGAATCGTATATGGTAAAATCCCTGCCATAGCCGAGAGCCTCTATTTCGCTTCTGAGTATCCTTACACAGGCAGAGTGGAATGTGGAGGCATGAATGTTCATAGCCTCATCTCCCATCATTGCCGCAAGTCTCTCCTTAAGCTCTCCTGCCGCCTTGTTGGTAAAGGTAATAGCCAGTATGTTCCACGGACGCACAGGATCCACAGCGACGATGTCTCTGAGGGTGTCGAAATCGTCAGTCTTCCCCTCTGCGTAGTCCTTCAGGAATGCTGTATCCTCTGCACTTCCCTCACGGGAGGTGTCGAAGTAGGCGTTTCCGAAATTTATCATATTTGCGATGCGGTTAACGATAACAGTGGTCTTTCCGCTTCCTGCACCTGCGAGCACAAGAACAGGACCATTAACAGTGAATACAGCCTCCTGCTGCATTTCGTTCATACGGCTGAAATACCTTTTCAGCGCTGCCTGTTTTGCCGAATTGTAATTTTTAATATCCATAGCTCAGATCTCCATTTATGCTGATTTAAAAAGTATATCCATGATATACCAAATATTTATCATACTCTGCATATAATCAAGTATTATAGCGCATCATACTATTGTTAAGTATATTATAGCACATTTGTCAATACTTGAAAAGACCTGAGGTGAATTTTTTTCATTTTTAGTTCACTTTTGCTGAAGTGTTATACTGAAAGAGCAGTCGACAAACACCCAAA
>SFMO01000188.1 GCA_004554385.1 Ruminococcus flavefaciens
AGCGTTATCCATAAAAACTGAGTTTTTCATCTTATTTGTAACAGAGCCGTATACTTGGAAACAAGTACGTGCGGTTCCCGGAGAGGTCTGCACAAACCTGCCGTCGAAAGGCGGTACGGCGGTGCTTTCCTACTCTACCATGTGATAGTAAACAACGTAAATTTCTACACGGGCAAGACCTTTGAAACCGAGCATAATCAGGGTAAGATACCCGACAGAGCGTGGAGCAAACTCCGCACCATTTCGGACGAACTATGCAGGAAACACGGACTTTCTATCATCGAGAATCCGCAGCTCTCAAAGGGTAAAAGCCATTGGGAGTGGGAGCTTGACAAGCAGAATCTTTCGTGGAAGGAACAGCTTAAAAGAGCCATTGACGAGGTTATCAAGGTCAGTGAGGACTTTGAGGATTTCCTTGCGAAGTGTGCGGATTTCGGGATATTGGTGGACTACAATCCAGACCACAAAATAGACCTGAAATTTATGCTTGCAGAGCAGAAAGAGCGTAAGCCGAGGGCGAAGTTTACAAGAGCGAAAACGCTGGGCTACTTCTACGAGAGCCAGCAGATCAAAAGGCGTATCGAGAGTTACAAGTACCAAATGTCACACCGTCCGACAGCGAGAATTATCCGAACCACAGCGGAGAAATTCCAACAGTCTCAGGGCTTGACGAATTGGGCAGACCGTGAGAATATGAAGGCGGCAAGCAAAGCACTCAACGAGATGACGGCAAGCAATTCTACGCTTGAAGAATTGGAGAGTGCAGCTCTCACTGCTTTTTCACAAAGAATGGCTGCCAAAAGCGAACAATCCGCCCTCCGCAAGAAGTGGGACGAGATACAAGAGCTGTTACCGCTTGTCGAGGAAGTCATCAAGTATACAGACATTCACAAGAGATACAAGTCGCTCATGGGCAAGGAGCAGACCAAATTCGGCAAGCAATGCGCCTATGAATTGTCGGAGTATGACAGGCTTTTTGCAAAAATCCGTGAGATCATTCCGGAGGGAAAAGTCCCGTCACCTGAACTCCTGCGTAAGCAATTGGAGAAGATTCAGGAGCAGTACAACGAGCAGTCAGCCAAGTATGATACCGCCAAGAAAGAAGCGGACAGGCTTGCCCAGCAGATACAGAAAAAGCGGCAGAGCCAAAAGACGCTCGACCGCTACTTACAGAACGAACAAGCTGCCAAGAGAAAGAAAGGTCAGCTTGAATAAAGAAAGGAATTTTTATGAGTAGAATAGGTTATATCCGTGTTTCCACGGAACATCAGGAGACAGCAAGACAGCAGGAGATCATGTGCGACTATCAGGTTGACCGCATTTTCTCCGAGAAGATTTCGGGAGCGAACAAAGACCGCCCACAGCTCAGGGCAATGCTTGACTATGTGCGTGAGGGCGATACGCTCTATATCGAGAGTATCAGCCGTTTAGGACGCTCCACAAAGGACTTACTGAACATCATCGACACCCTTACCGACAAAGGGGTAACACTCGTCAGCCATAAGGAGAATATCGACACGGACACTCCTACGGGCAAATTCATGTTGACCGTGTTCGCTGCACTCTCTCAGCTTGAAAGAGAACAGCTCAAACAGCGACAGCGTGAGGGCATCGAGATCGCCAAAGCACAGGGCAAGTACATAGGCAGAAAGCCCATTGAAATCGACTGGACGAGGTTCGGGCAGCTCTATGGGGAATGGAAGTCCAAGAGTATCACGGGGCGTGACTTTATGCGGAGAATGGGCTTGTCGGCTAACACTTTTTACCGACGTGTCAGGGAGTATGAAGCAGAACATGGGACAGCCGAGCCGACCTCTGCTTGAAAGCACTCTAAAACGAACGGAAACGCCCCTCAGAGCCGTCCGAGACTGCGGAGTGTAAAACTAACCACCTGAAAAGAAAAGACCTGAGAAGTGCTTGTAAGCATATCTCAGGTCTTTGTCCGTTATTCAGTTCCAATAGAGTATGCTGTCATTTTGGCGCGCGCCATAATTCCGATATGGACTTGTGTGGAACGGATTACAGGTGTTCCAATAGACTACGGTCAAGCAACACACATCAATATTGTGCCTTAACGAAATCTTAACACCGTAACCGTAATCTTAACAGCACCTTAACCGCTCATGTGATATAATAAAGCTATCATTTGGACGAGAGGTGTACGATGTTACATAAAAATAGAGTGAAAAACAGAAATCATATGACTTCATTTCAGGTCATCATTATCAGTTTCTTTTGCCTGATTCTGGTAGGTACGCTGCTTCTGATGCTGCCGATCTCATCAAGGCAGCGGTGTGTGACTTCATTCCCTGATGCAATGTTCACAGCCGTTTCAGCTACCTGTGTGACCGGGCTTGTTGTAAAGGATACTGCTACATACTGGTCTCTGTTCGGACAGGCGGTCATTTTGACGCTGATACAGATCGGAGGTATGGGCGTTATCACCATAGGTTTAGCTATTATCAGAGCATCAGGCAGGAAGATAGGTCTGTGGCAGCGCAGTACAATGCAGGAATCCATCTCCGCACCGCAGGTTGGCGGTATCGTGAAGCTGACAGGCTTTATCCTTAAAACATCACTTATCATAGAGCTGATAGGTGCGGCTTTGCTTGCACCTGTTTTCTGCAATGATTTTGGTATTGCAAAGGGGCTGTGGTATTCTTTATTTCACAGCATATCGGCTTTTTGCAATGCAGGCTTTGATCTGTTCGGCATAAGAGAACCGTTCTCATCGCTGACCTTTTACCACAGCAACATCTATCTCAATATCATCATTATGATGCTTATCATCACAGGAGGTATCGGGTTTCTTGTCTGGGGTGATATCGGAACACATAAGTACAGGATCAGGCGCTTCTCACTGCAAAGCAAGGTCGTACTGATGACATCTGCTGTCCTGATCGTTCTGCCTGCGCTGTATTTCTTCTTTTATGAATATGACCGTGAGAGTATCCATGACCGGACGATCCATTCACTGTTTCAGTCTGTCACTACACGAACCGCCGGCTTTAACACAACTAATCTCGCTGCTATGGACGAATCAGGTACAGCTATTATGATCATTCTGATGCTTATAGGCGGCTCTCCCGGTTCCACCGCAGGCGGTATGAAAACAGCGACTTTTGCTGTTCTGTTTCTTTCTGCGATCACAGTGTTCAGCCGCAGAAATGATGTGCAGTGCTTCAAAAGAAGAATATCCGATGAAGCAGTCCGCAGTGCTGGCGCTGTTTTGTTTATGTATCTTGTATTGTTCTTTACAAGCGGTATCATTATCAGCAGAGTGGAAGATCTTCCGCTGCTGACCTGTCTGTTTGAAACGGGCTCAGCTATCGGTACTGTAGGGCTGACACTCGGCATTACAAGCAGTCTGTCTGCTGTATCCCGTGTGATACTGATGATACTGATGTTTTTCGGGAGAGTTGGAGGACTGACACTTATTTATGCTGCTCTGCCATCAGCAGACAGTCAGAATTCACGCTTACCGCTTGAAAAAATATCCGTAGGATAAGGAGTCTTATATATGAAAACAGTTTTAATTATCGGAGTAGGACAATTCGGCAGTCATATTGCCAGACGCATGGAGGAGCTGCGGTGTGAAGTCATGGCAGTAGATGAAAATGAGGAGCGTATCAACGAGATCCTGCCCTATGTAACCAACGCAAGGATCGGTGACAGCACCAATGAGGAATTTCTCCGTTCGCTTGGAGTAGGAAACTATGATGTTTGTATCGTTGCCCTCGGCAGCCTGTTTCAGTCCTCTCTGGAAACAACATCTTTGCTCAAGGAGCTGGGGGCAAAGAAGGTCATATCCCGTGCGACAAATGATGTACAAATGAAATTCCTGCTTAAAAACGGAGCCGATGAGGTTGTCTATCCTGAGATGCAGATGGCACTTCGCATCGCTACAAAATATGCTTCAGACAGCATTCTTGATTTTATTCATCTGGATAACAATTACTCGATTTATGAACTGAAAGTGCCGAAGGACTGGTTCGGAAAGTCGCTTTCACAGATCGATATACGAAAGAAATTCAAGATCAATATTCTGACGATCAAACGTGGAGCAGAGGTATTTATCCCTGCACCGAACACCGTAATAAAAACTGATGACATTGCATTTGTCATA
>SFMO01000189.1 GCA_004554385.1 Ruminococcus flavefaciens
CAAGATAAGCAGTAATTTTTTTATGATACTTATTCCTCCCGATTTAATAGGAAATTTTAAAGATATTATACACTGTCTCAGTTCCATTGTCAAGTGCGGAAGACTTTTAACTGCCTGCACAAACATTGGGAAGCAAACAGGAGAATCCCCTTAATACGGGCATTCTCCTGTTTTTCCGTCATATCATTTCTGTTTCTTCATGTATTCTCCAAAGGTCAATATCTTTTCTTTTGCGGTCGAAGTATATGCATAGTAAGAAAGGATATGTGAAGCGTCCACAGCATTGACTGCTCCGTCTGAATTTACATCAGCAGCCTTCTTCTGAGCGTCGGTGAAGCTTCCGCTCTTGTTTGTGGAGCTCATAGCGTAATACGTGAGTACTATGGATGCATCGATAGCGTTTATAGTCTTGTTATTATCAACATCGCCGATGGAATAGCTCTCTGTTATTTCGGGGATCTCAGGCTTTTCAACAGTTCCTGTATTCTCGGGAGTAACGGGAATGCTGAATTCCGCAGAAGTCTTGTTTACCTCAAGCATCCTGTTTATCATCTCGGTATACTCGGCACGTGTTGCCTTTCCATGGGGGTCTATGATGCGCTCCTCCTTTGGTGCGCCCTCTTCTCCCTTGCCTTCAATGATATGCCATGTACAAGCCCAGCATATAGCCTCCCAGTGATCGAAGTCAACCTCATAGTAATCAAGGAAGTCGTCGCTTCGTCCGAAGTCAATTGCTCTCTCATATTTCATATACTCAGAATATCGCATAAGCATGAGAGCAACATCTTCTCTTGTCACCCATTTGCCAACTCCGAAGGTGTCGGCAATTGCATATGGATAACCGAGGAACAGTGCGTTTTTCTCGCCCCAAAGCAGAGCGTCCTCATACCATGCACCGTGCTCAACATCAGTGAATCTTGACTTAAGTCCGCTGACACTTGGCTTTCCTGCCATTTCGTAAAGAGTCTGTACAGCAGCCTCACGTGTGATAAGCTGGCTTGTATCTCCGACATACTCCTCCTCATTATTCACAGGGAAAGCCGCCTTCTGTGTTTTGTCCAGATTTACGCCATTGTCATAGGCTATGAAAAAGATATTGTCTCCGCCTGTGGAGGTATCTCCGCCGAAATCTATCTTCCATGAGCCGAATTTGCCGTAGTTCCAGACGTCAGTGTATTTGCCCTCTTCACGTGCCTTTATAAGGAACGGATTATAGCCTATATCAAGCTCGGTAAAGTCATTGATAAATGCCTGCAAAAAGCGCAGGTTCGGATTGTGGGAAAGGTCAAGCCCCTTGATATGGTTCTGCATGCAGTCAAAATAAGCAAGCTTCGGGTTATGTGACACATCTACCTCTGTCAGATCATTGTAGGAGCAGATGAACTTGTTCAGCTCGGGGTTATGACTCACATCAACACTTTTAGCGCCGTTGTTGGAGCAGTTATAATACTGCAGTCCGGGGCACTTGCTTACGTCTATGCTTCCCAGGTCGGGGTTATCCCAGACATCAAGGCGCTTCATTTTCGGACAGCAGGTAACGTCCAGAGTCTTGAAGTGATTTCTGAAGGCGTCAAGATGCTGCATATTCGGATTATGTGAGAGGTCAAGCTCGTTCAGATCACAGTCTCCGCACATCAGATGCTCAAGCACAGGATTGTGGCTGACATCTATTTTCTTCAGCGGATTGGTATTGCATTCGATGTATGACATTCTCGGGTTTTCCGATACATTAAGTGACGTCAGCTGACAGTCAAAGCAGTACACCCATTCAAGGGTCGGATTTGCCGAAAAATCCAGTGAAGTAAAGGGATTGCCCGAGCACCACACGCCTGTGATCTCCTGATTCTTGCTGAGATCAAGGGTCGAGATCTGATTATCCATGCAGTAGAGTCCGCGAAGCTCCACAAGATATTCTATTCCCTTCAGCGACTTGATATTCATGTTGTTGCACCAGATATTTCTTGCATAAACTATCTCGTCAACATCAAGATTGCCGTTTTTGTCTTTATCAAAGGCACTGGAGATATACGCCCTGAAATTCGGATCGGGAAATGTGCTTGCGTTGATATCTACAGGGTGGATATGTGAAGTATCTCCCCAGTCAGCGCTTGCATGAAGTGCGATATTTCCGAGTATATCGGCACCTGTTGAAGTAAATGGACCAAAAGCAGTTGCTGCGGCTATCGCTGCGGCTAATATTTTATTAGTTAGTTTCATTATTATCACCTACCGTAAAAATTATATGCATTGAATGCTGCTTTTCTTCATTATATCATGGCATTATGGTAATTTCAAGACATAACGCAAAATATTTTCTCTCCATTTTCAAATATCCCACTGCCTTTCCCCCATGACTAAGAGCATATATCATGGGTTTTTCAGTCTCTTCTGAAAAGATCCCTTGTGTAGACCTTTTCAGCCACGTCATCAAGAACGCTGCTGTATCTGTTGGCAACTATACATCCGCACATCTTCTTGAATTTCTTCAGGTCATTGACTACAAGTGAACCAAAGAATGTGCTGCCGTTTTCAAGAGTCGGCTCATATATGACTATGGTAGCCCCCTTGGCCTTTATGCGCTTCATTACTCCCTGTATGGAGGACTGTCGGAAGTTGTCGCTGTTGGACTTCATAGTAAGGCGGTATATGCCGACCACAACGTTCTTCTCCATGTTGCTGTCGAACTGATTGTTGGAGACATAGCTGTAGCCCCCTGCCATTTCAAGGACTCTGTCCGCAATGAAATCCTTTCGTGTCCTGTTGCTCTCAACGATAGCTGTCATCATGTTCTGCGGCACGTTCTGATAATTTGCAAGAAGCTGCTTGGTGTCCTTCGGCAGGCAGTATCCGCCGTAACCGAAGGAAGGATTATTATAGTAATCTCCCACACGCGGATCAAGACAGACGCCCTTGATTATGTGAGAGGTATTCAGATTCTTGACCTCCGCATAGGTATCGAGCTCGTTGAAATATGACACACGGAGGGCAAGATATGTGTTTACAAAAAGCTTTGTTGCCTCTGCCTCTGTAGTAGCCATGAACAGTACGGGTATATCCTGTTTGACAGCCCCCTGCTTCAGCAATGCGGCAAAGGTCTCCGCAGCATCCTTGTTGGCTTCGTCATAACCCACTATGATACGGCTCGGATAAAGATTATCGTAAAGTGCCTTGGACTCGCGGAGAAATTCGGGACTGAAAATAATATTGTCCATACCCAGCTTTTCCCTTACCTGCACGGTATAGCCAACAGGAATCGTAGACTTGATAACAACTGTCGGCTTTTTTCTGCTGTCAGCCGTCACCTTTTTGACGAGCTCAAGAACGGACTCAACTGCAGAGCAGTCAAAAAAATTTGTCTTGGGATCATAGTTCGTAGGAGCGGCAACAATGATATAATCCGCGTCCTTATATGCAGCCTCGCCATCTGTTGTGGCTGTGAGGGAAAGTCTGCGTTTCTCATGCTCTGCAAGGTACTTCTCGATATAGTCGTCCTGTATAGGGCTTGTCCAGCTATTCAGCTTCTCCACCTTTTCGGGAACTATATCCACGGCGGTAACATCATTATGCTGTGAGAGCAGTACCGCAAGTGAAAGTCCGACATAGCCTGTTCCTGCAACTGCTATTTTTTTGCGGTCTATAGCTTTTTCCTCTGCCGTATCCTCGACAAAAAGATCGGTATAGTCAAATCCGAGCACCTCGGACAGTGCCAGAAGCTGATCTACTGAGGGGCTGTAATCCGCAGATTCCAGCCTTGTGAACATGGTGCGGTTTATACCTGTTTTTTCAGACAGGGCGGTCTGTGACAGACCTGCGGCTTTTCTTTTGCTGCTTACGATCTCAGCAAGCTTTTCCAATGACAAATGCTTCATAACATATCTCCCATAGTTAATGTCATTAAAAATGACATATTTCATATTTTATTCTGTTACTACATTATAGCAGATGTCCGAATAAAAGTCAACCCGACAAAATACAACAGTTCTTTTCACTAATATTTTCCTTAATCTTTGTCTGATTCGCCGAAATTCTCTTTTTTCTGCAACTATCCTTCCGTTTTTTTACACTTATCTATTGAAAAAATTCAGTTACAATTCGCTGCGTAATAAGCAATGCGTACTCAGTAACCGAATTTCAACTTTATTGTTAAGATATATTCATTGACTTAATACAAAAATGATGGTATCATATATAAAAACCACCGAAAAAGGAGGAACTATCCATGAAAAAAACTCTAATAGCAGCCATTCTCGCAAGTGCAGTCGTTCTTACAGGCTGCGGAAACAGCGATAACAAAGCCGCCTCATCAACATACAATTTCAGAGCTGATAATGCAGCCGGCGAATACGTAAAAAACGACGAAACAGCAGAAGAACTTGTGACCAACGATCCCTCAGAAACGCCCGAAGATTACAAGGAGTCACCGGTCAGCACGATAAATACACAAATGCTGGTATACTCCTGTGATATGAGTATCGACGTTCTGGAGTTCAACGATTCGGTTGACCGTATACATGACTATATAAAGCAATACAACGGTTTTATTGAGAGCGAGAGATACTCCGACGGCGGCAGTTCATCTCAGTGGATGTATTCAGAGGAACAGAAGTGGAAGAACTTCCACGCTGTTATCAGGATACCAAGTGCTCAATACGAGGACTTCTGCAAGTCTGCCGAATCCGTAGGCGATATGAGAACAAAGGACGCTTCGGTACAGAATCTGACCACAGAGTACTCCGACCTGAAAACCACTCTCAGCATATATGAAGCCAAAGAGGAACGCTACCTTGAAATGCTCAAGGAGATCAAGGATCAGAATAAGGCTATATCCGTTGAAGAGGAGCTTACCGACATACAGATCGAGATCGCAAGGATCAAGACCCGTATGAACAATATCGAAAACGACGTTGCTTACTCCTATGTGAATCTCACACTCAATGAGGTCCGCAAGTACACTGACAAGCCTGCCGTGAAAAAGACAGATACCTTCGGACAGCGGCTCAGAAACACTCTTTCAAGCACATGGAGTGGCTTCCTCAACTTCCTCGAAGGTTTCCTCTTTGTTATCATCAAAGTTCTCCCATATCTGCTGCTTATAGGTATTGCGGCATTCATCATCACTAAGATAACCAAGTTCTGCATAAAGAAAAGCGAGATCAAAAAGAAAAAGAGATATGAGGAAATGGTAAAGAACGGCACTGTATACGGAGGTCCCATATTCCCCAACGGAAATAACAGACCTATGCCTAACATTCCGCCTGCACCTGTACCGCCTGCTCCCACGCAGAACGGCGCACCTGCTCCGAACCAGCCTGCACCGCCTGCAAGCGCTCCTTCAGCAGCTGCGAATAAAACTGAAAACAACGCTCCGCAGAAAAATAATGCCACCGACAACGGTGAGAAGAAGAAATAATAAAAACAAGTCCCCACATTTCTGTGGGGACTTTTCTTGTGTTATGCACCAATTTCAGAAATGAGCTCCATTACCTTGCCGAGAAGATATTCCTGTATCCTGAGAGCGTCATTTAAGGTGATACCCTCTGTGCTTCTGTCAACGTCGCCGTTGAGCCAGCCCTGCTCTGTGATGTGCTTCTCGTCCGAGCCTTCCAGACCGTACTTGTTCGGATTTGCCAGAGCCTGCATAATGAGTACAACATCAGCCATATCAATACCGCCGTCGTTGTTAGCGTCGCCTGCCTTTGTAACAGTCAGCTCAGGAGCAGTAGTTGTGGCAGTTTCTGTTGTAGTTGTAGTTGTGGTTGTAGTTGTAGTTGTGGTTGTAGTTGTTGTCGTTGTAGTGCTTGTGGTTGTAGTAGTAGTTGTTGTCGTTGTGGTGGTTGTTGTTGTGGTGGTAATTACAGGTGCTGAAGCAGCAACATACTTGTCGATGGTGTCCGCCCAGAAAGCCCCCATTTTCTTATAACCGCCGCCATTTGGGTGAAGTTTATCTGTGCCTATATCATTCATGCCGTTCAGACAGCCATGAACATCTGCAAACTTTACATTTTTGCCCTTGCTTGCGTAGTCCTCGGCGACCTTCTTCACAGTATTGTTGTAATTGGCAACTCTCTGCGAATTTCCGCCGTAAGCTGTAAACTCTGGTATTGATCCCATGAACACCACGCTGCCCTCGGGGAGATCTCCGAGAATATGATCCATGAGACTGTGAAGATCCTTCTCGCAGTCGCTCATAGAACGGTTGGCAGTCATATCGTTAGTACCGATGATAAGGAGAACTATATCAGGCTGAGCCTTTTTAACAGCGTCCTTACTCTTCAGCCTTTCAAGAAGACCGTTCTCTCCCCAGCTTGGGATAGGATACTGCTGCTTGATAGTGAAGCCGCTGTAACCTGCGTTGTTATCATCGTATGACATACCGTTGAAGGAAGCGCTGTTCTGTCCCTCAGGTCCTACCATATCTATTTTGGTATAACCCTTCTGCTTCAGGTCGTTGAAGAGGTACTTTCTGTAGCCGCCTGTTTCGCCCATACCAAAGGTAATAGAGTCACCTATAGGCATTATCTTTATGGTATCGCTCTTGGAGAGGATGTTTCCGCCTGCGGGTTGATCATCTGCCGTCAAATTCGGTGCTCCGACGATACCCTTCCCTGTTTCTACACGGGATGGCGTACCTTTAACAGCAGCCTGTACCGCATCAATATTAAAAGAACACAGATCGCCTGAGCCCTCGGGAGTCTCAAAGTAAAGTATCATATCTCCGCTGTTATCGGGGATAGTAAATTCCGTATTCTCTATCTTTGTCCATTCGCCGCTCTTCGCTGTACAGCCGGCTACCTTTGTATAGACAGCGCTGTTTCCGCTGCCCTGCTGGAGAGACATCTGGAAATCCACGTCCTTGCCTTCCGTTTGCAGCATCGCCGCACTAAAGCTGTAGGTCTCGCCGGGAATAAAAACATCAGGATCAAGCTGGAACTCACAACCGTTCCACTCATTGTCCCTGCCGTTTACTTTAAACGAATAACCCTTGTCATAGTAGTTTTTATCATCATTATAGCATAAAACGTCGCCGCGTCCCTTCCAGTAGTTCTGATCCTCCTCAAAATCACTGACAAAGTAAATGCCGTTTTCCTGATCAGGAACAATTTCCAGATACTTTTTTGGCAGATAAGCGTCATAATCGGGAATATCATCGATATTTCCGAAAACTCCAAATTGCTTTACATCAGCCGATCCGCTTGACCCTAACGCCTCAATAAAAAGGCTTACCTCATAAAGAGTTCCGGACATATCCATACCCATTTCCGACCATGCATCAAAGTGTTTGCCTACGTGTACAATGCCTCTCATAATACTACTGGTATCTTTCTTTGCACCGTTTATCCAGCGGACGCTCCAGTACTGAGGAAATGTAGCAGTTCCGTCAATAGACGGCTGATTTGTACGCATAACCTTGTATACACCATATTCGTTGTCGTCGATAGTTACCGTTCCCTTATTCTCTGCTAAGCCTCCGGGCGGACGCCAGTCGCCCCACCCCTCAATGATATAGTACTCTGCGAGAGGGTTCCTTGTCCAGCCATAAACGCCCATATACGCATTGCCTTTTGGTGTAAACTCAGCATTATAGGAAAGTATCAGGTCTTTGCTTATGGACTTGTAATTCTGTTTTTCATCGTCATAATTCACGCCCATTTTAGCAATATAGTTCGAAACATTGCTCCACGAGCAGGTAAATGAACCTGCCGACGGTTCCATTTCCGCCTCTCCCGTATTATATTGATTCCACATTTCGTAATCGAATCCGCCGAGATTGCCTCTGATCTGCTTATCGGCAGCATTTACAGACGAGGCAGAGGGGATGCCTGCTGTAATGATCATTGCCGAAACAGCTGTGCTTATCGCACGTTTTAAGCTATTAAAGTTCATTTTTTCACTCCTTTTTTGATTATTCTTTACTTTGCCTATGTTTGTTTTTCGGCGCAGTTTATATATGCCTGAAAACATACGCCTTATTCTTACAGTTATAATATACATCATCTATGAGGATTTGTAAAGATTTTTCGGTGAAAAAAGCAGGAATTGTCAGTAAATCATAATAATGCATAAAACAGTAAACGCTTCCGAAAACTCGGAAGCGTTTACAAAAGGCTTTACACTTAACTGATCTCTGCAGACTAATCGCTGTTAACGCCTGCAGGATCTTTTTTATCTGTTATTCTTCTTTACAGCTACATAATACTATACATTTCAACAAAAATAATGTATTTTTTGTTAACAATGTACTAAATGCAATAAACTTTGTAGCTTTAGCTAAAAACGTGTATCGTGATTTGTGAACAATAACAAATAACCTCCGCCTCAGATCAGAACTATTACCAATGCTACAACAAATACCTTAATAAGGATAGTTGCCACAGCATTACCGCCGAATCTGAATGCAGGTATAAATGCAAATGAAGCAAAGCAGGCAAGTGCACCCCTGAAAATAATTTCCCATGAGCTGTTCATCTGGCCCAGGACTATTCTTGTGATTCCATAGGCAAGACATGCCAGCATCAGAACGACACTGATAACAGTGTAATAAGCGGGCGGTCTCTCCTGATGAACTCCGCAAAACTCACAGGTCACGCTTTCCTTCGGGATTACTTTTCTGCAATTTACACATTTCATATGATCACCTCTTAAATGATTTGGGGATTGTATCTCTATAGTTATATTATACCGTATTTATTAACAGAAATAATGGAATTTTTATGAATTTTACACTATTTGTGGCAATTTCGTAGCATTAAACAAATCGCGCTTTCCTCCATTGTAAAAAACACCAGAAAAAAGCCCCGAACCAATTCCGGGGCTTTCTCTCATAGATAACACACTGTAATGTATTACCGTTTTTATACGGTATATCGCCAACTCTCCCTATAGTCACAGCAGACCTTATCAGCTTCTGAACTGATCGTACAGATCATCGTAGTCCTTTCTCTCTCTCGTCGTCAGTTCATCAATACGCCAGTCGTTGTACTCAGGATCCATGATCACTTTTACTTCAAGGGCATAAGAGCTCTGAATGTCATTTTTCTCACTCTTTGAAGTATCCCTCACCATCCATACAGGCATAAACGCTCTGAAAGAAGTGTCCGTCTTTTCCGCAATGATAACAGGCAGCTCCTCGGGATAATCAACTGGAATATAGCCTAATCCGCCTCTGTAATTCATAATATAAAGCTTTCCTCTGTATTCCATATACAGACTCATTCTATCCCTGGGCAGCACATCCATTTCATTCAGATCGTCAAATCTCGCCGAAAAGTCCTGATCATACATTTCCTTTATGCTTTTTTCCGTCAATGCACTTCTGAAATAGCTTTTCATTTCATCAAGAGTTCCGAATCTGCTGTCCCTGACACGACAATAGGTGATCATATTCTCTATCCTCTCTTGTGTAATGGCATCATACTCCAGCCATTCCATGGAAGGATCAGCACTGAACATGATCCTGTCATTAACATCGCAGTCTACACTAAGTCCCAGGACCGCCTGTTTTATTTCATCATTCTTCCTGCAAAGCTCAATAGCCTTGTCTCCCAGTGACATATCGTCTTTCATGTAATTCTTATCAGGAGCAACAAAGGTCACTGTCGTGTTTACAGGTGCTTCGGCATGAGTTTTTGAAGTAACAGCTTCATGGGCAGCCGCAGTATTTGTTGTGTTCCGGTCCGCCGTGGAAGCTCCCGCCTTTGTGACTGTTCCCGTAGTTGTAACGGTACCTGTGGATACAGCGGAAGTCGTTGTCTCTGAAACAGCTGTAGTCGAAGCAGTTACCATAGGTGAATCAACTCCGCCGCCGTCACCGCCCTTGTGTCTGTTCAGGAGCACAACGCTTCCTAAGACGATACCTGCCAAAAGAACTACCGAAGCCGCTGTAATAAGGGGCATCATCCATGCAGGTCGGCTTACGCGTTCAACTCCGCTGACCTCATTTTCGGTCATGTTTATATTATCTTTCTCAGTTCTGTCATTATCTTTCTTTTTCATTTTGTATTTCCTCTCTGTCTCCGCAAGCAGCCTGTCAAGCTGTGCATCAGTTATCTCGGGGCACTTATCGGTAAGCATTTCCATAGAATCTTCCTCTGCATTTCCGAGAACATTGAATATTTCTCTTTCTTTCACAGCCGCTCCTCCTTTACTCTGTAATACCTATTTCGGCAAGCTTTGCGCGAAGCTTTCCCATAGCTCTCGTACATCTCGATCTGACCGACGAAGCTGTCATGGAAACACTTTTTGCTATCTCATCTGATTTTCGGTTATAGTAATACTTCTGTATGAGAATAGTAGAGTCGGGCTCGCCGAGCTCTTCTATCTTGCTGAGGAGCAGTCTGCGGAGTTCTGAACGTTCAGCATGAGCCTCAACGCTCATATCAGAAGCAAGCTCTGACATATCATTCTCATCCGTGCTTACCATATGACTCTGTGCAGCGGTAAGGCTTCTGAATCTGTCTATAGCCGTCCGCTTTGCCACAGTACCTATCAGTGATTTTACATCTCCGCCGAAGAGCTGATCCTCGTCAAGCTTTATAAATATATCTGCAAAGACATCGCTGAAGCATTCCTCTATGTCCTCCTGAGTGCCGCAAAGCCTGAGCTTATTGAAAATTATGGAATAGACGTATCTGCCGTATTCCTGCATCAATGCTCTGTGACATCCTGATACCGAGGTATGGTAGAGCGTCTTTAGCTCGCTGCTCGTCATGTTCATTCCTCCTGTTCTGTATATAATAAGATCGACCTTTCATTAACAACATTCGCAGCAAGATACAAAAGTGCTGCATCATTCAGAATTATTTAATGTCTGCTCAGCAACTAAAAATTATTGGATTATTTTTTGCACTTTGTTTTGCCCGACAGGACAAAATGAACTTAACATAAAAAAATATAATGCTCAAATTCTTTATAATTTGCGCCCCCTGAACAAAGTCCAGGGCAATAACCGCCTTACGGCGGTTATTGAGGATACATTATTTATATTTTAATATAATATCCTGATAAAATCAAATGCCCTATAAAAGCAAAAACGGCTGATAATTCAGCCGTTTTTACCATGAACACACTTTCTTATATTTCCTTTTCAATTATAACCATTTTTATCAGCCATCTGCCAACTGAGAAACATATTCATCCATTGTCAAAGGCACAGTCTTTACCTTGCCAAGTATGTACTTCCTGAGAACTGTTGCATCAGCAGACGTTATAGAACCGTCCTTTAAAAGATCGGCGCTTGCGATCTGAAGATCATTGAGATCAAGCATCTTTGCAAGATACTTGTTGATCGTGATGAGATCATAGGAATTGATCTCGCCGTCGCCGTTTATATCACCTGTATCCTTTGGAACAGTCTTGTATCTTTCGGGGATATACTCATCTTCAAGCGGTCCGAAGGTCTCA
Organism: Ruminococcus flavefaciens; assembly: GCA_004554385.1. Taxonomy (GTDB): domain Bacteria; phylum Bacillota; class Clostridia; order Oscillospirales; family Ruminococcaceae; genus Ruminococcus; species Ruminococcus flavefaciens_T. The sequence continues at coordinate 11,401 of SFMO01000189.1, forward strand.
TAATCATAGGAGATAAAAAGCTGAGCCCAGTAATACTTATATGTACTGTTTTCGTCGAAAGCGCAGCCTACGCCTATATGTGTATAGGAAGGGCTGATTATAGCCTTCCAGTGTCCCGGAGATTCTTTCCACTGGTTGAATGTCGCCTTGGCATTGTCAAATCCTGCCGCGATATTCTCACCTGCGCCGCTGTACGGGATAAGGTTTTCGTCAACGATAGTGATAAAGAGATTATCCATATCATCTTCCTTGCCGTCCCATCTCGGGCGGTAGTGGCTGAACTTGAAGATAGTTTCTCTTGCGCGTTCACGAGCCTTATCGCTAAGGTACGGGACCGACTTCATCGGCTTGAGCAAAGGAAGGGGTTCAAGCCCCTCTTCAGCTCTTTTAACGTTCTCTGCCTTTATCTTCTCGTTCTCCTCGGCTCTTGCTTCATTTACCAGCCAGATGATCTCCTCAGACATTTTTTTCAGTTCTTCATCCGACTTTTTTACTGCGGCATGAGTTCTGCAAGGGTAATACATTAAAGAACAACATACCATAATAACAGCAACTAAAAAAGCTGTTGATCTGCAGCATAACATCTTAACATTACTCATACCTGTGCCCCCTTTCAGAGTAGATTTTTCTCTGATTATATTTTAGCACAAGTAAATATAATTTTAAAGAGGGTTTGAGACAAACTGTCAGATTTCACAATAAAATTCTACGTTTTGTACAACAATTCTTATACCTAACGTAGATTTGCGCTTTTCTTATCCGAAAAATAATTCATATATTTGGCTATATAGCGTTAATCTTTATTACCGTTCTCAATTATTTCAGAAATTCTGCTGTAGAATTTGTCTGTTGCAAGGATGTTTATCTTGAGATACTCCTCTATAAGATCACATACGTTGCCGCTCTTTATGATAGCATTTGTGAGCACGATGAGATGACCATCGGTCTCAACGAACATCTTGCATCCGAAGTTGCCGGGATCTGCATTGAAGTCGTTAAGTACAGCGTAAAGATCGGGACCGCCCTTTGTAAATGTAGCGATACCGCTGAGTGCGAGACTGAGAGCGCCGTTATCCTCATTGAAATGGATCAGAACGAAAGGAGTTGCCTTCTCATAATTAGGAAGCTGTGTGCGGAATCTGATCATATTCGCATCTTCATTATTGAGCTCATATGCTACTCCGCGCTTTTCGAGAATATCACGGAACTCAGCGATAACCTTGTTTGTTTCTTTATTATTGTTAGCCATTATTGTTTCCTCCAGTAATTTTTTAGTTGAATTTGCTATAACTCATTATAACATATCAATCATTATTTGTCAATAATGATTATTAAACGGAAAAAGCGCCCGATATCGAGCGCTTTGACCTTTAGGGTGGTTTATATGAAAAATGAAGATGTCTTTAACACTGTTTTCTTACTTTTTTCTGCTTCCATGATCGTATTATATAGTACGGATATGTAAATTCTGTGATAGAATGCTGAATTAAAGAAAAAAACCTCACGGATAAATCGTGAGGTTTCAGTCTGTCAATATAACCAATTTATTAAGGGAACGCCTTCACTTGCAAGGCGTTCCCTCTTAAAAAACAGTCCGCCGGACTGTTTTTTAATTCACCCTTTGCGAAGCGCTTCGAGGCTATTTGTGGGGCTTTGCCCCAGGCTAACCGCCCCAGCCCCTCTGTCGCTTTGCGACATCTCCCCACACTGTGGGGAGTCACCCTACCAGAGGCGCTGCCTCTGGACTCCGCCAAAGGAACACAGTCCCTTTGGAATCCCATTCATAGGTATAAGAACTTTTTGACAAGCTAAAACCTCACGGATAAATCGTGAGGTTTTGATGTTCTATTTATCCATGCCCGATACCGTAAAGCTGACCTCCACGTTTTTCCACTGTGCAAAGTCATCTCTGCTGACTATCTGAGCAGAAAAGCCGCCGTCGTTTATTTCACTGGGCGAATTCGTATCGTTATTGTTGAACAGAGCGCCCTCGGCGGACTTTGCGTCGGCAGGGATACTGTCGTCGCTCACCCACTCATTGAAGATATTGGCGCGTACAGAGCCGCTTTCCGTATTGGTGTAGCTCTTTTTCACAAGCTCAATATCCTTGCCGTCGACCTTTATGTTCTTTATAGTGATAACGGCATTTGGCATAGCCTCCTCGGCGTCATCAATAATAACAGCCGCAAAGCCCAGCCCCTTAACGGCAAATTCGCCGTTAATGTCACCTGTTGTATCATATCTGAAGCCGTTGGTATCAGCCGTTACGCTTACGGTATAATCTCCGTTGCCGCTGATATGAGCGATACCTGCGTCATATGACAGCTGATTGTTCTTGTGGTCGTCCTTATCGCCGAGATACTGAACATTGAAGCCCTCATCTGCAATGGCGAGGTAGGCATCTCCCGAAACAGCGTCCACAGCGTCGTTGGCGTCAACGCCCTCAACAGGCTCCGAAGCAGCCTCAACAGTCTTTGAAGCCGCTTTCTTTGCAGCCTCGCCACTCTCCTTCTTATCCTTGGAGCTGCATGAGACGGCAGTGCAAAGCATTGCCATTGCCGCAGCAGCTGCGGTGATCTTTCTGAATTCCATGTTTTTACCCCTTCTATATCATTATGTCAGCTCAAACATTCCCGTATAGAGCTGGTAGTACTTTCCGTGCTGAGCAATAAGCTCGTTGTGGTTTCCGCGCTCGATGATCCTTCCGTGTTCGAGGACCATTATTGCGTGAGAATTGCGTACTGTTGAAAGTCTGTGAGCGATAACGAATACCGTTCTGCCCTCCATCAGGGAGTCCATGCCCTTTTCGATAAGCGCCTCTGTACGGGTATCAATGGAGCTTGTAGCCTCATCGAGGATCAGCACGGGCGGATCAGCGACTGCCGCTCTTGCAATGGCAAGGAGCTGTCTCTGTCCCTGCGAAAGGTTTGCACCGTCTGCGGTGAGCAATGTATCGTAGCCGTTTTCGAGATGTCTGATGAAGCTGTCGGCATTAGCCAGCTTAGCTGCCGCATAGACCTCCTCGTCGGTGGCGTCAAGCTTACCGTAGCGGATATTCTCCATAACAGTACCTGTAAAAAGATGTGTATCCTGTAAAACAATGGACTGTGAACGGCGCAGGTCATCCTTCTTTATCTTGTTGATATTGATGCCGTCGTAGCGTATCTTGCCCTCCGGCACATCGTAAAAGCGGTTTATGAGGTTGATTATGGTGGTCTTTCCTGCACCTGTAGAGCCTACAAAAGCGATTTTCTGTCCGGGCTTTGCATAGAGGGAAATACCGTTGAGAACGGTCTTTTCGGGCTCATAGCCGAATACCACATCGTCGAATTCCACGTTTCCGCGGACCTCTGTATAGGTAACAGTGCCGTCAGCCTTGTGGGGATGTCTCCATGCCCAGCGTCCTGTACGCTTGTCGGACTCCTTTATTGTGCCGTCGGGAGCGATGTCCGCATTGACCAGTGTAACATAGCCGTCGTCAGTCTCAGGCTCTTCGTCGATGACTCTGAAGATACGCTCTGCGCCCGCAAGAGCGGTAAGAACAGAGTTGAGCTGCTGTGAGACCTGTGTTATAGGCTGTGAGAATGAACGGGTGAACTGAAGATAGGATACCACCGTACCTACTGTCATGCCGCCTATGCCCTTTACAGCCATGATACCGCCTGCAATAGCTGTCATTGCGTAGTGTATATAGGAGAGATTGTTCATTATTGGCATGAGGATATTCGCAAATGTATTTGCGTGAGTAGCCGCTTTGCAGAGCTCCTCATTGAGAGCGTCGAACTCCTCGTTTGCCTTGTCCTCATGGCAGAATACCTTTACTACCTTCTGTCCGTCTATCATTTCCTCGATATAGCCGTTTACGCTTCCGAGAGCTCTCTGCTGAGCGACGAAGCCCTTGCCGCTCCTTGAGCCGACAAAACCGATGACCTTGATTATGATGAACAGCATGGCAACTACAAGTATGGTAAGTCTCCAGCTGTAGATGACCATGGCGGTGAAAACACCGATTATAGTTATTGCCGAGCTTATGAACTGTGCGATGCTGTTGCTGAGCATCTCGCGGATAGCGTCGGTATCGTTGGTGTAAAGGCTCATCAGCTCGCCGTGGGTATGCTTGTCAAAGAAGCGTATTGGGAGCATCTCCATTTTGCAGAACAGGTCGTTTCTTATACGCATGAGGGTAGTTGTGGAGATCTTCATCATAATGCGCATATACATGAATGACGACAGCGCACCGCATACATATATGACTATCATAGTCATGAGTATGCCTATAAATCTGCCGTATTTCCAGTCGCCTGTCTTTAGTGCGTCCTCTATATTATCGATCACGGGCTTGAGCAGGTAGTTGCCTGCGATGCCTGCACCCGAGCTGATAAAGATACCTATCACAACGAATACGAACTGTATGCGGAAGCCATGCATATAGCTGAATATACGCTTCAGTGTACCGAAAGTATCCTGAGGCTTTGCCATTGCTCTTTGTGTTCTCGGAGGCATTATTCATCAGCTCCTTTCTGCTGTGAGTCATATACCTCGCGGTATATCTCACTCTTCTGCATGAGCTCATCGTGTGTGCCAATATCTGTTATCCTTCCGCCGTCCATGACGATTATGCGGTCAGCATCCATAACAGAGGAAATACGCTGAGCGATGATTATAGTTGTAGTATCCGCAAGCTTCTCGCGGAATGCCTTTCGTATACTGCTGTCAGTAGCCGTATCAACGGCGCTGGTGGAGTCGTCGAGAATGATTATCTTGGGCTTTTTGAGGAGAGCTCTTGCAATACAGAGTCTCTGCTTCTGACCGCCCGATACATTTACGCCGCCCTGTCCGAGGTCTGTGTCATAGCCATTGGGGAAGCCCATGATGAAGTCGTGAGCACAGGCTGACTTACAGGCTTCAATTATCTCCTCATCTGTGGCGTTCTCATCGCCCCAGCGGAGATTATCCTTGATAGTTCCCGAAAAGAGTACATTCTTCTGGAGCACCATTGCCACCTGATCCCTCAGAGTTTCAAGGGAATATTCCTTTACATCGTGACCGCCTACGATAACTCTTCCGTCTGTTGCGTCATAAAGACGGGGAATGAGCTGTACCAGCGAGGTCTTTGAAGAGCCTGTACCGCCGATTATACCGATAGTTTCACCCGAAGCTATGCGCAGGTTTATCTTTTCAAGGGCAAGGTTCTTCATATCGTCATAGTAGCTGAAGCTTACGTTGTCGAATACCACAGAGCCGTCCTCAGCAGAGACCTCAGCATTTTCAGCATCCTTGATGGAGGGCTCTTCCTGAAGCACCTCATATACACGCTGAAGTGATGCTCTTGACACAACGAACATGATAAAGAGCATAGAGAGCATCATAAGTGACATGAGGATCTGTCCGACGTACATGATGAAGCTTGAAAGCTCACCTGTAGCGATGTCTCCGTCCACAGCCATGTGACCGCCGAAGTAGAGGATAGCCGCAATACTCATATACATTACAAGCTGCATTATGGGCATACCCATGATGACCAGCTTTTCAGCAGATACCTGAGCGAGACGTACTGCTGTTGTATTTTCCTCGAATCGCTTTTTCTCGTGTTCCTCACGGGCAAACGCCTTGACCACGCGGATACCGATGAGGTTTTCCTGTATCTTGCCGTTCATGCTGTCGTACTGTCTGAGCATTTTCTCAAAACGGGGATGTGCCTTTGAGATGATGAACAGCACCGAACCGCCCAGCACGGGTATCGCAAACAGGAATACCAGCGAAAGCTTCGCATTCTGCCTTATCGCCATACAGGTAGCGCATATCAGCATTATAGGCGAGCGGAAAGCCATTCGCACGAACATCATGAATGCATTCTGTATATTTGTAACATCAGTTGTCAGTCTTGTTGTCAGTGAAGCTGTGGAGAACTTATCCACATTCGAGAAGGAAAAGTCCTGTACCTTGTGGAAAAGTGCACTTCTGAGGTTTTTTGCAAAGCCCATTGCTGCCACAGCAGAGAAGCGAGCCGCAAGTGCTCCGAAGCACAGCGAGAAAATGGACATCAGCACCATTAGTCCGCCCATTTTTGCAACATAGCCGATATCGCCCTTTTTGATGCCGTTGTCGATGATAAGTGCCATTACCGCAGGTATGAGTACCTCCATGGCGACCTCTCCGACTATGGTCAGAGGCGATAATATCGCTTGTTTCTTGTACTTTCCGATGTGAGATAATATGGTTTTATACACCGGCAAAACTCCTTTCTTCCTTTAAGCATAGTCCAATCTTTATTATATCATTTCCTCTTCGCCATGTCAAATGAGAAGAACGTGCTTGACAACTTTATGATACTATAGTAAAATTATATTCAACACACAGAATAATTTATTGTCAGGCATATAATACGGAGGTGTACTATGCTGAATTACAGACCAAAGATGTTCAATGAAGCTTCAAAGTCGCATGCTTCAAAAAATATCGCCATTATCATTTTATGCTTTATAGCAGTTTTTTTAGTCATACAGCTGCTTGAATCTATAGTCCCCACGGTCATGGGCTTCAAACCGCTGCTTGAAGCTGTCTCGGGCATAGAGCTCATAGACGAATCAGGTAATTACAACATCGGAGAATATACCGATGCAGCCCTCAGGATATACTCAAGGGATGACCTGATGCTTGCAACTCTTTTTTCAACGGTTCTCGGAACTATATGTTCACTCATATACTGCCGCTGCATCGAGATGAGGAATGTCCGCTCAATGGGAGCAAGAAAGCCCGGATTCCTTGCTCACTATGGTTCGGGACTTCTGGTGGGTATAGTCCTTATGACCGCCATATCCCTTCTCGGTCTGATTTTCGGCGTAAACAGCATAAAGCTCAGCGATGAGATAAAGTTCGGCACCATAGGACTGTATCTGCTCGGCTTCGTGGTACAGGGAATGAGCGAGGAGTTCATTTTCCGCGGCTACCTCATGACAACTATCGGCGGAAGCGGTCAGCATACGATAACAGCAGTCGGCATCAGCGCTGTGGGCTTTGCTCTTGCCCATGCGGCAAATCCCGGATTCGGCATCCTCCCCTTCTTCAATCTCACTCTCTTCGGCGTATTTGCCGCCCTTTACATGATATTGTTTGACAATATATGGGGAGTATGCGCTATCCATTCGATATGGAACTTCACACAGGGCAACTTCTACGGAATAAGCGTAAGCGGTACAAGCCAGACTCCGTCCATATTCCGCACAACGGCAAAGAGCTCAAGCGACTTTCTCACAGGCGGAAGATTCGGCATCGAGGGCAGTATCTTCACCACCATCGTGCTTCTCATTGCCACCGCAGCCGTGCTGTACGGCATATCGAAGAAGTCCGCCTCAAATGCAGCGGCAGCTCCTTCCGAAGCGGCAAACGGCTGAATATCATAAAAATAAAGTCCGAAGGCAGAACATCGTCTGCTTTCGGACTTTTTGCTTTATCCGTTATTTTTTAGTCATCATAATGAGAAGAACAAGATATATGACCTGTATCACCACGGCAGCTATCAGAGCCACCGAGGTCTTTGCTATTGCAATGCCGCGGCGCGACTGGGCAGGCGTGGAAACAGGGAATTTGCTTTCCTTTCTGAACATCAGGAGCATTGCCAGACCCGCTATAGCACATACTATGATACCCAGAGATATAAGTCCCATGATCACATCATTATCCCTGAACTGGTCAATGACAGTCACCATTGAATTTATGAATATGTGGACAACTACCGAAGGAACGATGGAATTATGCCTCATGTCGATATGTCCCAGGAAGAGACCGAGAAGGAAAGCCAGCATGAACTGCGGAAGATTGCCGTGAGCAAGTCCGAAGAACACTGCCGATATAACTATTCCGAAGCGCTGATTTGATTTCGAGAATATCTTCATAAGCGTTCCGCGGAAGAACAGCTCCTCTGTTATGGGAGCGATAAGACAGGAATATATGGTCATTATTGCTATTCCCAGCCCCGTTTTACCCATATCAAGGTCAAGGACCTCCGTAGAGAAGCCGTACTTCGATACAATATCCTCGATACCCGTGGAAATGTACGCAGATGTCATCCATATAAACAGTCCTGCAAGGCAGTGCATGATAGCGTCGGAAACGTGATAGTCCCTTGTCTTCAGGAGAGACGACGGCTTTATTTTCGCCCATTTAAGCCCTATAAAGGCAAATCCCACATTTACGGCAAGAAACGTGAACATATTAATCGCAACAAATATAGCACCCATGGTCATGTAATGGGAAACAGCTGTCGAGGACGCCCCCGGGTTCATTTTTGTAAGAAGAGCCGTCAGACCTGTGCTCAGTATTCCTGCCATCAGCTCTGAGAAGATGAACCTGAAGAGAGCCGTAAGACCACCGATGTTATAGAAACGCCTGATAGCAGCCTTTTCCACCTTTGCAGGCTCAAAGGGCACTGAAAACTCCGGCATGGTCACCCACGGAAGGATCTCGGAATAATCATCCCTGTACCAGCGGTACTCTGTGGGATTTTTGAAGGGATCATAACGATCGGCAGCAGTTGAATCCCTGTACTCCTTTTCCTTTGCTTCAAGCTGTCTGGTAAGATTATATATTTCATGGTTAAGAGCGGCGTACTCCGCACTGTAGCCCTGTGTTTCGTTCATATACGTCTGTATCCCTGCCTTTCCGAGTATATCTTTTTATTATTTTATCATATTATGAAAAAAATAGCAAGAGGCACGGTATAAATTTACCGCTTACGCAGCACTTTTACATGAAAACGGTCAGCACAGGCTCCTGCTGAAGCATACAGAAATATACAATATTTCATCATACGCACAAAACAGAAAGCCCCTGTGAGCTCTCCGCAGTAAACGGTCTGTCCGTACCTTCAACGGTCAGCAGAATGCTGCCGCCCTGTCTTACAGCTTTTATTTTCACGGCAGGATTTCCATTCCTGTCGTAAACCGTAGTCCCGGTCTCTGCACCGTCCTCCATGCCGTATATGACTATCTTCATGCCGTCGGTATAGTCATAGTCCGCCGTTCCCCTGAAATCGCCGTAAACTATGACAGAGCACGGCTTTGCATACAGCGGCATGCCGAAGTAATCGTAATTTTTTGTGTACCAGCCTCCGCCGCTGAGCTCCTCGCCTGTCTGTATATCAGTCCATATGCCGCCTGCTGGCAGGTAGAAGCCGCACTCGCCGTCCTCGCTGAAAACAGGAGCCACAAGCAGAGAATCTCCCAGCATATACTGAGTATCAACGATGAGGGCACTGCGGTCATAGCCAAAGTCCACAGCCATAGCTCTCATAACAGGCACTCCCGTGAGATGCGCTTTGACGGCATTCGCCCAGATATATGGCATAAGCCTGCCCTTCAGCTCAACGAAATGCCTTGCCACATCACAGCTCTCCTCGTCAAAATGCCACGGCACACGATAGGAGCTGTTGCCATGATAGCGCGAATGAGTGGACATAAGTCCGAAGGCTGTCCAGCGCTTGTAAAGGTCGGGAGTACCTGTCGCCTCAAAGCCGCTGATGTCATGGGAGAAGAATCCGAAGCCTGACATGCAAAGCGAAAGTCCGCCGCGAAGAGTCTCTCCCATTGATTCATAGGATGAGAAGCAGTCTCCGCCCCAATGTACAGGGAACTGCTGACAGCCTGCCGTTGCAGCTCGGGCAAATAAGCATGCACTGCCCTTTGCGGCTTCGAGAGCCTCAAAAACCGTTTTGTTATAGATATAAGCGTAATAGTTATGCATTTTATATGGGTCGGAGCCGTCATAATAGCACACATCGGTGGGGATACGCTCACCGAAATCTGTCTTTATGGCGTCCACGCCCATTTCTGCAAGGTGCTGTATCTTTTCCGCGAACCATTTGCAGGCTTCGGGATTGGTAAAATCTATGATGCCCATTCCCGGCTGCCACATATCACACTGGAATACCGAACCGTCCTTGTTTTTCAGCAAATATCCTCTGTCGAGGCAGTGACGGAACACAGGTGACCTCTGTCCGATATAGGGGTTTATCCAGACGCATATCCTTACGCCTTTGGCCTTTATGCGCTCTATCATGCCCTCAGGGTCGGAGAATTTCCTCTCGTCCCACTCAAAACCGCACCACTCGAACTCCTTCATCCAGAAGCAGTCGAAATGGAACACATCAAGCGGTATCTCACGCTTCTTCATCTCGTCTATAAAGAAGCTGACTGTCTCCTCGTCGTAATCCGTAGTAAATGAGGTAGAGAGCCAGAGCCCGAAGGACCAGGGCGGCGGCAGGGCTGGTCTGCCCGTGAGGGCGGTATATCTCTCAATAACGTCTGCTATGGAAGCTCCGCCGAAGATGAAATATTCAAGGTGCTCGCCCTGTACGGAAAAGGCAGTTTTCGAGACAGTCTCGCTGCCCACCTCGAAGCTGACCTTCTCGGGATGATTCACGAAAACTCCGTAGTTGCGGGAAGAAACAAAGAACGGCACTGACTTGTAGCTCTGCTCGGTGCATGTGCCGCCGTCATTGTTCCAGACCTCCACGGACTGTCCGTTCTTTACAAAAGCCGAGAACTTCTCGCCAAAGCCGTAGATGTACTCTCCGACGGCAAGGTTCAGCATCTCACGGATATGAGTATTTCCGCCGTTATCCGACCTTGCAAAGAACCTCTCGTCAGCCTCAGCGGATTCTCTCGCCCTTCTGTGCCACTGTTCCTCCTCAATTATGGAAGTGGTGCGCCAGCCGGACTTTGTCAGCAGACTGCCGTCATACCAGTATGACACATCCCATTCCTTGCCTTTTTTTCCTATTTTCACAGAGGTCTTCCCCGAAATAAGCTCCCAGCCGCTGCGGCGCTTTTTCACCTCAGGTCTGAAGTCCTTATCCTCATAAAGAGTAAAGGCAGGGCCGCTGTTTTTCACTCCGCTGAAATGCCCGATGCGGACCTTTATGCTGTTTTCCAGCGTGGATGTGAACCTCACTGTGAAAACAGGTCCGCCCAGCGTCATGCCCCTGTTTGAGATGAACTGGGAAGCGGCATAGACCGTGATGGAATCATTATCAGCCTCCACATCATATATCTGCACAGCCCAGTGAATATTATATCCGGTCTTACTGAGCCAGTATCCGTCAGAGATCTTCATTATCTCAACTCCTTTGTTCATGTTGTACTAATAATATCATTTTTTTCGTTTAATTTCAATGGCAGACGGATTTAACATTCAAAAAATCCACCTGTTCTGATTTTTACAAATGGTAATTCTGAAAACAATTTTTCCGGCATGGATATGACGGTTTATGCTTTGAATCGTCATTTTTGACTACAACTGTTTATTTGCGGAAATATTGAGAAATCTGCAATTACCGGCAAAAGTTGTTATTTCATAGTATGCAAATAATATAACACATTGTGCAAAATATAACAAATTTATGTAAGTTGTTGTTTTATGCTAAAAATAGTAACTTGTTTACCGCAATTTTAAGAAAGTGCGCAATTTTTGGGCATTTTCTGCGTTTTGTACACCTAATCTTTGTTTTTTAGGTTGCAATCTCTAAGGTATTAGGGTAAAATGAAAATAACAGCATAAAATGATATAAATTATATCATTACGTTGAACGAAAAATATACATTATTAATGAGGAGGAGAATGTAAATGAAAGTAAAAAAACTTATCGCAAGCCTTACAGCTGCAAGTTGTCTTTCAGGGGTATTCGCCGCAATGCCGGACGTAGTAATGCACACATATGCTGCAGAGATCGTTTCAAATGATTTCGAGTGCAGTTACGAAGGCTGGTACAACGAAGCTGATTATACTGAGCTCACTGCTCAGCCGGGAGGCGGTGCTGATTCTTCACGAGGCATGAAGATCACAGGACGTCTCAACAAGGAAGACGGCGTTGCTTCTTCAAAGGGACTTTATCTTTTTGGCGGAGATAAATACACCTACAGCGTTAAGGTCTACAGCGAAACAGCTCAGAAGTTCTACTTCACACTTCTGACTATCGATGCAGAAACAGGCAAGGAAACTACTGTTGTACTCGATACAAAGAATGTCAAGGCAGGCGAATGGACAGAACTGAAGGGTACAGACAAGGCTTCCAAGGCAAGCTACGAGTACAAGCTCAGGATCTACACAGATTCAACTGATGACTTCTCGTTCGATGATTTTCTTATCACAGGCGACAAGGCAGCTAATGAGGCACATGCTGCTCCGTCAGGCAAGGGACTCAAGGACGAATTCGCAAAGTACTTCCGCGTAGGTAATATCCTCAACGGCGGTACAGTAACAAACAGCGGTATCACAGGTATTATCCTGAAGGATCACAACGCTATCGAGTGCGAGAACGAGACAAAGCCTGATGCTACTATCGTTCAGAACGGCTCAACAGATACAAACGTTAAGGTATCACTCAGCCGCTGCGCTGCTATCTGCGACTTTGCTTCAAAGAACAATATCGCATTCAGAGGACACACTCTCGTATGGCACAGCCAGACTCCTGAGTGGTTCTTCAAGCAGGGCTTCAACAATAACAACGGCTACGTAAATTCATCCACAATGGATCAGCGTATGGAAAGCTACATCAAGAATATGTTTGCAGCTTACAAGTCGCAGTATCCTCAGCTCAACCTCTTCGCATACGACGTTTGTAACGAGGTAATCAACGACGGCACCGCTAACCAGGGCGGTCTCAGACCTACAAACGGCACAAACGGCCAGAACGGTTCATCCGCTTGGGTAAGAGTTTACGGAAACAACAGCTTCGTTGAGAAGGCTTTCACATATGCAAGAAAGTACGCTCCCGAGGGCTGTCAGCTCTTCTACAACGACTATAACGAGTTCGCTAACGACAAGCAGAACTGTATCATCAATACTATCCTCAAACCTCTGAAGGCTAAGGGCCTCATCGACGGTATGGGCATGCAGTCTCACCTCAACTGCGCTGCAAGCAATGCATGGGGCGATACAAACTCTTACCTCGCTGCTATGGATAAGTACCTCAACCTCGGTCTCGATGTTCAGGTAACAGAGCTTGACCTCTCAACTGAGGGCGGCAAGTACTCAATGACAGACCAGGCTAACAAGTACAAGGCTATCTTCAAGCACGCTATGGACTGGAATACCCAGCATCCAAACGGACCTTTCGTATCACTCGTTCAGGTCTGGGGTCCAAACGACAACAACTCATGGGTTGGTACAGATAAGTCAAGCGGCAGAAGCAATGCTCCTCTTCTCTATAACGGAAGCAACCAGCCTAAGGAAGCATACAATGCTGTAACAAGCCTCGTTTCCGACAGCAACTGGGGCACAGGTATCCCATACACAGGTCCGAGAGCTAACGGCGGCGGCACTTATGTTCCACCAGATCCTCCAAAGGCTGACGCAAACGGATACTGGTTCCACAACACATTCGAGAGCTCAACAGAGAGCTGGACAGGCAGAGGCTCAGCTTCAGTCGATACAAGCGGCTCAGCTAAGTACGCAGGCAGCAAGTCTCTCTACTGCTCAGGCCGTGAGGCTTCATGGAACGGTGCAGCTTTAACTCTTGATTCACAGGCATTCGAAGCAGGCAAGGCATACAGCTTCTCTGTAAATGCTATGACTCAGGACGGCGACGATACAACAGAATTCAAGTTCACTCTCCAGTACTCAGACGGTACTGAAACAAAGTATGACGAGATCGCTAAGGCTTCTGCTCCTAAGGGCGAGTGGGTACAGCTTGCAAATACAAGCTACACTATCCCTGCAGGCGCTACAGATATGCAGATCTACGTTGAAACAACAGACGAAAACAATTTCGTAAGCTTCTACATCGACGAGGCTGTCGGTGCTGTTGATAAAACTGTTATCGACGGCGCAGGTCAGCCAAAGGTTCGTACAGTCATCCTCGGCGACATCAACTTCGACGAGCGCATCGACTCATTCGACCTCGTCGCTGCAAGAAAGGGACTCATTGCAGGCGGCTTCGACGACTCAATGACTCAGAAGGCAGCAGACGTAAACCAGAATAAGGAATTGAACGTTGACGACCTCGTTCTTCTCCAGAAGTTCGTTCTCGGCAAGATCGACGAATTCCCTGTAGAGAAGCCTGCAACTCCCGTAGTTGACCTTCAGGCTCTCGGTCAGAAGTTCGGCAACGTTTCACTTGTTGAATCCTTTAAGAAGGACGGCGAGAATAACCCGCTTTACACTCAGCGTTTCGGCGCAGACCCAGGCTGGATGGTATATGACGGAAGACTCTACGTTTACACAACAGCTGATGAATTCGCATACAAGAATAACCAGATGATCGAGAATGATTATTCTTCAGGTTATATCAACTGCTTATCAACAGCAGACCTCGTAAACTGGACTGACCACGGTCAGATCCCTGTTGCAAAAACAAGAGTAAACGGCACTCCAATTGCAAAATGGGCTAATAACGCATGGGCTCCTGATGCTGCATGGAAGAAGATCAACGGCCAGGACAAGTTCTTCCTTTACTTCGCAAACAACGGTTCAGGTATCGGCGTTATCACAGCTGATGACCCGACATTCACAAAGAATGTTAAGGATCCTCTTGGACACGAGCTCATCTCAAGAAGCACTCCTAACAGTAACGTAACATGGCTCTTCGATCCAGGCGTTTACTATGATCCTGATACAGACACAGGTATCATCGCATACGGCGGCGGTGTTCCAAGCGGACAGGCTGCTCAGACAAAGCAGGGACGTATCGCTAAGCTTGGTTCTGACATGATCTCAATTTCCGGTACACCTATCGATCCGGGCACACCTTACCTCTTCGAGGATTCAAGTATGCTCAAGATCGGCAACACATGGTATTATTCATTCTGCCACAACTGGAATGTTCCGGGCGGTACAAGTGTAAACGGTAATTCCTTCAGCAATGCTGATATCGGTTACATGACATCTACAAATCCTCTCGGCGGATACCAGTATCAGGGTGTTGTATTCAAGAACACAGGTACACAGAGACTTGACAACGGCGGTAACAACCACCACTCAATTATCGAATTCAAGGGCGGCTACTATGTACTTTATCACTCACGTCAGCTTGAAATGCGTATGGGCGTTAACGGCGGCAAGGGTCTTAACTACAGATCACCCTGTATCGATAAGGCAACTTTAAACAACGGCAAGATCACATGTAACGGTTCACAGAATGGTGTAAGCCAGCTCGAGAACCTCGATCCTACAAAGTCAGTTCGTGCAGCTACAATGTCTAACCAGTCAAAGAACATCAGCGTAAGCGGTGTTGGCAACTCAACCGTTAACTTCAAGAAGGGCGAGTGGGCTAAGGTCAGCAAGGTTGACTTCTCTAACGTAACAGGAACTCTTACAGCTAAGGCTTCCTCAAAGAGCGGCGCTATGATCAAGCTCATGACAGGTTCAAGAACAAACGGTACAGTAATCGGTTATATCGAAGTTCCTGCAGGCGGAATGACTGATATCACAACAGGCCTCGACAATATCCCAAGCGGTGCACAAGACCTCTACTTCATCGCTAACGGCGATCTCAGCTTCGATAGCTGGTCAATGTCATAATTCTTTTCGATGTTGGTCTGAGCGGTGCATCTGCACAACGCACCGCTCAGATTGATATAATTCCAAAACTTTATTGTAAGGGACAAATCAGAACAGGAAAGCCGTGCTTAGGCAGCACGGCTTTCTTGTTGCTATATGAAAAAAAGGAGTACCTCATGGTACTCCTTTTTTATAGTGCTGTAAGCGATGCACAAGTATCATTTTCGATGATAGTGAACGAGCTTGCGAGCGGCAGCTTGGCAAGAGTGCAGCGTCACGCTGCCTTTTTTCATAGTATAAAGCAGATAAGCCCGGAGCAGCCCTCGTTGATAACTCGTTCAAGAGTCTCCTGAAGCTTCATTCGCGCGTCCACAGGCATCTTGAACAGCTTGCTGTGAAGCCCCTCGTTGACCAGCTCATGGAGAGATTTCCCGAAGATGTTGCTCTCCCAAATCTTCTTGGGATCGTCGTCAAAGCCGTCCAGCAGGTACATCACAAGCTCCTCAGACTGCCGCTCTGTACCCACAATGGGACTGATAGTGGTATTGATATTGGCTTTCATCAGGTGTATAGACGGTGCGGAGGCTTTCAGCTTTACGCCGTATTTGCCGCCCTGACGGATAATTTTCGGCTCCTCCAGAGACATCTCTTCAAGCTCGGGCATTACGATACCATAGCCTGTTGCCTCCACCTCCGCAAGGGCAGGCTCTATGCGCTTGTACTTGCGGCGAATGTCGTTGAGCTCCGACAGCAGTGGCATGAGGTCGCTTTCGCTCTCTATCTCGATGCCCGTAGTCTCCCCGAGTATCTTGTAAAACAGGCTGTTGTCCAGCTCCGCGGTGATAGTCACCGAGCCCTTACCGAGGTCTATGGAGGTTATCTCCGCCTTGACCACGCTGGGACACTCCCCCATTGCCGCCGCAGCTTCCTCTGCCTCACGTACCAGACGAATATCCTTTGCAGCATTTCTGATACAGTCCAGTATCTCGCTTTTCAGCCAATGCCCCTTATCGAGGGCATTTATCCAACGGGCAGTGCGGATATTTATCTCCTTTATCGGGAACGAAAAAAGTATCTCACGCATAATGCCGCGGATGTCCCCTTCAGTAAGTTCAAGGCAATTCACGGGTACCACCTTTGCGTCATAGCGCTCAGTTAACTCATCAGCCAGCGCTTTTGCCTCAGTCGAATCGGGATCAACTGTATTGAGTATGACCACAAATGGCTTGCCAAGCTCACGCAGCTCGCGGATAACACGCTCCTCGCACTCCTCATACTCCTCACGGGGAATATCCGTGACTGTGCCGTCGGTGGTTATCACAAGCCCTATGGTAGAGTGCTCCGTAATGACTTTCTGAGTACCTATCTCTGCTGCCATATTGAAGGGTATCTCCTCGTCAAACCATGATGTCATCACCATTCGGGGCTGCTCGTTTTCGATGTAGCCCAATGAGCTTGGAACGATATATCCTACGCAGTCTATGAGACGCACGTTGAAGCCTGCGCCGTCACCTAAGTCTATCCGCACCGCCTCTTCGGGGATAAACTTTGGCTCGGTAGTCATTATAGTCTTTCCTGCGGCAGACTGCGGAAGCTCGTCGAGCGCCCTTTCGCGCTTGAACTCACTGCTGATATTCGGTATCACAAGAGACTCCATAAAACGCTTGATAAAGGTGGATTTTCCCGTGCGCACAGGTCCAACAACGCCTATGTATATATCGCCGCCTGTGCGCTCGGCAATATTACTGTATATATCTTTAGCCATATAAATCTCCTTTTTTATCAGAACTAAGATCAAAGACCTATGTTTTACAAGCCGAAGTCTTTTAGTTCTCATTTTATATTTCTTAGCTCTTAGTTCTAAGCTCTAAGTTCTATTCAGGATACGATCGGTATCAGCAGCATTCCGCCGTTTTCAAGGCGCTCGCCGCTGAGCTCGTTCTCCTCCATGACAGCCTCAACACTGGTGCTGTAGCGCTTGGCAATGTCCCATATACTTTCGTTTTCGTTTCCGAAATACAGCTTTATGGCATAATCTCCGTCACGTTCCTTTTTAGCCGAATCGTCGATAACTATGTCTGTCACAGCCCTTATGGAGTCTGCACTGTACACCGAGAGCTTCGCAGAGATATCCGCCCTTGCGCTGAGAATTCCCTCAGCGGATATATCATAAGCGGTCTCCCTTACACTGACCTCAGCGGTCACATGGGCTCCGCTTATATCGTCAGGCAGACCTATAGTTTCCTCAAAGGCTTCTTCGCGGTCGGGCATTATAACCATTCCTGCATTGTCCTTAGCCGCCATGGAATAGGACAGCATACCACTGATGACAACTGACCGCCCGTCGTCGCCGATACGTGTATTGATATTCTTTGGCTCGCTCCACATGGCGTATATAGTCTGCGGCACGGCTTCTCCATCCGCAAGTCTTGCACTGTGTCTGAAGCTCTCATTATAGACCGCAGGTATCTGCTCAGCTTTTATCTCTGACATTTCAACAGTGCAGGGGTATACTGTTGAAAAAGCATCCTCAGCTATCATTGCAGTTGCCGTCTTTACCGCATGACAGTTCAGACGAAGCTCGGCTTCACAGCGAATCATTCGTCCGCTCTCGGGAGAAGCCGAAATATTGCAGCTCACCACCTCGGGTGTGACCGCACATTCAAAGCTGTCATCAATACCGTCAGCGTCGATTATCTGGCTGTAGCTAAGGGTAAAGCTCATATGCTCCACAGTGCCGCCGCTTCCTGAGTACAGCAGCTCCGCCTGCATATCCCCCTTGGCAAGAAGCTTCCCCGAGATAAGCTTGACATCACATTCCGCAGCCATGCAGCGGCAGCTCAGAACGCCCGATATATCTGACTGTGCCGGCATAAGCTCCATGTCCTCCTCTATCCGGACGTTCTTTACGGTGTTTATCCTCTGTGCCGCAAACTTAACAGGCGCCTTTTTCAACTGGATATTCATGCCCGATGCGTCAGAGACCACCTC
Organism: Ruminococcus flavefaciens; assembly: GCA_004554385.1. Classification (GTDB taxonomy): domain Bacteria; phylum Bacillota; class Clostridia; order Oscillospirales; family Ruminococcaceae; genus Ruminococcus; species Ruminococcus flavefaciens_T. The sequence continues at coordinate 29,887 of SFMO01000189.1, forward strand.
CTGCTCCTGCTGACCTGTCACGCTTATCTTGACTGATACACTTCCGCGCATGTCAAGTCTCCGCTTATTCACAGCACGGTAGCTGATATTGTCAGTCTTCGGGACAAGTCTTACCTCAGCAGGCTCAGCTGCTCTGCCAAGCTCCACAGTCCTTGTGAAGCTTCTGTGCTGGTCTACCGACTGGACCGTCGAGTCCTCCTCGCCGCAGTAGAGTATATGTATATCACACATAAGCTCGTAGGTGAGCCTGTCGCCGCTGACTGACCAGTCGGTAATGACAGGGACAGTATCACAGCGGATAAGCCTGAAGATGTCAGGACAGTAATCGGGAAGAATGTAATCCATTTCGAGAGCCTGCTCCTGCACTCCGTCGTATATAGTCTCCGCCGCAGGCACGGTCTCTCTGCTAAGTTTTAATTCCATAAGGACGACCTCCTTGAAGTTTTGCTTTGTGTAATATATATTCAAAGGCAGGTACAAGTATTCCTGTGCATATGTTTTTTCACAAAAAATGCTAAGCAGCCCTTACATTGTGCAAGATCAATAAAAATATTAAAAAACACCTCCGTGGAGTTGCTTTATTATAAAAAATATGATATAATAATATCAACAATAAAAAAGCAGCGCTTCGCTTGCTTTTATTCTGTCCGAAATTACGGGGCAAGAAAGGATAGTATATGCTTCACGAGAAATCATGCGGCGCGATTGTCTACAGGAAATACCACGGCAATACGGAGATACTGCTGATAAAGCATATCAACAGCGGTCACTGGTCCTTCCCCAAGGGACACGTCGAGAAGGGCGAGACCGAGGTCGAAACTGCTCGTCGTGAGATAATGGAAGAAACGTCTATTGATGTTATAATTGATCCCACTTTCAGAGAAACTGTGACCTATTCACCGAAAAAAGACACTGTAAAGGTGGTCGTTTATTTTCTGGCAAAGGCGAAAAACGTGGATTTTTCACCGCAGGCAGGCGAGATAGCCGAGATACGCTGGGTAGATATATCCTACGCAGGCAATATCCTGTCATACGAAAACGACAGGACTATCGTAGCCAAGGCAAAGACCGCTATCAAAGAAAATCATTAAAAAAAGGAGACCTTTCGGTCTCCTTTTTATTTATCAGCTTATATGGTCGGTTATTATCCGCCTGCCGTTTCAGAATTAAAGAGTAACTGGCAGTCCGTTTATCTCGATAGTCGGGTCATCAATATCGATAAGAAGACATCTTCTGCCCTCAACAACGCTTGTGCGCACCTTATCAGCCGCAGATGGCTTGATATTCACGGTTATACCGGGCGATGTGAGGACTGTTTTTGTCTCCACAAGATTAGCCGCCGTAAGCGGTGCATTGCCGCATACCTTTTCGTATACAGGCTCTACCATGTTCACTCTCTCCTCGGGAAGTCCTACATCAACGAGAATATCCTTCAGTCTTGCGTTGTCGATAACAACTCTGTCGGTATCCTCCTTGTTGTCCTCGACTACCTCCTGTATCTTTTCGTTGACGGTCTTGATGAGCATATAGTCAAGGTCATCGCCTACAACATTCTTGAGTATGCTCTGGAAGCTGTTCTTTTCGCTTTCGGCAGACATAACAAAGGTACAGCCGAGAACGTTCTCAACTACGGATACATTAGGCGATTTCACGTTTTTGGTGTAGTACATGACATGGTTTATATCAGAGCTCCTGTTGCTGAAAACAGGATACAGGAATCCGTCTGACGGAGCCTTGCTGATAATAAGCTCCGTATTGACCTTCTTTGTTATCTCGTTGTCCACACTGTCGAAAACAAAGCCGTCCTTGCTTGTGTTTACAGGGCAGATAGCCGTAAGGATATAGCGGTATATCTCATCATCTCCCTCTGCAAACTCGTCATTCTTGTCCTTGCGGCGGATAGTGTATGTACAGTATGCGGTGATAACTGCAAAAGGTCCTGTGTATGCGATGTTATTTGCAATGTGGTTCAGGAAGTCCTCACAGGCAGCGTCGTCCTTCAGCTCCGAAGTGAGCAGAGTATAGAGGATATTCTGGGGCTGTCCCTCGTCGTAAGCCTCATTTGGGAATTCGTACTCCACAAATGACTTGCCAACATTTGTATTGAGCACCTTTTTCAGCGTCTCGTCGTATACATCGTGCTCCTCAACAGGCATGGTGAGGCATGAGCTCACATTGTGGCAGCGAAGGTTCTTATCCGCGTCGATAAATGCTGTGAGCACCCTCTCCATTATGAAAAATCCGCTTTTATCCGAAAAATTCTTTTTTATCTCTGCCGTTTCTTTTTTATTCATTGTATATTCCTTTCCTGTGTAAAATGGAGCTGCCGCACTTATGCGCCGCAGCTCCCTGTTTTTTATTTTACTGTGATACTTCCGCCTGTCATATGTGTAAACGCATATTTCTCAAAGGAGAGGTCGCCCTCAAGGTCACGGAACATATCCGAATCTGTGTAGAAAAAGCCTAAATTATAGACTGTTCCCACCTGCGCATCGTCAGGCACCTTCAGGTAGAATGTAGCTATATCGCCGTCACCGCCCTGAGAATCAATAAACATAGTCGTGAAGAAGAAAGCTCTCTGATGCTCTCTGATAAGCTCATCCATAAGGTTTTCACGCCAGTCCATTGCCACAAATCCGGAATTCTTGGCAACTGCCTCTCCCAGGTCATACTTTGCGGTATATTTCTCCTCGTTCTCCAGCTGGCACTCCAGCACATCCGGATAGGTAACATGGATACCGCACATGCTCCACTTGTCCTTGGCGCCCTTTACAGACACTGTGACCTTTGCTATCTCGCCGGGCTTAGCCTCGGTATTGCTTATACTCAGCTCAGGCCCGCTTTCAAGGTCAGGAACATCTGCATATTTCAGCTTTACCAGCTCCATGCTCTCTGATATAAACTCGCCCTTCGGCAACATGTCATTTGCTGATGAAGCTGATGTGGCAGAGGTCTCTGTATTCTTCTTTACGGATGATGCAGGCTGCTTTTTCTCCATACAGCCTGTAAGACCTGCGGCAGCCATAGCAGCTGCCATAACAGCCGCAGCAAACTTATGCTTCATTTTTAGCCTTCTCCTTTCTGCCCTTTACGACAAGCTCGCCGTCTCTGGCAGATATCTCTATCTTTCCTATTTCGGAAGCCTTTTCGATAATTATGTCAGCCACCTTATCCTCTATCTCCTGACGGATAACACGGCGTATATCTCTTGCACCGTAGGGCTTTCCGAATGCCTTTTCAGCAATTGCCTCAAGAGCTGCATCGGAATATCCGAGAGTGATATCCTTTTCTGCAAGAGGCTCTTTCATTTCGTCAAGGTTGAGAGCGGCTATCTTAGCATAGTCCTCCTTGGTGAGGTCCTTGAATACTACTATTTCGTCGATACGGCTGATGAATTCGGGACGGAGGAAATCTCTGAGCCCCTTCATAGCCTTATCCTTGGTTATCTCGTTGGCTGTACGGTTGAATCCGACGCCTATGCTCTTATCTGTTGAACCTGCATTTGAAGTCATACAGATTATGGTATTTGCAAAGTTAACTGTTCTGCCGTGAGCGTCATCAACCTTGCCCTCATCCAGTATCTGCATGAGTATATTCATAACATCCGGGTGCGCCTTCTCAATCTCGTCGAAGAGTATTACCGAATATGGCTTGCGGCGAACCTTTTCAGTGAGCTGTCCTGCCTCCTCATAGCCTACATAGCCGGGAGGTGAACCTATCATTCGGGCAACGGAGTGCTTCTCCATATACTCGGTCATATCAAGTCTGATAAGCGGATCGGGAGAATCAAAGAGCTCCTCGGAGAGAACCTTTACCAGCTCTGTCTTACCAACACCTGTAGGACCTACGAATATGAATGAAGCAGGTCTGCGTCGCTTGCTGAGCTGTACTCTTGTGCGCTTGATAGCCTTGGTGAGAACGCTGATAGCCTCATCCTGACCGATAACACGGCTCTTGAGAGAATCCTCAAGTCTTGCTATTTTCAGGAATTCATTCTCTGCTATCTTGCTTGCAGGAATACCCGTCCAACGCTCGATGACCTTTGTAACGTCAGACTCCTCTACATTTACGCTTTCAGCTTTGGTCCTGAGGTCCTGCTCTTTTTCACGGGCGTGAATGAGCTTGCTCTTTATCTCGGCAAGAGCCTGATAATCTATTTCATCAGCCTCGGATATAGACTTCTCCATATCCTCCATTACCTTTATTTCCTTTTTGAACTTCTCATACTCGCCTATCTCGGGTGAGCGTATAGAAGCATATGCACAGCTTTCGTCCAGAAGGTCTATTGCCTTATCGGGAAGGAAACGGTCTGTGATATACCTCTCAGAGAGAACAGCGCAGGCTCTGACAAGGTAATCGGAGATATGCACTCTGTGGAAATCCTCGTAGTACTTCTTTATGCCGATGAGGACATTTACAGTATCCTCTATAGTCGGCTCATTTACTGTAACGGGCTGGAAACGGCGCTCAAGAGCCGAATCCTTTTCGATGTACTTGCGGTACTCGCCGAAGGTCGTAGCACCTATGACCTGCACCTCGCCTCTTGACAGAGCAGGCTTCAGGATATTTGCGGCATTCATAGAGCCTTCGGAGTCTCCTGCGCCAACAAGATTATGCACCTCGTCGATGAAGAGAATGATATTGCCCTCTCGCTTTACCTCGTCAACAAGCCCCTTTACACGGCTCTCGAACTGTCCGCGGAACTGTGTTCCCGCAACGAGAGCGGTAAGGTCGAGAAGGTATATCTTCTTATCTGCAAGATTGAAGGGAACATTGCCATCGTTTATGCGAAGAGCTATTCCCTCGGCGATAGCTGTCTTACCAACACCGGGTTCACCGATAAGACAGGGGTTATTTTTAGTACGTCTTGAAAGTATCTGTATAACTCTTGCTATCTCATCGTCTCTGCCGATGATGGCGTCAAGCTTTCCGTCGGCAGCCTTCTGCGAAAGATTGGTGCAGTAGCTTCCCAGGAACTTAGGCTCCTTGGGCTTTTTATCCTTGCTTCTGCCGAATATTCCGCCCTTTTTCTCTTTATTTTCCGATGGCTTATCGTCATCTGAGCTTCCGCGGAAGCCTCCGAACAGCCCTCTTGGGTCAAATCCGCCCTTGCTGCCATCGTCAGCACCTTCGCCATCGTTCTCATTTCCCCCGAACATATTAGTAATGAAATCAGGAAGTACGCCTGAACCGCCCATTTCAAAGCTGTCGCCGTCGAGCATTCCCATCATCTGGTCTGAGAGCTGATCCAGCTCCTCGTCGGTTATCCCCAGCTTATCCATATATTCTTTTATCTGAGGGATATTCTGCGCCCTTGCACAGGAAAGGCAGAGTCCCTCGTTCTTCTTTTCGTTTCCCTGTACAGAGGTTATGAAAACCACCGCAGGTCTTTTTTTGCATTTACTGCACATTATCATCAGGCAGTTCCTCCTGTAAGTTATTCAGTGTTTGTATGCTGCCTCAAAGGCAGCCTGCTCAGAGCTTATCAGAGCCCTGAGACCAGTTCATAAAAATACTTGAATACATAAGTATTTTCTATTACATCGTGATTGAAAAACAGCATCTTGTTGCTTCCCAACACTACATTCAGGCGTATTACTGCTGCTATGGCAACAATTACAATAGCGCCGCAAGCGATACTGAGTATACCGCTTATTACATTCGGCACAAAGCCTACCAGAGGTGCGCTGTTCTTTCCTGTTGAAGCCACAATGACGATAGTTACAATAACTATGCCCACAAATATCAGCAGGAATGCTATCAGCTTGGTCTGTGTTGCGTAGGGCTTCTGCAGGTAGTTATCAGATATATACTTTGATGCAGGGCGTTTTGTATCCTGATCCTGAAGGAGCTCATAGAGCTCGAATATCTGCTCAGGATTCTTTCTGATCGCCTCTGCAGTATACTCCGCAGAATACTCATTCATTCTTTTTGCAACATAATTGCTGATAACAACAGCATAGCCTTCATGGAGCTTATTAATGAAGAGATTTTCTTCATCGACTTTTTTGCCGTTTATGTTATTTACGTATTGATAGATCTTTCCTTCGGGATCATCCTTGTCTTCAAAAGCTTTTCTCAGCTGCTCGTTGTCTACTCTTACTTCATATCCGAGAGTTTCGATATAGTTTCCAAGGTCAGCGATAAAATCCGCACCTTCAAGCGTGAGATCAAGCTTTTTTAAATTGCTGTTCCTTGCAGACTGCTCATACATGGTATTCGCAATAGGACCGCATCCTGAAAAAGCAGTTACTGCAGCAATAACGAACCCTGTTAATGTTATTGAAGCCTTTACAAGTCCCTTGCGGACTATCAGAAAAATACAAAGAAGAATAACTGCAGCTGCAATAACATCATAAAACCACCAGAATTGTACACCCATACTATTTGCGCCTATCATGAGGACGGCGCTGCCTCCCTTCGATTTTTAGAGATTCAAAGTGTAAGGTCAGCTTTCATAGTCTATACGGTCTATTTTATTATAGCCCTTCAGGAAAATATGCTCCTCATTTCGTACAAAACCTGTGTAAGAATCGCTTACCTCCGCAATAGAGCGAAGTCCGCCGTTGAAGTCGTATGCTTTGATATTGCCCTGACACATTACATAAGCTAAGTCTTCATAGACGGCAACATCTACTGACGGCTCACCAAGGTCTATAACAAGAGCCTCTGAGTCACAGCCGGTGAATATTGCCATCACATACTTTCTTCTGTCATCGTTATTTACGATAACAGCAGAGTTTCCGTTTTCGCTTGCACCTGCAACAAGCTCGCCGTCGTATGAGTAATACGAGCTTATCTGACCGCTGCTGTCAACGTATCCGCAGGCGTCTGTACCGAGTACGAAAGCTCCGTTTCCGAAACCGCATACCTCGAGTCCGAGAGTATTGAGTCCTGGGGAAGTCCAGTTCTCCTCCTTCTCGCTGAAGTTTATTTCCTGAACATTGGTAACGAGCTGACCGTTTTCAGCTGAGATATAACTCAGCACGCAACCCTTGCTTCCGTTAATGAAGCTTATGTCGCTGACCTTTTCGATACACTGTCTTCCGTATATGACCTTTCCCCTTTTATCATATACTATAAGCTCACAGCTGTAGTTTTCCGATGTGGTCACCACTGCTGTATAGCCTTCATCGCTGATCCTTGCAAAAAGTATCAGCTTATCGGCGAATGTTTTGTCGTAGAAGATCTGTTCATCGTTCTCTACGCTGAATTCATTTCCGCCGTTTTCGTAGAGCAGAGCCTTTCCGCCTGCTGCACGAAGCACCGTATTGGTGTATGTATGCTGACGGCGTTTCAGAAGATTTCCGTCAGTATCATAATAGTAGGTGTTTGTATCGCTGAGAACTATCATTTTTTTCCCTGATGAGACAAACTGATAGTCTCCGCCGCCGCTGACCTCAATAGGGAAATTTCCCTCTGCCAGCTGACCTGTATTAACGATCGTCCTGTACTGTTCACCTATTCCCCTTAATTTATTATACCACTTGTCGCGGGTAAAATAAAGCCCCGTTCCAAGAGCTGCTACCAGCAGTATCGTTAAAAACCGTATCAGCCTTTTCCGCCGCCTTTTCCGATTTTTCTGATCGACGATATCGTCGGCGTCGTACATTTTAGGCACGCTGGCACCTCCTTATCCTTGTTCCTTCCTGATTATGTATCTTTCAGAAGCTCCTCCTCGCTGTAGAACACACGGTTCAGGTACAGCCCGTGAGCCATTGCCGTTCTGCCTGCCTTCAGGCGGTCCTTTGCGGCAAGGATAGCAGGAATATCATCGGGAGCGATCCGCTTTTCGCTGACGTCCAGCAGAGTGCCTGCCATTATCCTAATCATATTATACAAAAAACCGTTGCCTTTTACAAGCATTATCACAGAATCTCCACTATTTTCTATTCTGAAGGAATAAATCGTCCTTACAGTGGTTGAAACATTTGTGCAGTCGGCACAAAATGAGGAGAAATCATGTGTTCCAACGAAATATTGAGAAGCTCTCCGTGCAGCCTCTATGTCGAATTTTCTTCTGTAGTGCAGCATAAGATCTGCTGCGAAGGGATTTTTCGACTCGCTGCAATGTATCTTATAGATATACTCCTTTCCCTTACAGTCGAACCGCGCATGAAAATCAGGCGGTGCGTCCTCACAGCTCAGGATCGATATATCATCGGGAAGCTCGCCGTTGACTCCTCTGCAAAAGCCGAGACAGTTTATTTTACTGTCGGTCTTCACATTGAAGCAGAACATATTGGCGTGGACTCCCGTATCCGTCCGCGAGCAGCCTGTTATCGTCACAGGCTCATTGAGCACCTTTGAAAGCTTGCTTTCCAGCATTTCCTGAACGGTCATGGCATTGCTCTGCCGCTGAAAGCCGTGGTACTTAGTGCCCCTGTAGGCTATCATCACTTTCAGATTGCGCATTATCCGCCTCCTTTTCAGCTGTTGCACTGCCGTCATAGAGAACCACCTCTGAATCCTCCACCCGTCCGATATAGTCCATAGGATCGGGGATCCCGAGCTGATCGTATATAGCAGCTCCCTGCCTGTATGGATTTTCCTCCTGCTGTGCTGCCGCCTTAGCCGCCGCAGCTTCTGCTGCAATGGCTTGTCGGCGTATCCTGCGTCTGCGTTCAAAGACGATACAGAAAACAAACAGCACAAGGCTTGCAAAGGATATAGTAACACCCAGAGGGAAGCCCTCGGGAGTATACCTCAATTCGATATCGTGCCTGCCTGCGGGGACTCTTACTCCCAGCACAGCCTGCAAAAGCTTGAAGGTATCTGCCTTCTCGCCGTCGATATAGACCTTCCAGCCCTTTTCATAAGGAATGGAAAGGAACATGATACCGTCCGTCTTGGCTTCAACAGAGCCGATTATGTCGGTATCCTCAAAGCGTTTTATATGGAGCTGTTCATCAGCAAGAGCACAGTAGGCTTTCTCGTAGGTATCCTTGGAAAGAGCGTATACCATTATCTTGAAGTTGCCCGACTTATGCTTCTCGTTTGATGTGAGCTTTACAGTTGAGCTTTCACCTGTCTGTCCGTTTCCCATAGGGAAAACTATGGGGTAGCTTTCAATGAGCTTGCCTGAGTCGATGAGGGTATCGCCGCACTTTATCTCCAGGGAATCACAGGTGCCGCCTGTGCCGTTGGCATAGCCGTAGAGATAGCTGCCGTCAATACAGTCGTAGGTGTATGTGGCGCTTCCCGTAGGCTCACCCGACTCATTCTGGAAGGTGTAATTTCCATAGCCGTTTTTGGTGACCTCAAGTCCGTCGTACTCTACAAGAGCAACCGGCTGAGGCACGAACAGCTTATCCTCAACACCGGTAGCGCGTCTGATAAGGTCATTCTGGTATTCGAAGGGATTTGCGCCGCCGTTGTCCTCCATTCTGAGGATGTTCTCGCTGACCATAAAGCCCAGCGAAAGCGGATAGCGGTTCTCGTAGAGATTGGTGTTTCCTGAGGTCTGTATCTTCTCAAGCACCCAATCCTCTGAATTGAGCTCGCCGTCCTTTTTGATGAGGTATTTTATTCCCAGAAGTGAATTCACAACGGGAGTAGATGTCCTGTAATAATATCTGTTGCCTGCCTCGGAAGCATAAAGTCCGAAGCGCTTGCACATAGTGGTCACGGAGACGTTGGCAGCCGATGAAAACTGCGACATACCACGGTATCCGTAGAGGGCACTGTCGTTGAGAGTGTAGGTCTGGCTCATCTCTGTACGATAGAACAGAGACTTGTCCGTTTTTCGCGTACAATCAAGGAGCTCCTCTACCTCCTCATATCTTGCAGGGTAATCGGTATAGCTTGTATTGTCAACAGTTTTCACGCCCATCTGAGCGTTGCTCACAAACTCGCTGAACAGTGCTGCCGAAAGAGCCAGCGTCATCATGCAGTTTCGCATTTTCTGCGTCTTGAACGGGAATATCTTCGCCGCGATGAATATGAGCCAGAATGCTCCAGTGATTATAATGGAGCTTCTGAGTGCACCTTCAAATTCAAACTTCTTCCCTGCCGCATAGTAATTCAGCACGAATACTGTCACGGGAGCTATGACCATCAGCACCAGATGATATATCTTTATGCCTCTTGAAAGTATTATATCGAAGGCTCTGAAGGCTGCCGCAGCCAGTACAAAGCTGAAGATGAATGCAAAACGGTAGGGTATCTGGTTGGTGAAATGGAAGCCGTGCCAGATAAAGTTGAGGATATTCATATTGCAGCTCACGGCAATGACCGCAAGCATGAGCAGTGATGATACCTTTTCCCTTATCTTTATGCCGAATGAGAACAGGAATACTCCGAAGAGGAGCACTGCCAGCATTCCGCAGGCAAAATTCGGAAGTCCGTCCACCTTTGTAGGTTCGTCATAGGAGAGAAGATGTGCGAATATCTTTCTCCAGTCCTCATAGAAGGATATATCCCGCGGCATAGTATTATTGGCACTGTAGGTCAGCTGAAGTCCGAAGTATGCAGGCAGCAGCATGAAGCCGCCGAGTCCTGCGCCTATAACTGATGAGCGTATCATCAGCAGGAGCTTCCTGAACCAGTCCTTTATGCCTCTGCATTCTATTATGCTCGCCGAAGCAAACATAAATACAGAGAAAATGCAGGTGAAATAACCTATATAGTAGTTGGATACAAGCGAAAGCATAAGAGCTATGGTAAAGAGCTTCCACTTTCCCTCGCGGCACAGTGCTACTATCCCAAGCATTACCAGAGGGAACAATGCCACTGTATCGAACCACATCACGTTCCAGTAATAGCCCAGAGTATAGCTGCTCAAAGCATACATCACCGAGAACATGCATATTGAGAAGTCTCTGCGCTTGTAGGTATATCTCAGGAACGAACTGAAGAACGCTCCTGCGAAGCCTATTTTTGCGGAGAGAATAAATGTCATTGCGTCACGTACATGGTCGTCGCCGAAAAATACCGACAGCCAGTTCAGCGGACTTGCCGCATAATATGATATAAGTGAAAGGAAATTCGTTCCGAGGCCGTTTTCCCATGAGTACAGGAATGAGCCGCCATCCTTGAGCTTCTCGCGCACAACACGGAAAAACGGATAATACTGATGCCACAGGTCTACTACAAGTATCTGTCTGTCGCCGAATGGGTGTATCCCGAATGACGCAAATGCATACCACAGTATGCAGAACGGGATAAGGAAAGACAGAATAAAATACAGTACGCCTTTATCATAAAGTATCCCGTAGAATTTTCCCTTCCTGAACCGTTCCCAACGAAGTCGGGCAGCGGCTCTCTTTTCTTCTTTGTTCATCTCTATCCTTTCTGAGCTCCGTATCAGAATATTTTGCCAAGGACTATTACGCCTGCGAGGAAAATAACAGTTACCGCAAGGGCGATATAGTCTCTCGGAGCAGATTTAAGCTGTCTTAATCTTGTTCTTCCCTCACCGCCGTGATAACAGCGGCACTCCATTGCTGTAGCAAGCTCGTCCGCACGTCTGAATGCGGATATGAACAGTGGTACAAGTATGGAGATAAGGTTCTTTGCCCTTGTTGTGAAGCTTCCTGTATCTATTTCAGCTCCGCGGGCTTTCTGAGCGGACATTATCTTGTCCGTTTCTTCTATAAGTGTAGGTATGAATCTCAGCGCGATAGACATCATCATAGCCAGCTCATGCACGGGGAATTTTACCTTCCTCAGCGGCGAGAGCAGTCTCTCTATTGCATCTGTCAGCGTTATGGGAGATGTTGTGTAGGTCAGGAGAGAGCTTCCCATTATGAGGAGCACTATCCTTATGACCATGAACACGCTGGTATTCAGTCCGTTTTCGGTGATTTTAAGGAATTTCCACTGCCACAGCACCTCTCCCGTACCCATGAGCAGCAGATTCAGCGCTGCTGTAATGAGCAGGAATGGCAGCAGAGGCTTTACGCTCTTCCAGAACATCTTCATTGGTATCCTTGAAAGCAGGATAGCTCCGAAAGTATACACCGCTCCTACCAGCAGGCACAGATAATTGCCGCCGGAAAAGAGCATGACGATGTAAAGAAGGGTTATCACTATCTTGAATCGGGGGTCAAGCCTGTGGATGATGCTGTCTCCCGGAAAGTACTGTCCGATGGTAATATCTCTCAGCATCAGCGTACCTCCCTTTCCTTCAGATGCTTCAGAAGCAGGTCACGGGCATAGCCCACTGTATAGACCTCTTTGCCGAAGTCCAGACCTCTGCGTTTCAGCTCTCCGAAGACCTTGGTTATCTGTGGTACATCAAGTCCGATTTCTGCTATCTCATCGGCTCTTGCAAAAACATTCACCGTTTCGTCGTAGCAGAAGAGCTTTGCCTTGCTCATAACAAGTATCTTGTCCGCAAAGGTGGCAATATCCTCCATACTGTGTGAAACGATAAGTATTGTATTCTTTGTGCGCTCATGGTAGCGCCTGATATGTTCGAGTATCTTGTCACGTCCCGCAGGGTCAAGACCTGCGGTGGGCTCATCGAGTATGAGCACCTTCGGCTCCATAGCCATTACGCCTGCGATAGCAACGCGGCGCTTCTGACCGCCTGAGAGCTCAAAGGGCGAACGCTCCAGAAGCTCCTCAGAAAGACCTATATCATGGGCAGTCTCATGGACGCGGCGCTTTATCTCGGCTTCGTCCAGTCCCATATTTTTTGGACCGAAGGCGATGTCCTTGTATACGGTCTCCTCGAATATCTGATATTCGGGATACTGGAAAACAAGTCCCACCTTGAAGCGGACATCACGTATCTTGTCCTTGTCAGCCCATATGTCCTTGCCTTCAAGGAGCACCTTGCCCGACGTAGGCTTGAGAAGTCCGTTGAAATGCTGTATGAGGGTGGACTTTCCCGAGCCCGTATGCCCCATTACGCCTACCATTTCGCCCTCTTCTATTTTAAGGCTCACATGGTCTACAGCGGTCTTTTCAAAGGGTGTACCAACGCTGTAGGTGTATGTAAGCTCCTGTGTTTCAAGGATTGCCAATTCTATTCTCCTTTTCTTTCCTGTAAGAGTACCCTGTACTCAGTTGCCAAACAGCTTTTCTATTGCCGCCACGCAGTCCTTCTCCGAGATTATCTCAGGCGAAATATCGCAGCCTGCCTTGCGGAGCTCCCATACCAGCTCAGTTACCTGCGGTACGTCAAGCCCGATAGCTTTCAGCTTTTCCACCTGTGAGAATACCTTCTCGGGGATGTTGTCGAGGACTACCTCTCCCTTGTCCATTACGACGACACGGTCGCAGTCCGCAGCCTCGTCCATATAATGGGTTATAAGGACTATTGTTATGCCCTGCTCACGGTTCATGCGGTGTATAGTCGCAAGGACCTCCCTGCGTCCCTGAGGGTCGAGCATAGCAGTGGGCTCGTCAAGGATTATGCATTTCGGCTGCATGGCGATAATGCCTGCGATAGCCACTCGCTGCTTCTGTCCGCCCGAGAGCTGACTCGGTGAGTGGAGCCTGTAATCATACATACCCACGGCTTTAAGGCTGTCGTCCACTCGTCTGCGCATCTCCTCATAGGGTACGCCCAGATTTTCCAGAGCGAAGGCAACGTCCTCCTCGACTACAGATGAAACTATCTGGTTGTCGGGATTCTGGAACACCATTCCAGCCCTCTGACGGAGGTCAAAAAGCTTGTCCTCGTCCTTTGTGTTTATGCCGTCCACTATGACCGTGCCCTCTGTGGGTAGCAGTATAGCGTTCAGATGTTTGGCAAGAGTGGATTTTCCGCAGCCATTGTGCCCAAGCACAGCCACGAACTCACCCTGCTTTATGTCAAGGTCTATGCCTTTCAGTACCTCCACGGGCTTTTTCTCCTCGTCGTCGGACTCATAGGCGAAATGCAGACCTTTTATTTCGATTATATTTTCCATATTTATCCTTATTTCTTAAAAGCTTCTATCTCCGCAGGAGTCGATACAACAGGCTTGCCGTCCTTATCAACGAGCACAGACATTCCTCCTGAATATCCGTCCTCGTGGTAGAAGTAGTTTACTCCTGTAACTGTGTCCACCCATATCTGTGAAACTGTGAGTTTTCCCTGTGAATATACTTTTACGAATCTTTCATCTTTTGCCATTTTAATTACTCCTATATCATGTTTTTTAACAGGCGGTTAATATCCGCCCCTACTGTTTTTACATATCATTAAAGTGCTGTAAGCGATATGCAATTATATTTTTTGATAATTGTAAGCGAGTTTACGAGCGTCAGCGTGGCAAGGGTGCAGCGTCACGCTGCTGCCAGATAGCGGTGGAGCCGCATGGCAGGGTCATTCCCGTTGACTTTACGGGAAGTCCTATCTCGTCAAAGCTGACGTTCCCGCCGAATTTATCTGTGAGGACAGTTCCAAGTATATACCCCATTACCGAAGGAGAAAGTCCTGTAGTATAGCTGTTTATCAGGAAGAACAGCGGATCGTAGGAGAGAACTCCCGAACAGAGCTTAACAAGGTCGTAAACGCAGTTTTCAAGCTTCCATACCTCGCCCCCGGGACCTCTTCCGTAGCTTGGCGGGTCCATGACCACCGCGTCGTACTTGCGTCCGCGGCGTATTTCACGGGCGATGAACTTTTCGCAGTCGTCCACAATCCAGCGTATGGGCTTTTCGGTAAGTCCCGAAGCTGCGGCATTTTCTCTCGCCCACTGAACCATGCCCTTTGAGGCATCAACATGGCATACGGAAGCTCCTGCTGCTGCACAGGCAAGGGTGGCTCCTCCTGTATAAGCGAACAGGTTCAGCACGTTTATCTCACGTCCTGCATTGCGTATCTTATCCGCCATAAAGTCCCAGTTTACAGCCTGTTCGGGGAAAAGTCCCGTATGCTTGAAGCCTGTGGGACGGATATTGAAGTTGAGGTCGCCGTAGCTTATATTCCATGACTCGGGAAGTCTTTTGCGGAACTCCCACTTGCCGCCGCCCTGATTTGAACGGTGATAGTGACCGTCGGCTGTTTTCCACATGGGATCGGTGCGCTCGGTCTTCCAGATTATCTGGGGATCGGGACGCACAAGGCTTATGCCGCCCCACGTTTCAAGCTTTTCGCCGTCCGATGTATCTAATATCTTATAGTCCTTCCAGTTATTTGCTGTTCTCAAAGTAAATGCTCCTTATGTTTTCCTTGCGTTCAGCTGTCGAACGCACAGCTTTCCTTTATGCGCTGAGCTATCTCAACTGCCATATCATTTATTCTGCCGAAGTCTGTTCCCTCGGTCATAATGCGCACGATAGGCTCTTTTCCGCTTTCACGGACCATTATCCTGCCCTCGCCGCCGAGCTCTGTCTCATACTCCTCTATAAGGTCGGTAACGTTTTTCTGGTTTTTCCAGAGCTCTTTATACTGCGGATGTATCTTGACATTCAGCTTGACCTGCGGATATGCAGGCATATCGCCTGCAAGCTCGCTGAGCTTCATGCCGCTTTGCTTCATTATGCTCAGCAGCCGTGCTCCTGCAAGCTGACCGTCGCCTGTACCTGCGTCGTCAAGGAAGATTATATGCCCGTTGGGCTCTCCTCCGAGCTTATAGCCGCCCTCCAGCATGCGCTCAAGGACGTACCTGACGCCTGCGCCCGAGCTGACCAGCTTTATGGCATTGGCTTCTGCGTATTTCCGCAGTCCGAAACAGCTCATGGGAGTGACGACAGCCGTATCATTGGCAAGAGTGCCATGTTTTTTCATACTTCCCGCAAAAATGGCAATAAGCCTGTCGCCGTCCGCAATAATGCCGTTCTCGTCAACTGCTATACAGCGGTCTGCGTCGCCGTCAAAGGCAAGTCCGCAGTCGCAGCTGTTTTCCACAACGTACTCCATAAGGCGGTGAACGTGGGTACTGCCGCAGTCCTTATTGATGTTTTTTCCGTCGGGTTTATCAGCTATTACCATTACTTCAGCACCAAGAGCGCTGAAAAGCTTTTCTGCGGTATATGCTGCACAGCCGTTTGCACAGTCCAGAGCAACTCTGAGCCCGTCAAGGGGCTCGGTGACTATATCCCTTATGTGACTGATGTATTCCTCCGCAGCATTTTCACAGTGTATCACTCTGCCCACATCTTCATGGGAGCAGAGCACTATCTCTTCGGGAGCTTTCAGGACGAGACGCTCGATCTCTTCTTCTGCGTCCTCCATGAGCTTGTGTCCCTTTGAGGAAAATATCTTCAAACCGTTGAATTCGGCACTGTTATGGCTTCCCGATATCATTATACCGCCGTCCGCCTCGTGAGCGCCTATAAGGTATGCCACCGCCGGAGTCGGAACGACGCCTAAAAGCTCGGCATCAGCACCGACAGAGCATATTCCTGCGCACACTGCTGCTTCCAGTGCGTCTGAGGACAGCCTTGTATCCTTGCCGATGAGTATTTTAGTTTTTCCGCCGTCCTTTTTTGCAAGCACCATTGCCGCAGCTCTTCCAGTCTGCATTGCAAGCTCGCAGGTGAGGTCGGTCACCGCAATACCTCTCGGACCGTCGGTCCCGAACAATTTAGCCATTGAATAATTATCTCCTTAATTTTGCTGAAAATCGAGCATATGTACAGCAGACTGTAATTCTCAATTTATTTTATCTTATATATCGCTATGGGACGCCGCTTCCCTGCTACTTCCTCCACATCTGCGCAGAGATACATATTCCCCACGTTGTTGTAGCGGTTATAGACCTTTATCCCTCCTGCCGTCCTTACGCAGAACACTGTATGTATAGGGGATAAAAATGGCAGCTTTGTCCAGAAGGTGATTATGAAGGCTTCAGCAGCCTCCGTGCTCTTTATACGCGGACACTCCGCGCCGAAATGTCTCAGGGCTCTGCCAAGCATGAATACATTGCAGCCGAAAAATCCCATAAGAAGGCGGAATCGCTCCATATAGAAGGCAATATCCTTCAGAGCTTCGGGCTTTTCAAGGTAGACAAGCGCATTATGCACGGCAATGACCTCACAGCCGTTAAAGCTCATTCGGCAAATGCCGTAGCGAAGCTTTGAAACAAGTCCCAGCCCTTGTCCGTTTATCATTTTTCCGAATTCGGGCTGTTCCACCTTTTCGGTGTTGTGCCTGAGATTGAATTTCCATGAAGCCAGATTAAACATAAATACTCATCCCCCTTGAGTAAATGTCCTTAGAAGCTCATCTGACCTTCCTCGGTAGCTGATGTCTGCTCGGGAGGAACTATGCCCAGATGCTCATAAGCAAGCCGTGTGGCAACTCTGCCTCTGGGAGTTCTTCCAAGGAATCCCAGCTGCATAAGGAAGGGCTCGCATATATCCTCAAGGGTAACGCTCTCCTCGTTGATAGCCGAGGCAAGGGTCTCCAGTCCCACAGGTCCGCCGCCGTATCCCTTGATTATCATTTCCAGCATGCGTCTGTCAAGACCGTCAAGTCCAAGATGGTCTATATCAAGCCTGCTGAGGGCTATGGAAGCTATCTCCTGAGTTATCTCTCCGTTGCCCATAACATCGGCAAAGTCACGGACGCGCTTCAGAAGCCTGTTTGCTATACGCGGCGTACCTCTTGCCCTGCCTGCTATCTCTGCCGCACCATCTGAGGTACATGGTATGCCAAGTATCATGGAGCTTCTGCGGACGATGTCCGTAAGCTGCTCCTTTGTATACAGCTCAAGGCGCTGTATAACGCCGAAACGGTCACGGAGAGGCGCGGAGAGCTGTCCTGCTCTTGTGGTAGCGCCGATAAGTGTGAATGGCTTGAGGTCCATACGTATAGAACGTGCGGAAGGTCCCTTGCCGATGATAATATCTATAACTCTGTCCTCAAGTGCAGGGTAGAGTATCTCCTCTACCGCACGGGACAGTCTGTGTATCTCGTCTATGAAAAGAACGTCGTTGTCGGAGAGGCTGGTGAGGAGCGAAACCAGGTCACCGGGCTTTTCAATAGCAGGACCTGTTGTTACACGCAGATTGACTCCCAGCTCATGGGCGATTATCGAGGAAAGAGTGGTCTTTCCAAGTCCCGGAGGCCCGTACAGTAGCACATGGTCAAGGGGCTCGCTTCTGCGCTTTGCAGCCTCGATATATATGGCGAGGTTTTCCTTCACCTTGTCCTGTCCGATATACTCATGGAGAGTCTGCGGTCTGAGACTTATCTCTGTATCGCTGTCCTCTGTGGTATTTTCGGGAGTTATTATTCTCGGAGCGAACTCCATATCCTCTGTCTGTATCAAAAAAACACCTCTGAATTATTTCTCGAAAAATCTCTTTTTGCGGACATAGAAGGGCTCAACTGTCTCCGCAGCCTTTTTGCCCATATCCTGCTCATAGCTTATGAAGCACAGGTGCTCATTGGCTTTGACCGTCTTGGAAAGGTACTTTGAAAGCGGTACGAAAAGCTTTCTTGTGCTTCCCATCATGTCAAGAACAAGGAGTATCTGCGGCTTTTCACAGCCCTTTATCATCTCCATGATAAAGGCTCTGTCAACATTGGGCTGCTTTGATAGGAACTTGCTTGCCGCTCTTGTGATATGGCTGACCGAATGCTCTACGGGACGATAGCTGATTATATCCGCCTCGTTGTATGAGATAGCCTTTATTTTAAGGTTTCTTGCTATCATCAATATGCTCTTTATCTCCTGTGAGGAGAATTCCTTACCGTAGGAATTCGGGTTCAGTACCGCCGATACCGACTGGATAAGGTCGAAAAGTCTCAGGCAGTTTATCTTATAGCAGTCAACATAGCGCTTTGCAAACTGCTGGAGCGCACGATAGCTTGTAAAAAACGGTATGAATACCTCTCCGTCAGGATTCTGTGTGGTTATCAGTTCAAGCTGTATACCGCCCTCAGCTCTGTCGCGCTCCTGCTTTACGGGATTCTTGCAGATGACATAGACATCGCTTTTTATCAGCGTCTGCAAGAACAGCGAGCGCTGTGAGGGATCCTTTATTGCAGCTTTCAGCAATTCGTCAAGATTCATCATAACAATAACCTTCCTTACATATTTTTAGCGCATATTCTTTGCCGCCATCAGTCTGAGTGTTTCCTTTATGAGGTCCTGTGTACTGAGTGACTGGTCAAGCTTGCTGAGTATCGGCGCTGCCTCTCCCTGAGAATATCCAAGCACCATAAGGGCTTCGAGAGCCTCTGATACTGATGAGGAGGCTGCTCCCGACGCAAGATGTGAGAGCTCCGCAGCGTCGCTGCTTATGCTGCCGCTTATGGATTCCGAGGAGATCTTGTCCTTGAGTTCAAGCACAAGGCGCTGAGCGGTCTTTGCACCGATACCCTTTGTCTTTGTGAATGCCTTGCTGTCGCCTGAAGCAACCAGAAGTGCGAATCTCTCTGGTGTTACGTCCGAAAGAATGGCTGTCGCCGCCTTTGGACCTACGCCCGATACGGATATGAGCAGCTTGAAGCAGTTGAGCTCCTGAAGTGTTGCAAAGCCGAACAGCTCCACAACGTCCTCTCTCACGTAGAGATATGTGTACAGCATAGCCTCGCTGCCCAGCTCGCCAAGCTGTGACACTGTATTGTATGAGGTCCTGCAGCCGTATCCCACGCCGCCGCATTCTATTACTGCAAAGCCCAGCTCCTTCACTGTAAGCTTTCCCTTTACACTGTAAATCATCGTCCTGTACCCTCTATTTCAAATCAAATCTTGTACTGTGCCCGTGACAGATAGCTATTGCAAGAGCGTCCGCCGCATCGTCGGGCTTAGGTATCTGAGCAAGTCCCAGAAGCTGCTTTGTCATCTCCATTACCTGCTTCTTCTCAGCCTTTCCGTAGCCTACTACAGACTGCTTCACCTGCAGAGGAGTGTACTCCGAAACGGGTATCCCTCTTGTTGCCGCCGAAAGAACGGTTATCCCTCGTGCCTGCGCCACGTCTATGGCTGTTTTCTGGTTTGTGGTGAAGTAAAGCCGCTCTATTGCCATGCAGTCGGGAGCGAATTTGTTGAATATGAACTCTATATCCTCATGTATGGCTCTCAGTCTCTCGGGGAACGGAGTTCCTGCCTCAGTGAGGACTGCTCCGTATTCAATAGGGGTGAACCTAATGCCGTCGTAATCGAGAACTCCGAATCCGACTATGGCATAACCCGGATCAATCCCCAGTATTCTGACTTTTTTCACTGCTTTTCACCTTAATATTTGTTAAAAGTTTCGTGTGGTCATAGTTACTCACTATATACTGTATTATTATAACATAAAACAAGTTGCTATTGCAATATATTTATCCGTTTTTTATTGATTTCTACAAAAATAAATGCTATAATATGTGAGGTATATCATATAAGGATTTAACAGCTTCGCCGTTAAATCCGGAAAGTAGTAAGTAGAAAGTAGTTAGTAGTTTTTGAAATATCATAAATAAACACCTTAACTCACTATATTTTCGGATCCCTACTCTCTGATTTCTACTCACTACTCACTTTTTTGGAGGTTTTTTTAATATGGATCTTAAACAGCTTCGCGACGGGATCGACGACATCGACAAGGAGATACTCTCGCTTTTCATGAAGCGAATGGAGCTCTGCAAGGGTGTGGCAGACTACAAGAAGGAGCACAAAATGCCTGTATTCCAGGGCGGACGCGAACAGCAGATCATCGACCGTATCAAGGCTCTCACCAATGCTCCCGAGCTTGAAAACGGCACTTCAGCTCTCTTTACAAACATCATGGACATCAGCAAGATACTCCAGAACCGCACTATCCTCACAGATTCCCATGATTACAGCTTCACTGCCCCTGATTTCGCAGGTGCAAAGAGGGTCGGCTGCCAGGGCACATCGGGCGCAAATTCAGAGGCTGCTGCCGAAAAGGTGTTCGGCAGGCGCGAATTCACCTTCTATCCCTCATTTGAAGACGTTTTCAAGGCTGTACAGGCAGGTGAGGTGGATTATGGAGTACTCCCCGTTCAGAATTCCACCGCAGGTTCTGTTGACAGCACCTACGACCTCATGGCAAATTATCCGTTTTACATAGTGAAAATGGTTACCCTTGAGATAGATCACTGCCTTGCAGCTAAAAAAGGCACGAAATTAGAGGATATAACCTGCGTTTACTCACACAGACAGGCACTTTCACAGTGCGAGGTCTTTCTCAGCAAAACAAAGCTCAAAAAATCGGAATACAGCAACACAGCAACTGCTGCGGAAAAGGTGCTCAGAAGCAGTGAGCCTATCGCAGCTATCTGCTCAACTTCCTGTGCAGAAAAGCTCGGCCTCGAAATAATTGCCCGCGATATTGCCGACTGCACAATCAACCGCACACAGTTCATTATCATATCCAAGGACCTGCAGGTCGCTGACGAGTCCGACGCAGTATCTGTAATGCTCACTATCCCTCATAAAGAAGGTAGTCTTTACCGTCTTCTGACAAAATTCTATGTAAACGGCATGAACCTTCTCAGGATCGAGAGCCGTCCTATCCGCGACGGAAGCTTTGACGTCATGTTCTTCCTCGATTTCAGCGGAAAGCTTACCGATCCAAGCGTTAAAGCAGTTCTCCGTGACCTCGAGGAGAACCTCAGCAATTTCCGCTGCATAGGCACATTCAAATCCGAATAAAAAGGAGATCAATATGTCCCAGGATTTCTATTCCCTGCTTGAAAACAACAGCTTCATGTTCCTCGACGGAGGTATGGGCACTATGCTGCAGGCACACGGCATAAAGACAGAACACGTGCCCGAACTTCTTAACATAACCGACCCTGAGGCTATAATGCGTATACACAGCCTCTACATCGAAAGCGGCGCAGATATAATCTATGCCAATACCTTCGGCGCAAACCGCTTCAAGCTCGCAAACAGCGGCCATTCCGTTGAGGAGGTGGTCTCAGCAGGCGTCGCCAACGCCAAAAAGGCTGCCGCAGGCAAAGCTCTTGTTGCCCTCGACATGGGCCCTATAGGCCACCTTCTCGAGCCTGCGGGAACTCTCAGGTTTGAGGATGCCTACGACGTTTACAAAGAGCTTGTCCTCGCAGGAAAAGACGCAGACATCATAGTTGTCGAGACAATGACTGACCTCTATGAAGTCAAAGCCGCTGTTCTCGCTGCCAAGGAAAACTCGGACAAGCCTGTTCTTGTCACCATGACCTTTGAGGAGAATATGCGAACATTCACAGGTGTATCTCCCGAATGTATGGTGGCTGTACTGGAAGGTCTCGGAGCTGACGCTGTCGGCGTAAACTGCTCTCTCGGTCCTGAGGAGCTCTTCCCTGTTCTCGACAGGATATGCGCTCTGACAACTCTCCCTGTCATAGCCAAGCCAAATGCAGGACTCCCCGACCCTGTCACCAATGAATACAGCGTAGGTCCTGTGGATTTCGCAGAAAGCGCAGTAAAGCTCGCAAATGCAGGCGTTACCATATTCGGCGGCTGCTGCGGAACTACTCCGGAGCATATCTCCGCCATGACAGAGTCTCTTTCGGGCATGGAGCGCCAGACCAGAAAAATAGTCCGCGCAAGCATTGCCTGTTCGGCAGTGAACTGCGTTACCATAAATCAGCCGCGTGTTATCGGCGAACGTATCAACCCTACAGGCAAAAAGCGCTTCAAGGAGGCGCTCCTCGCCCACGACGTTGACTATATCCTCGGACAGGCTGTTGAGCAGATACACGCAGGTGCAGAGATACTCGACGTAAATGTGGGACTCCCGGGAATCGACGAAAAGGAAATGATGGTAACTGCTGTAAAGGCTATACAGAGCGTATGTGACACTCCCCTCCAGCTTGACTCCACTATCCCGGAGGTACTTGAGGCAGGTCTCCGCGTATACAACGGCAAGCCCATTGTAAACTCGGTAAACGGCGAGGACGACTCCCTTGACACTATCCTCCCCATCGTAAAGAAGTACGGTGCATCGGTGGTGGGACTTACCCTCGACAAGGGCGGTATACCAAAGACTGCCGACGGACGTTTCGCCATTGCGGAGAAGATACTCCGCCGCGCTATGGAATACGGCATCCCAAAGGAGGACGTATTCATCGACTGCCTTACGCTGACAGCTTCTGCTGAACAGGACGGTGTTATGGAAACTCTCAATGCTCTCCACAGAGTTAAAACAGAGCTTGGACTCAATACCGTACTCGGTGTTTCAAATATCTCATTCGGTCTTCCCAACCGCGAGCTCATCACACGAACATTCCTGACAATGGCGCTCCACAGCGGTCTTACACTTCCTATCATCAACCCCAATGTTGAGGGCATTATCGGAGCTGTCCGCGCGTACAGACTGCTTGCGGGAATTGACCGCAACTCAGCCGAATTCATCAGCATTTACGCTCAGGACGACAATGCTCCGAAGGTCCCTGCTCCTGCCCAGGACAAGGGTGCTCCCGATATAATGTACTCCGTGGAGAACGGACTTAAAAATCAGGCGGTGAAAGCCGCTGAGGAGCTTATGAAGACCGTTACCCCTATGGAAATAATCAACGGCTACCTCATTCCTGCACTTGACAACGCAGGTGCTAAATTCGAAAAAGGCAAGATATTCCTGCCCCAGCTCATACTTACTGCAGAGGCGGCTCAGGCTTGCTTTGAAGTAATAAAAACACAGCTATCAGCCGCAAACAGCGAGAGCGTATCCAAGGGCAAGGTGGTGCTTGCCACTGTCCACGGAGATATACACGATATAGGCAAGAACATCGTCAAGGTGCTCCTTGACAGCTACGGCTTCACGGTCATAGACCTGGGCAAGGATGTTCCTCCCGAGACTATCGTGGAAGCCGCTATACAGCACAAGGTCAGCCTTGTGGGACTGTCCGCGCTGATGACAACTACCCTCGGCGCTATGGCTGAGACTATCCGCCAGCTCAATGAAAAATACCCCGAATGCAAGACCGTTGTGGGCGGAGCTGTTCTCACAGCCTCATACGCGGAGCAGATAAACGCTACTTATTACGCAAAGGACGCTAAACAGACCGTAGACATCGCTTCACAGGTCTACGGAGCATGATTCATTTGCGGATATTATCCGCCCGAACAAGAGGTAAACATCATGGATAAAATCACACTTAACGATCTGAAAATGGGATCCCGAAAAGAAGTCCTCTCCTTTCTTAAAAAACTGTGGAATGGGGAAAATGCTCCCTGCCCCGTATGCGGAAATGCTCTGGAACTGCTCCATAAAAAGGCAAAAAAGAGCGACTGTGACTGGCAGTGCAGACACTGCGGCAAGATAATAAGGACACTGGATATTCTCGATGAACTGAACAAAACAATGCCATAATAAAACTAAAAGCAGTCCGAATGGACTGCTTTTCTCATGTATATATCAGGTGATTATTCATCGGGACATCGTCCCCTACTATTGGCTCTTATGAGCTTTACCGTATATCTTGCCGATAACAAATGCCGCAACATCTGCAAATACCGAGCCTATCCGCATTACCAGCACGAACAGCACTATCCTGTCCGCAAAGCTGTCTCCGCAGACAAAGAGCATTACGCCCTCGCGTATGCCGATACCGCCGGGAGCTCCGGGAGTAACGAAGCCGATTATCCACGCAAACAGAAAAGCTCCTGTCAGCGCTGTCAGCTCACCTGTGTCCGCCTGCGGCACTATAAGCGCAAGACAGCCCATATACATAGCCGAAGATACTGCGTTCTGGAGGAGATAATAAAATACTCCGCGCAGGAGCATGGGACGGTTCTCCTTTGCAAAAGCCTTTGAATAGCGTGATATATATGCTTTGAACTTATCTCTGAACTTCATCCTTACCGCCAGTATCAGCGCTATGACAATAACTATGCCAACTAAACCTACGATAAGGAGATTCCGTCCGTATTTTGACAAAAGCTCTGCTATTCTTCCGCCCAGCATTATCACTGATATGACGGCAGTCCAGAACACGCAGAAAAGCACGTCCAGTACCGTTGCGCAGGCTACGTCCACATGGCTTATCTCCATATCCGCCGCAAGCTGATTGCGTCCCACGTACTGGAATACGTTTCCAGGAAGGTACTTGTAAAGATTCGACTGGGTATACACAGGCATTGCCGCAGAAAAGGGTATCTTCCGTCCCGAAAGCGACCTTGTGAACACCAGCCACGGATAGCATGAGCAGATTATTATGACGGTCTGTATGACGAAGCACAGAACAAGTGCGCATACCACCCTGCCCTCACTGAGCTGCGAAAAGCTTATATCCATGTCCAGAAGCTTTTTCACCACAAAAGCAAGGGCGGCTATCATAACTATATTGCCGATTATTTTCAGCGCTTTTTTCATATGCTTCTCTTGTCCTTTATTTCCTTTATGAGCTCCGCAAGCTTTTCGGGACTGCCCATCTCGCAGAAATACACTCCATCATCGCCCTCGGAATAAAGCTCATGATTGGCAGGATTGTCACCGAGAATGACAGGCTTGCCCATAGCACGGTAGATATAGGTCTTTCCTGCAATGGTGCGCCTTGCCTTCATAATACTGCCGTCGAAATGTCCGCCGAGGCACAGGTCTGCACCTGCTATCTTCTCCGCAAGCTCCTCCTGCGGAAGCCAGTTGATATACTCCGTGATATTCTCGCCTGTACGGACGTTCTTTTTGCCGAGAGGTCCTATAAATACGAAGCGAAGCCCCTCCTCGTCCTTCAGAAGGTCTATGGCTTTCAGTATGACCGATACCCCCTGAAGAGGGAGCACACTGCCGAAGTAGAGCACGGTAAAATCCTTGTTTTTCGGGACTTCACGGGGATAGTATATGCTGCTGTCGGCCTCAAGGTACAGAACGCTCATTTTATCGGAAGGGAAACCGAATTCCCTGCAAAAGTAGCTTCCGTGAGCCTTTGTATCGCATATTGCAAGGTCGGCAGCTGCAAGTGTACGCTTGTCAACAAGTCTGAGGAGCTGTCCCATAAGGCTTTTCTTTCCGAATATCTTTCTGTCAAAGCACAGGGTATCGTACATGGATATGAAAAAGTCCATGACCAGCGGCTTTTTTCTCAGCTTTCTGCGGAAAAGCGGTATTACCAGCTGTGGCGCAAAGCCTATGAAGCTCATATCAAAGTCGTTCATATCCACACTGAGCAGTCTGCGGTAAACATACATGAGCCGCTTTATGTAGCTCTTTTTGTCCGAGCTTATGACAGTAACAGTATTGCCTGCCTTGCGAAGCAGCTCTATTTCCTGTACAAGTCTGAGATAATCGCTGTTTTTTGTAGCGACGTAGAGAATACGCCTGCCCTTTATATCACTCAGCCTTTTCATTCTTCATTTCCTCGTCACTCTTGCCGCATTCCATTTTCCTTACTCTGTACTGTACGTCCTCAAGGAGCTTTCTGTTTGCGGAAATAGTGTCTCCGAGGAGTCCGATAGTTATGGTCTGGAAGCCCATCATTATGAGTATAGCTGTGAGGATAAGGGACTGAACATGTCCGTCACCTTCGCCAATCAGCATAAGTATGAGGAAGCGTATGCCGAGTATGGCACCGAAAAGCATAAGTACAAGTCCGATGGACATAAAGAATGCAAGGGGCTTATACATAACGAATGAACGTGTAATGACTGTGGAAGAACGCTTCATATAGCGCCACATGCTCGAAAACAGACGTGAGGGACGTGTCTCGGGATTTGTTCTTATGGGAACAGATGTCATGGCAGTTTTATTGTTGCCTGCCTGTATGATAGTTTCAAGGGTATAGGTATACTCGTTGACAACATTCAGCCTAAGAGCTGCATCACGGGAATAGGCTCTGAAGCCGCTGGGAGCGTCTGGAATATCAGTGCCCGAAGCCACGCGGACTACCCAGCTTCCGAGGTGCTGGAACTTTTTCTTCTTCCATGAGAAATGCTCTGTCTGGTCGATAGGTCTTTCACCGATAACGATGTCTGCCTTCTGGTCAAGTATAGGGCGGACTATCTTTTCAATATCCGCGCCGCAGTACTGGTTATCGGCATCTGTGTTCACGATTATATCAGCGCCGAGGTGCAGACAGGCGTCGATGCCTGCCATAAAGCCTTTGGCAAGTCCCTTGTTGCGCTTGAAGGAAACTATATGATGAAAGCCCAGCTCACGTGCACGGGCTACGGTATTATCCTTGCTTCCGTCATTGATTATAAGGTATTCTATGGTGTCGATGCCGTCTATATGTCTGGGCAGGTCGTTGTAAGCCAGCTCCAGAGTCTTTTCCTCATTATAGCATGGTATCTGTATGATAAGCTTCATTTAGTCTTCCTCCGTGTTAACTTTTATGGAATTCAGCTGTGCCTTGACAGAATCAGGAGAATAGAGAAATACTACTATCTCAATGTCTGAGACCTGCTCCTCAACATCGGCTTTTATTTCTATCTCAGCCTTGCCGCTGCTGTTTATGATGCTGTCGGTTATATCAGCATGGTCGAGAACATTGGTGCCTGAGTCGCTTCTTACCTCAACAAATCCTATCGGCTCTGCCGATGACATATTTGACTCCATGTCCATATCCAGCGAGAAGGTGTATTCTCCCTCATCGAGCTCAAGATACGGACCGAAGCAGAGATAATTGCTGTTCGGATCGCTCTGTATCACGTCCTCATCGGCAATGTAACAGCTTGGGTTGAAAAGGTTCATATACGAAAGCGGTATTTCCACCTGATCGTGCTCCGCCTTTATCACGTTTCTGTAGACGATATGCCTGTCTGAGGAATCTGCCACTTCACGGTCGCGCATATTCACTATCTCTTTCTTGTCAGCGATTATGTATGCGTTCTCCCCGAGCTCATCGGGATTGTAGACAAAGCTTATTTTCTTGTCGGGTATCATGTACTGCACAAAGGATATGAATGCACCTGTATCGGGAGTCACATAGAACTCTGCGCCCTCAGTCTCCCTTATGCGCTGAAACATCTCGCGGTCACCCTTGTAGGCTCGCTGATTGTTGAAAATATCAACTCTTGCCGCAGGCATGAAACTTGTGAACATCCCTGCAATAATGACCGATACTGCACAGAGACCGATATTCTTCTTTTTGATACAGAGCTCTGCCAGCAGTATTATACCGAAAACTGCTGCCGCAAAAACAGCGTATGCATAGAAGTTTTCGCCGTATTTGTCGTAATACCAGCTTACAGCAGGAGCGCATACTCTGCTGAAAATATGTGTTGCAACGCCATTCATAAGAATAGCGGCACGGCTTGCTCCCGCAAGCATTATCACAGGCATCGCCAAAACGAACATGAAGTCCTTTTTGTCCGCCTCAAGCATGAAGCATATACCCGTCATTATCAGCAGTCCCACGGTTATGTCATAGTAGCGGTTATAGATAATGTGGTCAACACGCTGGAATTCGGTCATGAATACGCTGCTTATGAGCCATGTTGCGATAAATGCGCAGAATATGAACAGAAGCACAAAGAGCTTTTCGTCGACAAGTCTGCTGAACTGACGCTTTTTCTTCTTTTTCACTGCCTTTATGCACTCTGTCAATGTGCCGAGAAGTCTTCTGAATATCGCCCATAATGCAAACAGTGCGATACAGAATGTACCTGCAAAGGCTGAAAAAGCCTGTGAAGCCATTATGGAAAGGAGCTTCTTCAAGCCGTCCACTGAGGATACGGAAACCTTTATCTTGGTCATTATGCTTCCCGAATCGTTTCCGCCGCCTGCCTTGCCAGATACCCACAGGTATATCTCAAGCTGATGATGTATGATATGGTCAGCCACCATTCCTGCAAGAAACACTCCGAGGAATACAGCTGCATGGCGAAGGTCTGTCTTTTTGAAGAAAACGCAGAGTATAACCACAAGCACTGCTGATGCGCCTATGCCTATGGTACGGTTATGTATCATAAAAAGATATGCACAAACTGCTCCGAAGCAGGCAAGATTGAGGTATGTAGGCCGCTTCATCACACGTACAAGCACGAACACCGCAAGAGTGGTGACTAAGAGAAGGGCTGTCTCGGAAAAGGCTATGCCCGAATTATGCTGATATGAGGTGTAGAGAGCTGCCGCAGCCGCTGCAAATCCTGCCTCGGCTTTTTTCAGCTTCGGGAACAGGAAACGCAGTATATACACGAACATAAGATAGGTCAGCGTCACGAAGACCGCATTGAGAACAAGTGCTGCACGGTAGAGGGTAACGGGGTCGTGTATAAGCTTTATCAGCGGCACAAGCATGAAGCTGTAGCCGTATGAATACCACGCAAGAGTAGAGGACATTCCTCTCCAGTCGTAGCCTGCCATAGTATAGGCGTGAGTCCAGTAGCCTGCCTCGTCATTGAAAACGAAGGGATTATAGCACTTTCCAACCATACGGAGATTGAGGAGAAGTACAACAACAGCAAAAGCGGCTATCAGCAGGTCCTGTATCTCCGGTCTGTAAAAATTATGTTTTTTCTTTCCGCTCATATCCCGTCGATTACCTCCCTGAAATTGCGCATTATTACCTCCCAGCGGTAGTTGTTCTCAACATAGGCTTCGGCATTGCGGCGCATTATAGCGTATTCCCTGTCATGTGTGAACACATAGTCCAGTACGCCCTCAAATTCAAAGTAGTCAGTATAGTAAAGTCCGCCGTTGCTCTTTACGCAGTGTCCCTTCAGCACCTCGCAAACGCCGTTTACGATAACAGGTACGGAAAGTGTCATTGCTTCAAGGACGGATATGGAAAGGCTCTCGAAAGCCGATGGCAGTACAAGGCACTTTGCGCCTGATATTCCGCTGAATTTGTCCTCCTCGCTGACAAAGCCGAGGCTTATGATGTCCTTGTCCTTTGGTATCTCGCAGACAGGCTTTCCCATAAGCACCAGTTTCAGTCTGCTGTCGGGACGGCGCTTTTTGTACTCCTGAAAGTATCTGAACAGCTCGGGACAGCATTTTCCCTCGTCGATACGTCCCACATATATGATGTAATCGCCGTCGATGCCGTATTTACTGCGGAAGCCTGCTTCATCGGGCTCACAGGGAACTTCAACTCCCGTGCCCATGACGCGGCATGGTATGTCCTTACAGTCAAAAAGTCCCTGCACCAGCGCTTTTTCCTCGTCTGTGAGGAAAACGAACGCCTTAGGGAGCTTGAAGAACGTCTCATAGGTCTTGAAATGTATAAAGGGCTCCTCATGGGCAGTGGGTATGAGTATAGCTTTTTCAGCTACCTCGGGAAGTCCCTTTACCGTAAGGTAATAGAGATAGGTAACAAAGATGAATACCTCGTACTTATCCTTATTCTCACGGATATAGTCTATTGCCGCAGGGGAATACGGTCCCTGCTTTTCGAACCACTTTTCCTCTGTCTCGGTATTATAGTTTGCTGTGCCCGAATTGAGGTATTTGCCATTGAAATCGTTGAAGTCCTTTGCACGGGGCTTTGCCACAGGAAAGCGAAGCACATGGACTCCGTTTATGTCCTCCTCATCGGCTTTATAGTAGTTATCCCATGTGGTATACTCCAGAGCCTTTGTGGTAATGACATCCACCTCAAAATGGTCTGTGAGGCGCTCTGCGATAAGACGGGTATAGTACTCCGAGCCGCCGTTGACTTCAAGTCCGTATCTCTGATTTACAAGTGCGATCCTTTTCATTCTTCTCCGACGACCTCTCTGAAAAACTTCCTGTACTTTTCAACTATAACGTCCCATGCAAAATTGCTGCGGACATAATCTCCGCCGTTTATTCCCATCTGCCGAGCCTTGTCCCTATTGGCGATGAACCAGTCGGTACAGCCCTCAAATTCAAAGTAATCCCCGAAGTACAGACCTCCGTTGGATTCCGATACGAAATTCCTTGTGACAGGGCAGCCGCTGTGCACAAGCACGGGACGTCCGCAGAGCCAGCTCTCCATTATAACAAGTGAGAAGCTCTCGTTTCTTGACGGCTGACATAGGAATTCTGCCGCTGCCTGTCCGTTGTACTTATCCTGCTTGTCAACGAATCCAAGGTCGATTATTCGCTTCTGCTTTACTAAATCAGCAGGGAGCTCTATGCTTCCGCCGCCTATGAGTACCAGCCTGAGGTCGGTATCACGTCGTTTGATGTACTCCGAAAAGTACTTCACAAGGGTGTGGACATTCTTGCCCTCGTCCTTGCGTCCCGCGTAAATGATGAAAGGGCTGTCGATGCCGAATTTTCTGCGGAAAGCTGCTGCATCGGGAACTATTCCCGTATCCATGCCTATTCCCATTACGATAGTCTTTGTGCCGCTATGAGAGAAGCCGAAAAGTCTCTCTGCCAGCTCAGCCTCGGGACGGGCATTGAATATCATGCCTGCGGTCTTTGGAAAGAGCTCCTTGTAGCGGTTGATATAGGCATAGGCTTCATCGTGGAAGCAGGGTATGAAAATCGACTTCTCAGGAAATAATTTAGCGCCGTTATATGCTGTACACAGCAGATATGGTATGAACACGAACAGGGAGTACTCCTCGCTGTGCTCAGTCATATATTCATAGAGCTGAGGGCAGTTCACCATTTCCGACAGGAATATATCCTCCTCGGCAGGTGTTATGCGGTGACCCTTCATCAGCTTTGCGTTCACTGCGTCAAATGCAGCAGTATCACGCTTTTCAACCCTGAATCGCCTTACGGTGATGCCCTTTGAAGTCTTATCCACGCCCTCTTTGTTGAAATTTTCGCTCCAGTCCGAGCCTGCGTCCTTTATGCAGGTGGACAATATCTCAAGGTCTACTCCCGCCTCATGGAGATGGTCAGTGACCTCGCGGAGCTCCATTTCAGCTCCGCCGGGGATATTCTCTCCGTACCACGGGATAACAAATCCAATTTTTTTCATCTCAGTATCCTTATAGGGCAGCTGTTTTGCCATCAATAAAGGCTTGCAGCTTTGTCTCAAAAATATTGCTAAGTCGCTCGTATGAGAAGTACTCCAGTCTCTTGCGCTGTCCTTCGATGACGCTCTCACGGAGCTTGTCATCGGTGAGGAGCCTGTCCATGACTGCCGCAGTGAATACGGGGTCGTTATCGTCAAGGAGTATGCCGCTTCCGCCGAGAGTCTCGCCGATAGCGCTGGTATTGTAAGCGATTATGGGAACTCCGAAGAACATGGACTCAACAAGCGGTACACACAGTCCCTCGTGCTCGCTCATACACAGAAAAGCGTCAGCGATGTGGTAATATGCCAGTATCTCGCTGAACTTTATATGTCCCGTAAATATGACGTCATCGCTGAGTCCGAGAGCGTTAACGTACTTCACAAGGCGCTCGTTATAATTTTCCATGCCGTTTGCCGAGCCCACAAGTATAAGTCTCGAATCGGGATTAAGCTTTCTGTAGCAGGCATAGGCGCGGATAACATTTTCCTGTCTCTTATTGGGAGCTATCCTTCCAACGAATATGATATTCTTCTTGCCGTCCTTATACTTCTTCATTGTGGCTTCATCGGGAGCCTGCTCATAGTCCTCGAACTTCGTCAGTGACGGGCTTATATCTATTCTGCATGTATATCCCATTCTGATGAGCTCTGACTTATTGTACTCCGACACCGCAAGAACATAGTCCATTTTGTCGCGGAGATACTCGACGCCCTTATAGCCGTACTCAGTAAGCTGTGTTGCCGAAGGGCTGTATGGACGAAAGAAATCAGGCGGTGTGATGTTGTGGTATATCATCACTCTTCGGCACTTGTAGCTGTCTATTTTGAAGGAAAGGTCTGTACCTGTGGACTTGTGGTATATGAGCACATCGTCCTTTTTAAGGTCACAGAGCTTATCTGCCTTTATGGCAGTGCCCTCAGGAAGCCTCTTGTCGATATTCTCGGCATAAATATCAGTGGAATAGCCCATTTTGCCGATTATCTCCTTAAGCGCTATAGCATCGTTTCCTACGCCGTCGCCGAAAGAAAGGGTAGGCAGTAACTGAACTACTCTCATTACTTGCTCTCCCCGCTGAGTCTGCTGCGGAGCTCTGCGTTTTCACGCTCAAGCTTATCGAGACGTATCATAAGCTCCTTGTGAGCAAGCTCAAGAGTCTCAACTCTGCTGCTCATATCCTCAGACTTGCTTTCCGAAAGCGACTTCATAACTGTTACCGCATTTGCGTTGAAGTCGTTCTGCTCGAATACTACGGGCTCAACATAGAACTTCATCAGCTTTCTGAGCACCTTCTTGAAGAAGACCTTGATGCCGTTTCCCTGAAGCTCCTTGTAGGGCTGTATATAGTAATGAGTGCTGATATAGTCAAGGGCTTCCGAAGATGAGCCGCTCTGAGCGTTCTTTTTATAGGGAACGTCCTCAAAGCTGAGCATATCCGCTGTAAGTCCCTGCTCCTTTATCTTCTGTTTTATTTCAGCCATTATCTCTTCGATATTAATACTTCCGTTTTCCATGATTTATCCTTTCTTTACGGCTACTATCGCGTAATCCTGACTTCCGAATATCATGTCGGAAACGCGTTTCATCGCCTCATTGAATTCAGCCGTATTCTCTGCCTCTGCACATTTCAGAGGAGGTATCTCAAAGGGCGGTCTGCTGCTTTCTGTATATATTATCTCGATGTCCTTAAAGCCTGCCTTTTCCAGGTAATACTTAAGGGTAAGCGGATGGACGGGCTTTATATGGGACGGGTCGATGTAGAATGCATTGGTATATATGGACAGCGATGTGGGATTAGGCGTTTCAAGAATGATACAGCCGCCGTCCTCAAGACGCTCATATGCAGTATTGCAAAGGCGTATTATCTGATAGGGCTTCAGATGTTCAACCACCTGTCCCACGAAGATACCGTCAACGCCCTCGGTCCTTTCGAGGAAGTCGCAGCCGTCGCCGCAGGTGGCTTTAAGCCCCTTCATATTGCAGTATTCAGTATAGGGCTCATAGATGTCGACGCCCTCGGCAGGAATACCGTTATCCTGCATGAGAGAGAGGAATTCTCCCCTGCCGCAGCCGATGTCCACTACCCTTTTCTTATCGCGGTAGTACTTCAGATAGAACTCCTGAGCCTTCTTTATGCTGTCGATAGAGCCGCGGAAGTGATTCTCAAAATCAAAATAGTCGATGTCATCGTAATCCGAGCCGCTGCTCACAGCAGCAGGCTCAGCTGTCTGTACCGCTCCCGCAGAAGCACTCTGCACGGGAGCAGCCTTCATCTTCTTTTCCACAGAGCTCAGCTTGCTTTTGAGGAACTCCTCTTCGCTTGCAATGCGCTCTATGAGGGTATTGTTGTTCCTGAGATTGACGCAGGCAGCCTCAAAGTCGGTCCTCAGTCTTTCATCGTCTTTACTGAGCTCGGATAACTTATCCTCCATTGATTCCAGTCCTGCAAAAAGCCAGCCGAAAAGCTTTCTTTTCACTGCACCCTTGATGCCCTTCTGATTCTTTATACTCTCTATTAACTGCGATATATTACTCATTTTTTTACCTCTTGAGATTCCATGTGTGTTCGATGCGGGATACTCCCACATCGCCCAATGCCGATATTATCTGTATCCTGTATGCCTGACGGAAATAGTCAATAGGTATGCCTTCGCCCTGCTCGATGGCGATGTCGATATTATACTCGCCGCCGAGAAGCTCAACGTTTCTGAGCAGTATCTCCGCCGTACCGCTCTCACTGATGTTGATGTCGGGCTGCTTGTCTATCCTTGTATTCGTGCCGTAGCACTGAACACCGTTCATGTCAAAGACACCGAAGCCGAATACCGCGTCTTTTACGGGCTTTTTCACGGTATAGTCTATGGTGAGCCTTATATCCTCGCCTGTACGGAAAACATTCTGCTCGCTGCCGTCAGCACTGAATGAGCGCACCTTTCTGATGCGCACCTCGCCGCTGCCCCAGCGCTTTCCTGCCTCGTCCTCAGATGGCTCAGAATCGCTGCTGTCCTCCTCTGACTTGTTTTTCTCCTGCATTTTTCTGCTCATATAGTCGAGGTATTCGAGGTCTATCTCCTTAGGCGGTCCCTCAGCCCTGATAAGTCCCTCATGTATCCATATAGCACGATCGCAAATCTGCTCTATCTGACCGAGAGCATGGGAAACTATGACGATGGTCGTGCCCTGCGCCTTTATCTCCTTGAGCTTGTTGAAGCACTTTGTCTGGAAATTTGCATCACCAACGGCGAGTATCTCATCGATGAGCAGCACGTCCGCGTCCACATTTATTGCGACAGAAAATGCCAGTCTCATGTACATACCCGAGGAGTATGTACGGACAGGGTTGTCGATGAACTCCGCCAGCTCGGAAAACTCCACTATCTCATTGATACGGGCATCTATTTCCTTTTTGGTGAGACCGAAAATAGCGGCGTTGGTATAGATGTTCTCTCTGCCGCTCATATCGGGGTGAAAGCCTGCTCCCAGCTCGATAAGGCTTGAAACTCTGCCCTTGAGCTTTATTGTTCCCTCATCGGGATACATTATCCTTGTGAGGAGCTTCAGTGTAGTGCTCTTGCCGCAGCCGTTATGTCCTATAAGTCCGATAGCCTCTCCGCGCTTAACGTCAAAGCTTATTCCGCGGAGCACCTTGCGCTCCTCATATCTGCTGCGCTTGCGGAAGAGAAGTCTCTCCTTGAGCTGTGCTCCCTTGTCGAGATACACCTTGAAGCTCTTGGTCACATTTCTGACCTCTATTGCAATATCATTTTCTGCCATCAGAGTTCCTCCGCAAAATGCCTTTGAAGCTTGTTGAATACGAATGCACCGAATATAAGGAAGAATACTCCCAGACCTGCCGCCCAGAGAAGTGCTGAAAGGTCGGGGATCTGCTTCTCATAAAGCACTGTTCTGTAGCAGTCGATGATATGCGTCATGGGATTGAGATTGAACAGCGGCAGGTACTTTTCGGGGACAATAGACTTGGAATACACAACGGGGGTAAGGTACATCCACGCCATTGCCACGATGCCCAGGATATGCTCTAAATCCCTGAAGTATACCGTTACTGCCGAAGCTATCATAGCCATGCCCAGTGCAAATATATACTCCACTATCATTATGACGGGCAGGGTGAGTATCGCAAGAAAGTTTATCCCTGCTCCCGTAACTATTATTACTGCGAATATGACTATGAAGCACAGCAGCATATTCACAAAGCAGCTGGTGACATAGGATATCGGAATGACCATTCTCGGGAAGTAGATCTTCTTGACGAGGTCCTTCTGTGCCACAATGGAAGCCGCTCCCACCGTAATTGATGAGGAGAAGAATATCCACGGTATCAGCGCCACGAACAAGTAAAGATAATACCTTGGTATGTCGTTGCGAAGTATCTTCGAGAAAACTATCGTATATACTATCAGCTGGAAAAGAGGGTTTATAAAGGTCCACAGGAAGCCCAGCACCGAGCCCTTATAGCGTCCGCGGAGGTCCTTTTTCACAAGGCTGAATATCATCTGTCTGTAAGCATACAGCTCTTTTATCGTACTCATTTATTGCTCCTTGAAAGGCGTAATGACGGAGTTTCCGCCAAATGCGCATAAAAATCCATAGTATCTTTTAATTATATCACAGGTGCTGTTTGCTGTCAAGTACAATACTGCTCATTCATCGATATAATGCAAAAAACGGACCTTTGGAGTCCGTTTTTGTCACTTATGGTATTTTCCGCCCTCTGCTATCTGGAATGCGCGGTATATCTGCTCCAGCAGCATTACTCTTGCAAGCTGATGAGGGAATGTCATCTTTGACATGGAGAGCTTAAGCGTTCCCATAGCCTTTATCTCGGGGTCAAGCCCGAAGGAGCTTCCTATTATGAAGGATACGGTGCTCTGACCGCTGACTCCTGCGGAGACTATCTTCTCCGAGAGCTCGGGGCTTGTGAGCTGCTTGCCCTCGATACACATAGGCACTATCATGCCCTTTGCGAAACGCTTTATCTGCTCCGCTTCCTTTTTAAGAGCAGCTGCTATCTCCTTATCCGATGGATTATCGCTGAGCCGGCACTCGTCAAGCTCATGGAGCTCGAAATTGCAGTATCTTCCCAGCCTTTTTATATACTCTGCACAGGCACTGCGGAGATATTCCTCCTTAAGCCTGCCTATGACGATAAGGTTAATATTCATCAGAATATCACTGCTCCTCCCCTGGTTTCCACGGGAGCTACCCCCAAAAGGTAGTCCCTTCCTCTCGCAAAGCGGTCAAGGCTTCGCTGTACGGTGCTGTCCGCTATATTCGGACGATTGTTGTCCTGACTGAGATGCCCCAGAAGGAAATGTGTAGTTCCGCGCTCTATGAGCTTCCCCACCTGCACGGCGCAGTCGTCGTTGGAAAGATGCCCGTTCATTGAGAGTATACGTTCCTTGAGATACAGCGGATACGGACCTGTGCGGAGCATATAGTCGTCGTAATTTGCTTCGATAAGCACCATGCGGCAGCCTGTCAGCGCGTTGTCCACCTCAGGGGTAACGTGTCCTAAGTCGGTGCATATCGCGCAGTACTTATCATCTGAGGTATGTATCCTGTAGCCGCAGCTCTGTATGGCGTCATGTGGGGTATTGAAGCAGCTTATCTCGCTGCCGCCGCAGCTTATTTTCTTTCCCGTCATATCGATTACGTGAGAGGCAGGGGCTATCCTGTTTGCATCACAGAGCCGCTGCAATGTGCGCTTCTGACCGTATACAGGCATTCCTGTCTTCTTTGTCAGCATTGCAAGTCCTGCAACATGGTCGGAGTGCTCATGGGTTATGAACACTCCCTGTATAGCACTCAGGGGAATGTGGTTGACCTCAAGGGCTTCACTGAGCCGCTTGAAGCTTACACCGCAGTCTATGAGTATGCCGCCCTTTTCGGTGCCGATAAAGGATGAGTTTCCCTTGCTGGAGCTGAAAAGGGGATAAAGTCTTGCCATTGGATATTCTCCGTTCCGTTTATTTAATTCATAATTCACAATTCATAATGCATAATTAATGTGTCAGCTTGCGCTGACAGCTTTATTCAATATGTCCGCCTAAAGGCGGACACTTATAATTATGAATTATGCATTAAGCATTATGAATTTGTATCAGAGCTTATTTATCTCCGTGCCCTGTCTTGTCTCCTTGACCTCATAGCCAAGAGCCGCAATCCTGTCGCGGAGTTCGTCTGCAAGGGCAAAATTCTTGTCCTTACGTGCAGCCTTGCGCTGTTCAACAAGCTCCATGACCTCGACAGGTATGTCAGCAGAATCCGCACCGGCGTTGTCTGCAATCTCCTTTGCATTTGCGATAAGGTCAAGTCCGAGTACCTCGTCAAACTTCTCGATAAGAGCGAGCTTTGTAGCCGCATTTGCCTTTGACTTCAGAACATCATATATTACCGTTATGCCCATAGCAGTGTTTATGTCATTATCAAGAGCGTCTGTGAAGTCCTTCATAAGGCGATCGTACTCAGCCTTGTCGATGTCGCCGCTGTTCTCCTTTGTAAGAGGAGCTATCTTCTCTATGAGCTTGTTGTAGGCAGCTACAGCGTTGTCAAGATTCTCCCATGAGAATACAAGTGACTTTCTGTAATGAGAGAGCAGGCAGAAGAAACGGTATACCACAGGCTTGTAGCCCTTTTCCTCAAGGAGTGATACCGTCAGGAACTCGCCCTTGCTCTTGCTCATCTTGCCGCTGTTGGTGTTGAGGTGGAGAACATGGAACCAGTAATTGCACCACTTGTGTCCCAGATATGCCTCAGACTGAGCTATCTCGTTGGTGTGATGAGGGAAAGCGTTGTCGATACCGCCGCAGTGTATATCCAGATACTCGCCGTTGTTCTTCATGCTTATGCATGAGCACTCGATATGCCAGCCGGGGTAGCCGATACCCCATGGGCTGTCCCATTTAAGCTCCTGGTCGTCAAACTTGGACTTGGTGAACCAGAGTACGAAGTCAGCCTTATTTCTCTTGTTCTCGTCAGCCTCAACGCCCTCACGAACGCCTACTGCAAGGTCTTCCTCGTTGAAATCGTTGAAAACATAGTACTTGTCAAGCTTCGAGGTGTCGAAGTAGATGTTTCCGCCTGCCTCATAAGCATAGCCCTTTTCCATGAGAGTGCTTATAACTCGGATAAATTCGTCGATATAAGTAGTTGCAGGGACAACTGTGTCAGGCTTCTTGATGTTGAGCTTTTCACAGTCGCCGAAGAAAGCGTCTGTGTAGAACTTTGCTATCTCCATAACAGTTTTGTGCTCACGCTTAGCGCCTTTGAGCATCTTGTCGTCGCCTGTGTCGCCGTCGCTGGTGAGGTGACCTACATCGGTTATGTTCATAACACGATTAACGTCATAGCCTGTGAAGCGGAGGTACTTTTCAAGTATATCCTCCATGATGTAGCTTCTGAGGTTGCCTATGTGAGCATAATGGTACACAGTAGGTCCGCAGGTGTACATATTTACCTTGCCCTCAACGTGGGGAACGAATTCCTCTTTTTTATGTGATAATGAATTATAGATCTGCATTATTATTTCCTCCAGTATATTTATGTTGTAAGGGCGCACAATGCGCACCCAAAGGTCTATTTTTTATTTTTCAGACGGATAATATCCTCCCATTTTTTCAGCTTATTCAGAATTCCCATATCTCGGGCGGAGCGTTCTTTATATTCAGCTTTGAGAAATATCCGAACATCACCAGAAACTCAGGTATCATGCTGAGTCCGTCGCGGTAGTATGCGCCCAACCTCTCCTTGTTGTCCTCGATGCCCTTATATTTCCACGGACAGGAAAAAGTCCAGTCCGCTGTGACGCTGTCAAAGCTGAGTCTGAAAAAACCCGAAAGCCTTTCAACTCCGAATGCCTCAAGGAGTGCGATGTGATCCCCTGCTGAGTCCGCTGTGCCGACGTAAGCTGTTTCGCCGTCAAGGCTTACTGCGCCGAGAAGACGGCTGTCGTTTTTTACGGCTTCGTTTACCGCCTCGTCCGAGGGATATTTTATTATATTCATATCTGTCCTCCTTTTTACTGATCGAATCAAATCACAGTATGTAGTCGTTGTCATGGCAAAAAATAAAGCCCCCGAGGTTATACCTCGGAGGCGCAATTGCACGTTTCCACTCCGTCTTGAACTCATCTTATCCTTAACGCGGACGAAACGCCGACAGATACACACGCTCACGCGCTTCCCTGCCGAAGCTGACAGCCGCACTTCACTTCTCCCGACTATGTGCTCACACCGAACGCACACTCTCTGAAAGTCCGCAGAAAAGCTACTCTGACTGCTACGCCTTTTTCAGTTATTAACTCTAAGCTCTAAAAACTATTATATACTATCTCGCAGGGTTTTGTCAAGATGAATCGGATGCAAATATGAACAAATTGTAAACATTTCCTTCTACTCTTGACTTTGCACCTGCAAAAGATATATACTTTATTTAGCACTCTAAGAGACAGAGTGCTAAAATCTACTACGGAGATGTTTTAAATGGAAACAAAACAGTTCAAAGCAGAGTCCAAAAGACTGCTGGATATGATGATCCACTCGATCTATACTCATAAGGAGATCTTCCTCCGCGAGCTTATCTCCAACGCAAGTGACGCTATAGATAAGCTGTACTTCAAATCTCTTACCGACGACAAGGTCGGACTCAATAAAGACGACTTCGCTATATGGATATCCGCTGACAAGGACAACCGTACCCTCAAAATTACCGATAACGGAATCGGTATGACCGAGGAGGAGCTTGAAAACAACCTCGGTACTATCGCAAACAGCGGTTCATTCAAGTTCAAAAACGAGAACAAGCTTGAAGACGACAACCAGATAATCGGTCAGTTCGGTGTAGGCTTCTACTCCGCTTTTATGGTCGCAAAGAAGGTCACCGTTATCTCAAAGGCTTACGGCAGCGACAAGGCTTACCAGTGGGAGTCCGAGGGCGTTGATGGCTACACTATCACAGAAGCCGACAAGAAGACCGCAGGTACCGAGATCATCCTTGAGCTTCTCGACGATACCGATGACGAGAACTACGGCGAATTTCTCGACCAGTACAGATTAAAGTCACTGGTCACAAAGTACTCCGACTATATCCGCTTCCCTATCAAAATGGAGGTATCCCACAGCCGTCCAAAGGAGCAGACCGAGGAGGAAAAGGAGGCTAAAAAGCCCCTTGAATATGAGGATTACATCGAAGTCGAGACTCTCAACAGCATGACTCCTCTCTGGAAAAAGAACAAGAACGAGCTCAAGGAAGAGGACTACAAGCACTTCTATACCGAGAAGTTCTTCGATTACAATGCACCGCTGAAGTATTCACACATCAGCAACGAAATGCCTGCATACAATGCACTTCTCTATATACCTTCAAAGGCTCCCTTTGACTACTACTCAAAGGAGTACGAAAAGGGACTTCAGCTCTACTCAAACGGCGTACTCATCATGGACAAGTGCGCTGACCTGCTCCCTGACTATTTCAGCTTTGTCAAGGGACTCGTGGACAGCGAGGATCTGTCACTGAATATCTCCCGTGAGATGCTCCAGCACGACAGACAGCTTAAAGTCATCGCAAAGAGCATTGAAAAAACTATCAGCAACGAGCTTAAGAAAATGCTCAAGAACGAGCGTGAGAAGTATGAGGAATTCTGGAAGGCATTCGGCTTACAGCTGAAATACGGCGTTTACAGTGACTTCGGCATGAACAAGGAGAAGCTCCAGGATCTTCTCATGTTCACCTCATCAAACGAGCATAAGCTTGTAACTCTCGACGAATACGTTTCAGGTATGCGCGAGGATCAGAAGTACATCTACTACGCTACAGGCGAGAGTGCAGCCCGTATCGAACAGCTCCCGCAGACAGAGCTCGTCAAGGACAACGGCTACGAGATACTCTACCTCACAGACAATATCGATGAATTTGCATTAAAGGCTCTCATGCAGTACAAGGAGAAGGAGTTCAAGTCTGTATCCGCTGACGACCTCGGCCTTGAAACTCCCGAAAAGAAGGAAGAGCTGAAGGCTAAGGAAGAGGAAAGTGCTGACCTGCTCAAGGATATGCAGGAGGCTCTGAACGGCAAGGTAACAAAGGTAGCTCTCTCACAGAGACTCAAATCCCACCCTGTATGCCTTACAAGCGAGGGCGAGATCTCTCTCGAAATGGAAAAGGTACTCAACTCTATGCCTACAGACCAGAAGATAAAAGCTCAGCGAGTTCTTGAGGTCAACCCCGATCACGAAATATTCGGAAAGCTCCAGTCGCTCAGCAAGAGCGGAGACAAGGACAAGCTTGGCAAGTACGCAAAGCTTCTCTACGATCAGGCTCTCCTTATTGAAGGCATGAGCATTGAGGATCCTGTTGAGTTCTCGAACCTCATCTGCGAGCTTATGTAATATCAGGTTATAAAACAAAGTTCATCACATAAAAAACGGTACTCAAAATGAGTACCGTTTTTTTATTGATTCTGTTTTTTTAATGTGCGCCTTACGATCTTTTTCAGTCTCACACAGGTTTCCTGAGGAAAATCCGTGATGAACTTCAGCGCCTGTTCATGAGCCTGCTCT
The DNA here is from genome assembly GCA_004554385.1 of Ruminococcus flavefaciens. Classification (GTDB taxonomy): domain Bacteria; phylum Bacillota; class Clostridia; order Oscillospirales; family Ruminococcaceae; genus Ruminococcus; species Ruminococcus flavefaciens_T. Next base: position 72,125 of record SFMO01000189.1, read on the forward strand.
TTCGGGAGCTTGAGGAATTTATGGAAGAAGGTATAAACCTCGTCAAATGAAGCAAATATCTCCTCCACAGCCTCTTCACCCTCGGGGGTGAGCACAACGCTGTTGCAGAAATCGTCATAGACGTATCCGCAGTTCGCCAGACACCTCAGCATTTTGCTGACGCTGGGACGCGAAACGCCAAGGTGGCGTGAAATATTTACGCAGCGCACCTGCCCGTCCTTTTCGTTAAGTTCTTTTATTGCTGCCAGATACCTGATCTGACCTGCACAATGCTGCATTTTCATGCTCCTTTCGGGGATCACTTGTCGGAGTCTATAAGGTGCCAGTAGCCCTTGAGGTATACTCCGCCTGATATAACTGTGAGTATCGTCGAGATCCATACAAGTACGGGAACAATGATATTATTCACCGCATTTCTGAATACTTCGGGGAAATCTATGCTGAAGTCGAAGCAGAGACACAGCCAGAACAGTATGGCTATGATAGCCACCATTGTAAAGGCGGTCTTCAGCTTGCCCCAGATGCCTGCTGCAACGACTACGCCGCTGTTTGCGGCAAGAAGTCTGAGTCCTGATACCATGAACTCTCTTGCAGTGATTATGATAAGGGGTATAGCACCCATATTCACCTCGGGAAGCTCTACAAAAACCGTAAGAGCTGCTATTACCAGTACCTTATCAGCCAGAGGATCGAGGAATTTTCCGAAATTCGTAACAAGATTGCGCGATCTTGCTATCTTTCCGTCCAGTGCGTCGGTAATTGAAGCTGCTGCAAATATCACAAGGGCGATACCATAGTGAAGCGGCACGCTTATATACATAAACAGCAGGAAAAACGGAATAAGAACGACTCTTAGCAGAGTCAGCTTATTTGGCAGGTTCATTGGCTTATCACCTCTCCTATCAGATCGTAATCAAGTGTATCGGTGATCCTGATCTTAACGTAATCGCCGATCTCAAGGGGCTTATCAGATGTAAAGAACACCTTTCCATCAATATCGGGAGCGTCAAGAGGCGTTCTTCCGAACCAGCACTCGCCGAACTTGTCAAAGCCCTCGACTACTGCGGTAAGCTCCGTACCCATAAGTTTCTCGTTGTTCTCGCTGCTGATGAGCATCTGCTGCTCCATGATGATGTCTGCACGGTGAGCGGCAGTCTCCTCGTCTATCTGATCCGGGAAGTCGTAAGCCTTTGTGCCCTCCTCACGGGAATAGGCAAAGCAGCCCAGTCTGTCAAAGCGTACTCTTTTGACAAATTCAGCCAGCTCCTCAAACTGCTCCTCTGTCTCTCCTGGGAAACCCGTAATCAGGGTAGTACGAAGAATTATATTCGGCACTCTCTCACGAATATGAGCAAAGAGAGCCTCAAGCTTTTCAGTATCGCCCCAGCGGTTCATACGCTTCAGTATATCACCGTTGCAGTGCTGGATAGGTATTTCCAGATACTTCACTATCTTTTCCTCACGGGCGATAACATCCAGAAGTTCATCGGTTATACGCTCGGGGTAGCAGTAGAGAGTTCGTATCCAGCGAAGACCGTCTATTTTGCAGAGCCTGGTGAGAAGCTCCGCCAGCTTTGGCTCACCGTAGAGGTCTTTTCCGTAGAGTGCAGTATCCTGAGCTATGACGACCAGCTCTGTAACACCGTTTGCAGCAAGGAATTCAGCCTCTTCAATGAGCTTTTCCATAGGAACGCTGCGGAATTTTCCTCTTATGAGCGGTATAGCGCAGTAAGTACAGCAGTTTGAACATCCCTCTGCGGCTTTGAGATATGTGAAAAATGGCAGCGTGGATATTATCCTTTCGCCGCAGAGCTCTGCTTCAAGCTTTGGAGCGAAGCGTACCACATGCTCGTCTTCGAGAACGCGGTCCAGTACATCAACGATGTCCTTTGTATCGCCGATACCTATAACAGCGTCCGCCTCTGGAAACTGCTCGGCAGCTTCCTCCTTATATCTCTCAACGAGACAGCCTGTGATGATTATTTTCTTTAAAGTGCCTTCCTCCTTGAGCTTTCCCAGCTCCAGGATAGTGTCGATAGCCTCCTCCTTTGCAGCCTTGATAAAGCCGCAGGTATTGACTACTGCCACATCGGCAAGCCCGGGCTCGGTTACAAGCTTGTATCCATGCTTTTTCAGCTTGTAGAGCATACGCTCAGAGTCCACAAGATTTTTTGAGCAGCCAAGTGATACCATGCCCACCTTGATCGCCATGTCAGTTTTCCTCCTCAAGGTCCTCCGCGCTCTCGAAATACTCCTTGACGGCGCGGTTTATCTCCGAAAAATCGTAACCGTACCGCACAAGAGCGTTTTTGACCTTTTCTATTGATTTTCTGTCCTCAATATCTGTTAAATATCTGGAATGCTTCGTGCGGAGAAGCTCCGCAAGGTTCTCCCCGAAGACTTCCTCATATGGTACAAGAGCGTCCTCGGCTATAAAGCCGCTTATGCCCTTCTGCATAAGCTCGCGCTTACAGCGCCTGTAGCCGAAGTGTTTTATTTCCACCAGCTTACGCGCCATACGCTCGGCATAGCGCTCATCATCGATGAAGCCGTGTTCGGTGAGCCTTTTCATGACCGCAGTGCAAAGCGGTTCACTCTTGTAGTTCTCCACCAGCTTTTTTAACATTTCCGAATAGGTATAATCCCTGTAATCCAGCAGAAACAGTGCCCGCTGATAGGCTCTGCGGAAATTCGAGGCATAGACTATCTTTCTGAGGGTGTCTCTGTCTGTCTCCATACCTGCACGGATACCGAAATCCGTGATTATATCCGCATGGAGATAGAGCTTGCGCCCGTCATCAAGCTCCGCCTCAAAGGTCGAGCCCTTGTATTTTGTAACTGAGGTTATTTTCATTATTCCTCAGCAGGAGTGAACTCCTCAAAGTTTTCGTCAAAATTAGCCAGAACGTCCTCATCGGAAGCAGACTCGCCGCCCTCCTCAGAGCTGATCTCGGCAGCTGATACAGCCTTCTCGGGTGCCTTGCCCTTCTTTGGAGCAGCAGCCTTCAGCTCGTCCTTGCGGGCAAGGATCTGTTCCTCAATTTCTTTCATAAGCTTTTCATCGTTCTGGAGAAGCTCCTTGACGTTGTCGCGTCCCTGTCCCAGTTTCTGGTCGTTGTAGCTGAACCATGAACCGCCCTTCTTGATGATGTCAAGGTCTACAGCAAGGTCAAGTACCTCGCCTGTACGGGAGATACCGCTGCCGTACATAAGGTCGAACTCGCACTCCTTGAACGGCGGAGCTACCTTATTCTTGACTATCTTGCAGCGTGTGCATGCTCCGATAACATCTGTTCCTGATTTGATGACCTCGCCCTTTCTTACCTCAATACGGACTGATGAATAGAACTTCAAAGCACGTCCGCCGGGAGTAGTCTCGGGGTTGCCGTACATAACGCCTATCTTCTCACGTATCTGGTTGATGAAGATAGCCACGCAGTTTGACTTGGATATAGCAGCAGTCAGCTTTCTCATAGCCTGAGACATAAGTCTTGCCAGCTGACCAACGTGAAGATCGCCCATTTCGCCGTCTATCTCGGCACGGGTCGTCATAGCAGCGATAGAGTCAAGAACGATAACGTCGATAGCTCCTGATCGGATAAGGGCTTCTGCTATCTCAAGAGCCTGTTCACCGCTGTCAGGCTGAGAAACGAGGAGGTCGTCGATGTTTACTCCAAGAGCCTGTGCATAAACAGGGTCAAGAGCGTGTTCAACATCAATGAAAGCAGCCTCACCGCCTGCCTTCTGAGCCTGTGCGACTATGGACAGGGCAACGGTAGTCTTACCTGAGCTCTCCGGTCCGTATATCTCAACGATACGTCCTCTCGGAACACCGCCTATACCCAGCGCCATATCCAGCGTCATTGAGCCCGTGGGTATAGCATCGACATTGAGAGTTTTGGTCTGTCCGAGACGCATTACAGCTCCTGCACCGTATTTCTTTTCTATCTGCTTGAGAGCACCGTCAAGGGCAGTTTTCTTGTCCTCCTTGGTGGTAACTCTCACTACTGTAAGCTTTTTTGCAAGTTCCTTCTTTGCCATTGGTATTTCCTCCGTACTGTAATATACTATATAAAGCTTTAAATTTTCTGAAAATACAGATAAATCTGTCCGCAGCCTTCTCATTCAAGGCTTATATGCTCAAATACCGCTATTCTGTGCCGTTTGATCAATATCCGGCTGATGCGGACGTCATCCCCTGCAAATACAGCTAACGGCTAACGGCTTTAACTGCGGCAGCTGTTCTGATTATCCCGCCGCCGTCACGGCGCAATTCAACGTCGGTGAAGCCGTTTTCTTCGAGTATGGCTTTCACGTCATCGTGCTGTCCCATGCCGAATTCATAGGCTATGAAGCCCCCTGTCTTTATGGAGCTTTTCCACAGACTTGTCATGGCTCTGTAGAAATCCAGACCGTCCTCACCGCCGAAAAGGGCTGACTCAGGCTCATGCCTGACCTCTGTTTGCAGCTCGGTCATATCCCGAGCTGTAAGGTAAGGCGGATTGCTGACCAGTATATCAAGCTCTGTAAGCTTATCTGCGGTGCTGCACTCCAGCACGTCGCCCTTTATAATGTGAACATCGCAGCCGTTAAGCTCCATGTTCTGTCTCAGATAGGGCAGAGCCTTATCAGACAGCTCCACAGCGTACACATCAGCCCGCGGCAGTTCCTTTTTCAGGGCAGCTGCGATACAGCCGCTTCCGCTGCACAGGTCGGCTATCTTTGGTGTTGTCATTTTCTCCCTGCGGCAGATGTCAAGGACCTGCTCCACAAGAGTTTCCGTATCGGGGCGCGGGATAAGTACTCCCTCACCTATTTTGAAATTGCAGCCCCAGAATTCCCACTGTCCCAGAAGATACTGCAGGGGATAGCCCTCTGAGCGCCTCTGCGCAAGGGAGAGTATCTCCTGAGCCTTATCATCGGGCACGGGGAGCTTAGGAGCGAACATGGGATTTTTTTCACCCAGCAGATCCTGAAATATACAGTTGGTATCAAAATCGGCAGTTTCCGCATCGCGCTGTGCAATGAGCTCCCTGCACTTTTCAAAAAGCTCCCTGCGGCTTACCACCTGTCCTCCTCCTTATCCTTGGGGATACAGGGAGTAAGGGCAGCTATTGCTATCTCTATCATGCTGTCGTCTGGCTCTTTGGTGGTTATGCGCTGCATGGCAAGTCCCGGAGCTGAAAGTATGCGTGTAAATGCATTATCGTTATTTCCTGCAAGTCTTATACACTCATAGGATACTCCCACCACCAGTGGCAGCAGCACCAGTGAGGCAACTATTCTCTGCCATGTAACAGTGAACGGCACGAAGCACATTACGAATATGCTGACTATGAGAACTATGAATATAAAGCTTGTACCGCAGCGCTTATGGAAGCGTGTCTGCTTGCGGACATTCTCCACGGTAAGGGGAAGCTCCGCCTCGTGGCAGGCAATGGTCTTGTGCTCTGCGCCGTGATACATGAACTGACGTTTTATGTCCTTCATAAGGCTGATAAGGTACATATACAGCACAAAGATGACTATTTTCACTATTCCCTCAAGGAGAGAGCGCACAAAGCGGTGTTCCTTGACTCCCGGGATAAGTCCCACTATCCATTTGGGAAGGAAAATAAAGAGTCCGAAAGCCATAACGACGCCAATGAGTATACCTATATACATGACTATATCGTAGGCTGATTCCTCTTTTTTTCCGTTCTTGCCGTCAACAGCTTCAGAAGCCGCTGCTTCGGACTTTTTATCTTTCTTGTCCTTTTCATCTTCCTCGTCCTCGGGTATCTGCTTTTCCGCAGACTTCATCATGTACTTATATCCTTTGACAAGGGAGGTCACGAAGCCGGTACAGCCTCTCACAAGGGGAACTTTTTTGTACCACGGCGCATTCCTGCCGTTGTTTTCGTCCCATGTTTCGAGGTCCACACTTCCGTCGGGAAGCCTGCATGCCATAGCTCCCGTATTCGGACCGAGCATCATAATGCCCTCGATAAGAGCCTGGCCGCCTATCTTTGACTTGAATTTTTCCTGTGTAGTATTGTTCTTTCCCATGGTTTCACCTTATAGCGCAATCATTGTTACTGTTTTACCGCAGGAAGGGTTATGGTAACTGTAGTACCGAGTCCCTCACCCTCGCTGTCGATGTCCACCGAGCCGCCGTGCATACTGATTATCTCGTCAGCAACGGCAAGTCCGATACCCGAACCGCGGCGCGTATGATTTGCCTTGTAGAATTTGGTCTTGACCTTTGCAAGGTCGGATTTCTTTATTCCGCAGCCCGTATCAGCTACGGATACTATGACGTTTCCGCCGTTCTCATAGGCCTTTATAGTCACTGTATCTCCTGCTGATGAATATTTCACTGCATTATCGATAACATTGATGAAAACCTGTCTGATACGGTTCTTGTCGCCGAAAACAAAAGGAAGCATATCAGGCTCGTCATAGATTATCTCTTTATTCTCGCGTCTCGCCTTGTCGCTGTATATGAGCACAGCGTCACCGAGCTCTGCGAGAATATCCATATTGGCATTCTGAAGAGTGAAATGTCCGTTCTGCATACGCGAGAAGTCAAGGAGCTCCTCTACCATCTGAGAGAGACGCTCTGTCTCGTTGACGATTACTCCGACGCCTTTTTTCATGGTGTCGGGGCTGCCGCCGCCGTCTATCATAAGAGTCTCTGCCCAGCCTTTTATAGCGGTAAGCGGAGTTCTCAGCTCATGTGACACAGAGGATATGAACTCATTCTTCATAGCCTCAGCAGTTGAAAGCTCGTCAGCCATATTGTTTATAGCAGTACAGAGGTCGCCTATCTCATCATCGCTGTCGTTGTCGATACGTGTTGAGAAGTCGCCCATAGCGTATTTTCGGGCAATGCCGCTGATCTGTCTTATGGGTTTTACGATAGAGCCTGCAAAATACAGACCTGTAATGACGATAATGAGTATGATAGTGACACAGACCATTGTCACAGCGGCGGAATAGCTCTTTATGGTGTTGTCTATCTCCGTCAGTGACGTTACCATACGCACTGCGCTGTACTCATTGCTCATGGAGGTTATGGGCACGGAAACTGCCAGCACCTTCTCGCCGCTTCCCAGCTTGTACACGTCATAGCCCTCGTTTTTTTCAAGAGCCTCCTCGAAATCGGGCATAACGTCGTCAGCATCGGGAGAGAATCCCGATGAAGTCAGCACTACTCTGCCCTTTGAGTTTATTGCCATGAGCTCTATCTTGTCCTTCTCATTGAAGGTCTCCAGCATTTTCCGCATTTCCGCAGAGAAGTTTGCTGAGCTGTCCTGAGAATGCATGCTCAGAACGCTTGTTACGGCGTTGAGCTTTGATACAAGATACTGCTTTGCAGAGCTGTAGAAATAGTTCTGTATCGCATAGATTATCGCCATATCTATTACAAGAAGCGCAAGAACAACAACACCCAGGTTATTGAATATCCAGCGCTTTGTGATACTCTTTTTAGCCATTACTGCATATCATTCCATTTATAGCCGTAGCCCCAGATAGTAATGATATACTTCGGGTTAGAGGGCTCTTCCTCTATCTTCATACGGATACGTCTGATATTTACATCGACTATCTTATCGTCGCCGTAATAGCTCTCGCCCCAGATATGATTAAGTATGCTGGCGCGGTCGAGTGCGGTATTCTTATTGTTCATGAAATACTCAAGTATCTGGTATTCTACCTGAGTCAGCTCTATCTGAACACCGTCCTTGGTGACGGTGCGGCTCTTCAGGTTGAGCACGAAGGGTCCGCTCTCTATGACAGACTGCTTCTCATTCTTGATAAAGCTCATACAAACGCGGCGGTATATAGCGTCCACACGGGCAGTGAGCTCCGATGGTGAAAAGGGCTTTGTGATATAGTCATCAGCACCTATCATAAGACCGCTGACCTTGTCCATTTCCTGAGTTCTTGCAGTAAGCATGATTATGCCGATGGTAGAGCTCTTTTCGCGGATCTTCTTGCAGACCGTAAAGCCATCTATACCGGGCATCATAATATCCAGCAGGACTATATCGAAGTTGCCGTGTTCAGCCTCAAAGGTCTTGAGGGCTGCCTCACCGCAGTTTACATCCACGACATCATAGCCTGCGCGCTTTAAGTTTATGACAACGAATTCTCGGATAGTATCCTCGTCCTCGCATATAAGTATACGTTTCATCAGTGTTCACTCCTTTGATATGTCAGTCTCTGTATCTGAAGCCTACAGCCGCGTCGCCCATAGTTATGGAAAGTCCGTCTCCTTCGGTGTCGACGCTCTGGGGGATAAACGCAAGGTAAGCAGTCTCGCCCTTGGTATGCATGAGCATATAGCCTCCCGACAGTCTGTCCTCCCGTGACGGCACATCCCCGGCGCAGAAAATACGGAGAAGCTCTCTTCCCATCTCTCCGTTGCTGTACGCGCAGAAAACTATCTCGTCATTGACGGTGTCGCGCCTGACAGTGACCCTTCCCACCCATTTTTCGGGGAAAACGAAGATATATCCGTCATTTACGCTGTAGTATGATGTATATCGCTTTTTGAACTTGTATTCACTGCCTATCTGCATCCAGTCTGTGAGCTTCATCTGAGCGCTCTCAAGGGAATCTCCGTAGCCCGGAGCAGTAGTCTGCACTGGTATCTCTATACTTCCGTCGCCGTCAACATCAAAGCAGGTACAGCCTGCGGGACGGCTTGTTCTCTTTGATTCCTCGGCAGTACCGAAGACCTTGTGCAGAGCACCGTCCTTCATGTACAGAACATCCGTCTGTACAGAGCCCGTGCCCGACAGAGCATCGAGATAAACGCCCATTTCCGAGTCTCCCACCTTGCCGTAGCTTATATCGAAATCGCTGAATTTATCGCTGAGCTCGATATACGACGGTGTGTATTCACCGCTCTTGTCCAGCTTGAATGTTTCAGCCACTGCCCCTTTCTCTCCCGATGCGCCCAAAAGCCTTAGGAGCTCGTACTGACCGTCAAGGTCGAGGTCTGTTACATCGATATAGGCGTAGGACTTGTTATCCGAGAACTCAGGCGGCTCCAGGAGCTTTCCGTCAGAGTAGACATATATGGAAACTGTCTTCTCCGAGCGGTTGATAAGGCTTGTGCCGATAATGAGGTTGACGCGGTCGTTATTGCCGAGTCTTGAGATCATGACCTCTTCTATCTCACTGCCTGCCGCAGAAATATCATAGGCAGAGCTCCATTGACCGTCCTCTTTTTCCAGGACCTTTATGCGAAGAGGGTTCTCATCTGCCGCATGGTTGTTTCTCTCGTAGAACACCAGAGCCTCATCGCCGCCGTCGCCGTCGATATCCTCGATTATGAAGGCGGAGAGATATTTTCCTGATTTAGGGTATTTAAGGCTTATATTTGAAGTTCCGAGAGACTTGGTCAATGCGGAATATATCTGTTCCTGATCCGAGCTGAGCTTGGGCGGAGTCATAAGAGTATCTATGCTCGCACCGAAGGTACAGCCCGAAGACACCGCCCCCACTGAGAGGGCTGTGATGACAGCTGTTATCTTTTTCATAGGATATGGATTCATTCACGCTCGGAAAGCTTTATGTATTCCTTTTCCTTTGCGATAGCCTTGTAAGCAGGACGGATTATTCTTCCGCCTGTGAGTATCTCCTCCATACGGTGAGCTGCCCAGCCTGCCATACGTGCAATTGCAAACAGAGGTGTGAAGAGCTCGTCGGGGATACCAAGCATACGGTAAACAAGTCCCGAATACATATCAACATTGGCACACATTGCCTTTGAGCTGCCCTTGAGTTCGAGGAATATCTCGGGAGTAAGTCGCTCGATAGTTTCGAGAAGTCTGAACTCTGCCTCTATCTCTCTGCCCTTTGCAAGCTCGAAGGCTTTTTTCTTGAGTATGACAGCACGGGGATCGGAGATAGTGTAAACTGCGTGTCCCATGCCGTAGATAAGACCTGAATGGTCGTTGGTCTCCTTGCGTATAGTCTTGCGAATATAGTCTGCGACCTCGCCCTCGTTATCCCAGTGCTTGATATTAGCCTTGAAGTTATCGAGCATATTGATGACTGCAAGGTTAGCACCGCCGTGACGTGGTCCCTTCAGTGAACAGATAGCCGAAGAATAGGCTGAATACGGATCGGTTCCCGATGAGGTGAGGACACGGCAGGTAAATGTGGAGTTATTTCCGCCGCCGTGCTCAGCCTGAAGCATAAGGAGGCGATCCAGCATCTGTGCCTCGTCCTTGGTATACTGTCTGTCGGGACGGAGAAGGGAGAGGATACACTGTGCGGTATTCTCCTCGTAATTTATGGGGTGCATTATCATGCTCTGGTTATCGAAAACCCTGCGCTTTACCTGGTAAGCGTTTGCCATGATGACAGGCATCTTGGCGATAAGGCTGACAGCAATGCGCATCTCGTTTTCAAGCCCCTTGTTTTCGCACTCATCGTCGTAGGAATACAGTGCCAGCACGGAACGTGCCAGCTTGTTCATGATATTCTTTGACGGTGCTTTAAGTATCATATCCTCAACGAAGCCGTTGGGAAGGTCTCTTTTTACCGAAATATACGAGCTGAATGTCTTGAGCTCCTTCTCGTTGGGCAGATGGCCGAAAAGAAGCAGGAAGGCAGTTTCTTCATAACCGTAGCGGTCGTCCTTTTCAACATTCTCAACGAGGTCATTGATATTATAGCCTCTGTAGATAAGCTGTCCAGGGATAGGCTCCTTTTCGCCCTCGTTCACTACATAGCCATGAACATTGCATATATTGGTGATACCTGCCATAACACCTGTGCCATCGCTGTTGCGCAGACCTCTCTTGACATGATATTTTTCATAAAGCTTGGGGTCTATAGCGGAATTATCCGCAAGTCTCCCGCATAAATCTGTAATATTGGCGCCTGAAATGTATGACGGCATCACGATCACACTCCTAAAACATATTCATTGTTAATTATACACCATATTCCGTTTGATGTCAAATGTTATTTACAATATAAAGAATGGTTACAAAACAAACGTTCTTGTACAAAATGCTGAAAGGAGACCCTTATGAAAAAGTTACTCATATCCGCATTACTGCTCGTTTTCTCCGTGGCTGTGTTCCCCGCCCTGCCTGTTCTTCTCAGAAACAGAGAAACCGACGACACGAATGAGCAGCTAATGCTCCGCGAATTCACCTTTGACAGCGAGGACACCACTGTGAGCCTTGAATTTTCCGATGAGCCCTACAAGGTCCTTGACATTGACAGCGGCAATATTCTGGAAGTCCCGGTCCGTGACTACGTAATAGGTGCAGTATGCGCAGAAATGCCTGCCTCCTTCGGCGAGGAGGCACTGAAGGCACAAGCTGTCGCCGCCCATACCTACGCCGAACGTCAGCGCATACGTGAAAGAGAGAACCCCTCCCCTGAGCTGATGGGAGCAGATTTTTCCAACGATACGGAAAAATATCAGGGCTACTGCCCAAAAAGCCGCATAAAAGAAGTCTACGGCGAGCACTTTGAGGAAAACTACAAAAAAATATCTGCGGCAGCAGATGAAGTCCTTCCCTACATAATAACCTACGAAAATGCTCCTATTATAGCTGCTTTTCACTCAATGTCCCCGGGCTTTACCGAAAGTGCCGAGAACGCATGGGGCACCCCTGTGGATTATCTCGTCGAAGTGGACAGCCGCACCGACATGACAGCTCCAAAATTCCGCGAGGACAAGCGCTATAAGGCGGCGGAGCTGAAAGCCGCTCTTGAAGCGGCTTTCGACGGCGTGTCCCTCGGTGATGATGTATCACAGTGGCTAAAGATACTTACCATCTCCGATTCGGGAACAGTGCTGAAAGCTTCCATCGAGGGACACACCGTCACAGGAGGTCAGGTGCGTTCCGCACTTGACCTCCGCTCCGCCGCCTTTGATGTCCGCTATGAGCCCGATGAAATAGTCATCACAACCAAAGGCTACGGCCACGGTGTAGGCATGAGCCAGTACGGCGCGGACGCCATGGCGGCTGAGGGCAGCAGCTGGCGCGAGATAATCTCCCATTACTATCCCGGCTGCAGCATATCCCTGAGCTGAACCACATCCCACCAGGCTATTCTCCTTTTTTGTGCAAAACGCAATAATATCTTTTCATTTATTGCCAATTCCGTCAAATTATATTGACAGGGCTTTTCAGATTTGCTATAATAACTCTGTACTGCTTTTTGCGGTACATAGAGATAATAAAAACAAATCACAAGGAGACTGAGTCCGTTTGACAACGGATTGGGATTATGAACAAAAACAGAGATTTATATAAAAGATTTGTCACGTTTGTTTCGGGAATACTGCTCCTCGCGATGCTGACAGGCATATTCGCTTTTGTCTGGTACAAAAATTACAGCGGCGAGATAGTACTCCCCTACTACAGGCGCGGAAACTGGGTGCTCATCGCTATCTACTGCCTGCTGGTATGGCTGTTTTTCAGAGCCTACGGCGGCTTCAAGCTGGGCTACCTCAAAAAGACCGATATGCTTTACGCGCAGATGATCTCGATGATATGCGTGAACGCGGTCTCGTACTTTCTTATCAGCCTTATCGGACGACATTTCATGGCAGCTATGCCAATAGTTATAATGAGCTGCGTCGATATGGGCGTCATAGCTTTATGGACGCTCCTTGCAGGCAAGCTGTACTTCATCATTTATCCGCCGAGAAAGCTGGTCATAATATACGGAAGTCATCAGGCTGCCGCTCTGGTGCTTAAAATGAGCCAGCGTGTGGATAAGTACATGATATGCGAATCCATCAGCATCACCGAGCCCGAGGAAAAGGTCCGTGAGCTCATTATGAAGTACGAAGGCGCTATAGTATGCGATATACCTGCCGAGCAGAGAAACGATTACCTCAAATTCTGCTTTGAGCACTCCAAACGTGCGTATATCGCCCCGAAAATTTCAGATATTATAATAAGAGGTGCCGATGACATACGCCTCTTTGATACCCCTCTCATGCTCTGCCGTAATTATGGACTTGATTTCGAGCAGCAGCTCATAAAGCGCGCATTCGATGTTGTATTCTCACTTATCGCCCTCGTTCCTGCCGCCCCCTTCATGCTTATTTCTGCTCTGGCAGTAAAGCTCTACGACGGCGGTCCTGTATTCTACAAGCAGAAGCGCCTTACCATCGACGGCAAGGAATTCGACGTTTACAAGTTCCGCAGCATGATTGTTGATGCGGAAAAGGACGGCAAGCCCCGTCTCGCCTCTGAGGAGGACGACCGTATAACTCCTGTGGGAAAGATTCTGAGAAAATTCCGTATCGACGAATTTCCTCAGCTCCTCAATATCCTCAAGGGAGATATGTCCGTGGTAGGTCCGCGCCCCGAGCGTCCCGAGCTTACAAGGGAATACGAAAAGGATATGCCCGAATTCGGTTTCCGTCTCAAAGTCAAGGCCGGTCTCACAGGCTATGCACAGGTAACGGGAGCCTATGACACCACTCCGTATGACAAGCTGAAAATGGACCTGATGTATATAGAAAATTATTCCATACGTCTCGACCTTCAAATAATACTAATGACACTTAAAACAATGTTCTTCCCGCCCAAGAACAACGCCGAAACCGAGGAGCTGCTCCTTGCGGCGAAGAACAGCGAAAAAAAGGAGAACAACAAGCAATGAAAACCACCGCAGTCATCATGGCAGGCGGACGGGGCGAGCGCTTCTGGCCAAAGAGCCGAAACGCTACTCCAAAGCAGTTCCTCTCCCTCACCAAGGACGGAGAGACCATGATCCAGAAAACCGTAAAGCGTCTTATGCCGATAGTTGAGGCTGATGACATCTACATCGTTACAAACGCTGCCTATACAGACCTTGTACATGAGCAGCTCCCGAATATACCGAAGGAAAATATCCTGGCAGAGCCCTGCGCAAGAAATACAGCTCCCTGCATAGCCTTTGCGGCAGCAGTCATCAGCCGTAAGTATGAGGACGCTGTCATGCTGGTACTGCCGTCAGACCACCTCATCGGCTATGAGGAGATATACATCAACACTCTCAGAAAGGCTATAAGAGCCGCTGAAAAAGGAAAACGCCTCGTAACTATAGGTATAACCCCCGAATACCCCGAAACAGGCTACGGCTATATCAATTTCGGCGAGGAAAAGGGCGATGTTTACGCCGTTGAACGCTTCGTTGAAAAGCCCGACCTTGCCACTGCAAAGGAGTACCTCGCATCAGGCAGATACCTCTGGAACAGCGGTATGTTCGTGTGGAAAATATCTTCGATTATGCTCAATCTCAAAAATCTCATGCCCGATATATACGATGGCGCTGTACGCATAGGAGAAGCTTTTGGCACTCCCGAATTCACCGACGTCCTCGTTAAGGAATTCACAGACTTCAGAAGCGAGTCCGTTGACTTCGGCATTATGGAAAAGGCAAAGCACATCTACACCATTCCCGGAAGCTTCGGCTGGGACGACGTGGGCAGCTGGCTGGCTGTTGAGCGCATCAACGAGACCGACGACGACAAAAACTTCATCGACGGCGACGTTATCACCATAGACTCAAAGCGCACCACTATCTGCGGCGGCAAACGCCTTGTAGCCGCTGTGGGCACGAGAGACATCATAATCGTTGATACCGACGACGTCCTCCTTGTGTGCTCAAAGAACAACACACAGGACGTAAAGAAGGTCATCGCTCAGCTCAAAGAGCAGAACAGAACGGAATTTATATAAGAATTATTAAGCGGCATATCGGGGCGATCTGAGCATCGCTCCCTGCAGCTCAGATTTGAATAAAAGGAGTAAATACAATGAAAAATGCACTTATAACAGGTATTACAGGACAGGACGGCTCTTACCTCGCAGAGCTTCTTCTCGAAAAGGGCTACAATGTATACGGCATCTGGAGAAGAAAGGCTACCGTTGATTACGGCAATATCGCTCACCTCAAGGACAAGGTTCACCTTATCTACGCTGATATGACAGACCCTGTCTCACTCATATCCGCTATGAAGATCTCACAGGCTGACGAGGTATACAACCTTGCTGCTCAGTCCTTCGTTGCTACAAGCTGGGATACACCTCTCGGCACAGCAGATATAGACGCTCTCGGCGTTACAAATATGCTTGAGGCCATCCGTATCGTCAAGCCCGAGGCTCGCTTCTATCAGGCTTCCACATCCGAGATGTTCGGTCTGGTTCAGGAGATACCTCAGAAGGAGACAACTCCTTTCTACCCAAGAAGCCCATACGGCGTTGCTAAGCTCTACGGTCACTGGATAACCAAGAATTACCGTGAGAGCTATAACCTCTTTGCATGCTCGGGTATCCTCTTCAATCACGAATCAGAGCGCCGCGGAATAGAGTTCGTTACACGTAAGATAACTGACGCCGCTGTACGTATCAAGCTTGGCGTGCAGGAATACATGGAACTGGGCAATATGGACTCAAAGCGTGACTGGGGTCACTCAAAGGACTATGTCCGCGCTATGTGGCTCATGCTCCAGCAGGACAAGCCCGATGACTATGTTATCGCTACAAATGAAACAAGAACTGTCCGTGAATTCGTCGAGACAGCCTTCAGACACCTTGACATCGAGATTGAGTGGAAAGGCACAGGCGTTGACGAGGTCGGCATAAACAAGGCAAACGGCAAGACCATCGTAAAAGTAAACAAGAAGTTCTTCCGCCCCGCTGAGGTAGATATACTTCTGGGCGATCCTTCAAAGGCTGAAAAGGTGCTTGGCTGGAAGCGTGAGATAGACTTCTCACAGCTGGTAGAGCGCATGGTCAAGAACGATCTTGAACTGGTACAGAACGAGATAAAGGTCAAGGAAATACTTGGATGATATGGCATTACGTTTCAATAATATAAAATTAAGTGCCCCACTTGAAAACAGGAGGGCGGCTACACAGAGAGCTCTGTTTTAGCAAAGCTCGAAGCATATGATATGTAATAAGTCTGGCAAAAGCACCAAACGCTGCTGCCGAAAGAATATCATATGAGGCTGAAAGACTCAGACGACTTCCGCTCAAAAGAGTAAAAGGCGGATTATTCAGCAAAAACGGCTATTCTGTGGAACAAGTAGACAAACTTATAGAAGAGCTTGATTCACAGATAATTGCTGCTCTTAAAGACAAATAATAATCAGAAGAACAACAGCTGACCGGAAGGTCGTGTAAGGACGGCTTTTGAGAGGGGTTCGGTCAGCTGAAAATGATAAGAGGGAGTATATAAATATGAGCATGGAGCTTGATATTCTGAGAAACCAGAAGGGCGGCTACAACAAGGAGTCCTTTATTGCCAAACTGGACGCCTACAACGCCCTTATTACCGCAATGCAGAACGGTCTGCCCGAGGACAAGGCAAAGGCTGAGCTGGAGCTTATCCATCAGCAGCCTATGTTCAGAGAAAAAGGCGGTCTCTTCGGCAAGGTGGGCTTCTCAGTTGAGGACACTGACGCTTACATCGAAGACCTTGAAAAAGGAATAGCAAAAGCATTCAAGTAAATTGCAGCGCTTTCTGAAAGGAGCGTTATTATTGGAAATGAGATCTATTTTGACACCGCATTAGGGGGCTATGTCAAAAAGGATGTTCTCGCAAAGATAGAAGCATATAACAGGCTCATCAGCGAGATCAACAGAATGATGATATCCGACGCGTCTATAAACGCGGAGCTGCTGAAGATAAGGCATATGCCTCTGAGAAGGGCAAGGATACTTTTCCTGCCTGCTTCGGGCTTTGACCTGAGTCAGACGGACAGCTTTATCGAGGATCTCGAAAGAGAAATAGCAGATAAAGTAATGCTTTAAGAGGTAAATATGAAGATAACCTTCGACGCTGTGCCTATTTGCAGCGAAAAAATGACGGGCATCGGCTGGTGCGAGCTTGGACAGACTCAGGCTGTGGCAGAGCTTTTCCCCGAAAATAAATACGAATACAGCTTTTTCACAAGCGGCGACAATGAGCGAGTAAAACGTGTGAAGAAGCTTGCAGGCAAGAGCATAAAGCTCAATACATCAGGCTTTTCGGGCTTTGTCTACAGGGCTGTCAGCACCTTTCTGCCTGTTCCCTATTCCTTCTTCTTCGGCAGAAAGTCCGATATAACTCACTTTTTCAACTATATCGTCCCACCATTTGTTCACGGTAAAAAGGTGGTCACCGTCCATGATATGGTGTACAAGACCTTTCCCGAAACTGTCCGCGGCAGGACTAAATATATGCTTGACGCAGGTCTGAAACGCTCCATAAGGCGTGCAGACCTTATCGTTACGGATTCGGAATTCTCAAAGACTGAGATAGTGAAGTATTTTCCGAAATGTGAGAGCAGAATAAGGGTAGTCCCATGCGGAGTTGACCTTGAACGCTTTCACCCCTGCACAGAGCCTCAGCGTATCCCCGAGGTAAAGAGATCCCTTGAGATAGAGGGCGATTACTTCCTTTACGTGGGTACTATCGAGCCGCGAAAGAACTTAGAACGCCTTATATCGGCTTATGCGGCTTTTGCTAAAAAGGTCGGCGGAAACGCACCGAAGCTGGTGCTTGCAGGCGGCAAGGGCTGGCTGGACAAGGGTATTTACAGCCGTGTCGAAAAGCTGGGCATGGAAAAGAACATCATCTTCACAAAATACGTCCCGTCTGAGGACATGAATCCCCTCATGTGCGGTGCACTGGCTTTCGTATTCCCGTCACTGTATGAGGGCTTCGGCATGCCTCCTCTTGAGGCTATGGCTTGCGGAGTACCCGTACTTGCTTCGGGAGAGGCTTCTCTCCCCGAGGTAACAGGCGACTGCGCAGTTATCTGCGACGCCTATGACGTAAAGAGCATCGCAAAGGGACTTTACAGGCTCTACAGCGATGAAAAGCTCCGCAGCGAGCTGAGCCGCAGAGGACTTGAAAGAGCTCAGGGCTTCACCTGGGAGCGCTCTGCAAAAATGCTTATGGACGTATACAGGGAGCTTGAACATGAATAAAAAATTCAGGATACTTGAAGTAAATAAAGCCTATTATCCCCATATCGGCGGCATCGAGACCATAATCAGGCAGTACTCCGAGGAGCTTTGCAGGCTCGACGACACTGACGTGAAAGCTCTTGTCTGCCGTGACGGACGGGGCAGGACTATCCGCGACAAAATGTGCGGCGTCGATATAACCCGTGCAGGCAGTCTCGGCACGTATTTCTCATGTCCGCTTTCTCTGTCCTTCTTCCGATACCTTCGCAAAATGGCTAAAAACGCCGATGTAGTCCATATCCACGTACCATTCCCCCTCGCTGATGCGGCGCTCATGCTTTCGGGCTATAAGGGCAAGGTCGTGGTGTCATGGCACAGCGACATCGTAAAACAGAAGAAGCTGATGCTTTTCTACAAGCCCTTCATGCGCTATCTGCTGAAAAGGGCTGATATTATCCTTACCGCCACGGAAGGCCATGTGAAGCATTCACTGTATCTTCCCGAATTCAGAAGCAAATGCAGGGTCCTCCCCTACGGAATAATCCCCGAGGAATACCTCGCAGTAAAGCGCCGCCCTGTACTAACCGAAAGAGCCCATGACAAAAACTGCATAAAGGTATTCTTTACAGGAAGACTTGTGTACTACAAGGGCGTCGATGTTCTGCTGAAGGCATTTACAATGGTGAAGGGCTGTGAGCTTTTCATCGCAGGCACAGGTGAGCTGGGCGACAGTCTGAAAAGCTATACAGCCGCCCATGATATGGAGAATAAGGTGCATTTTCTGGGATTTCTCCCCGATGAGGAACTGAGACAGGCTTATGCAGACTGCGATATATTCGTGCTTCCGTCTGTAGCGCCCAGCGAGGCATTCGGCATTGTACAGCTGGAGGCTATGGTCTACGGAAAGCCCGTTATCAACACATCTCTGCAATCGGGAGTACCATATGTAAGTCTTCACGGCAAAACAGGACTTACAGTACCGCCGTCATCACCCAAAGCTCTTGCCAAGGCGATAACTCTTCTGGCAGAAGACAGGGAGCTCCGCGAAAAATACGGAAAAGCCGCCGCAGAGCGCGTACAGAATGACTTCAACGAGAAGAAGATACTCGGCGACCTTTATGAATTACTGAAATAACTGCAAAGGGAGGCAGACATTTGAAAGCATTGATAATCGGAGCGGCAGGCTTCGTCGGAGGTTACCTTATCCGCGAGCTTAGCAGCGCAGGCTGGGAGGTCCATGCCACCTGTCTGCCAAACGAGCATATAAGCGAGGATTGCCCCTCGTATCCGCTGGATATTATGAAAAAAGAGGATATTACTGCCATTCTTGATGAAATATCACCTGATATAATCTATCACCTTGCGGCACAGAGCTCCGTTTCCGTATCATGGAAGCGCCCACAGCTCACCGCAGAGATAAACGTAATCGGAACTATCAACCTGCTGGAGGCTCTCCGCGAAGCCAAAAAACAGGATATACGCACCATGCTCATCGGCTCCGGAGAGGAATACGGCTATATCCGCGAGGGTGCCTGTCCTCTTTCCGAATCAGAACCACTGAATCCCGGCAATATCTATGCCGCCACAAAGGCTTGTCAGGGCATGATAGGCGAGATATATGCCCGTGCATACAGAATGGATATAATAATGGTCCGCGCCTTTAACCACTCGGGCCCTGCCCAGAGCAATATCTTCGTTATCTCGGATTTCTGCCGTCAGATAGCAGAAATTGAAAAGGGACTCCGCGAGCCCGTCATAAGCGTGGGAAATCTCTCGGCAAAACGTGATTTCACCGACGTCCGAGACGTTGTCAGGGCATACAGGCTCCTCGGCGAAAAGGGCAGAAAAGGCACTGTCTACAACGTGGGAAGAGGAAGAGCTGTGGAGATACAGTTCATTCTCGATACCGCCCTGTCATTTGCGAAGCTCCCCATTGAGGTCAGACAGGACCCAAACCGCATGAGAGCTTCTGACATACCGCTGATAGAGCCCGACGTTTCCCGTATATCAGCAGATACAGGCTGGTCCGCACAGATAACTATGGAGCAAACCGTCCTTGATACTCTTGACTATTGGAGAAAAAAGCTCATGTCCTACGGCACGTCATTGGGTACAGAGCACTGAATAAACACAGAGCAGAAGATAAGGAGTGAACATTTTGTCCGATAAAAAGCTTACAAACGAGAAAATGCTGACCTTTACGGGTCACGAAAAGATAGGTACGCTGAAGGCTGCCGAAAAGCTGACAGAATTCGGAGAAAAACAGAATATAGCCAACGCAATGCTTGCCGCAAATGTCAACGAGCTCATCAAAAGAGTGTGCGCCCTTGAGGACAAGCAGCTGCAGAATGAGGACATAATGCGCAAGATAGCAGGCGAGCTGGGAGCCTTCAAAAAAGAGATGGACCGCATCCGCCTTGCGGAAAAGCTCAACTCAGGCGCTATAGAACGTCTTGACCGCGCATTAAAGCTCGCTGAGGGCGACGGAAAATAACCATTTTTATATAAAATCATTCTTTTTTGATTATGTGAATTTTTTCGTCAAACTCTTGACAATATGGCGTTTTTGTTATATTATATAATAGTGTGGAAAGGATATACCACCGCTGCTTGAAAAAAGTCCGTCGGACCGTATATCTTACCTCATCAAGACTCAATCAACGGAGATTTGTGTAATTGCAGTCTCCGTTTTATTATTTTGGCGCAATGCCATGCTGAAAGAAGGTGTTATCATGGACAATATGATGGAAGAGCTTCAATCAAAGACCGCTTTCACCATACCTATCTTCGGGGGGATACCTATCGCCGATTCCTGTGTTGTCACATGGATAATAATGGCGGCTGTAGTTCTGCTGTCCATAATCTTTACCCACAAGCTGAAAAAGGTGCCTACAGGCTCTCAGTGCATACTTGAGGGAGTAATGGATTGGCTGGACAAATTTTTCACTGATATTCTCGGACCGCACGGTAAAAAATATCTGCCCTTCCTTGAGACGCTCATCATCTACATAGCCTTCGCTAACCTCATAGGCTTATTCGGCTTCGTCCCGCCTACAAAGGACATAAACGTCACTGCGGCGCTGGCCGGCATCGCTATCATATTCGTGCAGTCTGCCTTCGTTATTGAGAAGGGACCGTTAAAATGGCTCAAGAGCTTCCTCAACCCCATCAATCTTCTGGATCTTATAACCCGTCCGCTTTCGCTATGTATGCGACTCTTCGGTAACGTACTCGGAGCTTTCGTCGTTATGGAGCTCGTGAAGGGACTCTGCCCCATAGGCGTTCCTGTTATCGCAAGTGCTTACTTCGATATATTTGACGGCCTCTTACAGGCTTATGTATTCGTATTCCTTACTTCTCTTTACATGGCTGAAGCCATTGAGGAAGAACATCATTAACTTCACGGAGGTATAAATTATGGGACTTATCGCATTAGGCGCTGCTATCGCCGTTCTTACAGGTGCAGGCGCAGGTATTGGTATAGGTATAGCTACAGCAAAGGCTACTGAGTCTATCGCTCGTCAGCCCGAAGCTAAGGGCGACATAAGAACAGCTCTCCTGCTTGGATGTGCCCTGGCAGAGGCTACAGCTATCTACGGCTTCGTTATCGCACTTCTTATCATCGGTAAAATGTGATCATTACACAT
Source organism: Ruminococcus flavefaciens (assembly GCA_004554385.1). GTDB lineage: Bacteria > Bacillota > Clostridia > Oscillospirales > Ruminococcaceae > Ruminococcus > Ruminococcus flavefaciens_T. Next base: position 93,693 of record SFMO01000189.1, read on the forward strand.
ATGGAGGTATATTAAAATGGGACTTATTGCATTAGGCGCTGCTATCGCCGTTCTTACAGGTGCAGGCGCAGGTATTGGTATTGGTATAGCTACAGCGAAAGCTACCGAGTCTATCGCTCGTCAGCCCGAAGCTAAGGGCGACATAAGAACAGCTCTCCTGCTTGGATGCGCCCTTGCAGAGGCTACAGCTATCTACGGCTTCGTTATCGCACTCCTTATTATTGGCAAAATGTAAGCCGCAGAATATCATACATAAGGAGGGCAAATAATGCTTAAATTTGAATTCTGGAGCATTTTCGAGGCTGTCGCAAACGTCATTATACTGTTTGTGCTGCTGAGAATATTCCTTTTCAAACCTATAAATAAAATGAAGGACGAACGTACCCGTACTATACAGGATAACCTCGATTCCGCCGAAAAGGCAAAAACAGAGGCTGAGGAGCTCCGTCAGCAGTATGAGAACTCTATCAGCGAAGCCAAGGAACAGGCTAATCAGATCATTATGAAGGCACATGAGGACGCCGAATCCGAGCGCTCGGCAATTATCAGGAAGTCTCAGGAGGAGGCTGAAAAGATCGTTGCAGATGCCGACAAGACAATTGAAAACGAGAGAAAGCGTGTTCTCCGTCAGGCTCAGTCAGAGATCGCAGACCTCGCCATAGAGGCTGCTTCAAAGATCATCGGCGAAAATGTGGACGACGAGAAGAACCGCCGCCTTGTAGATAAATTCCTTTCCGATGAGGAGGGCAGGAAATGAGAGACACAGACAGAGAACTCCTGAAAGAGCTGGTACGTCTGGACGTTTCCCAGACCGACTGCTCTGAGGTCAGAAGGGTGCTTGAGACATGCCCCGATGTGGCAGATACTCTCGCAAATCCCCTTGTTACCCACGACGAAAAGCACGGAATCATCAGCAAGCTCTTTCCCGAATCTGTTCAGAAATTCATGCAGAATACCGTCCGCAGCGGCGCTGTGGAGCATATCGGCGATATTCTCGACGAGTATGAGGACATACTCATTGACAGACAGGGCAGCATAAAGGCTGTAGTCCGCTATGTTACTCCCCTTACCGAATCCCAGCAGGCTGATCTCCGTCAGTTCATTATGGAAAAATTCGGCAAGGAAGACGTCGATATAGAGTATAAGCACGATCCTGACATCATAGGCGGCTTCATACTCAACGCAGGCGACCTTGAATATGACAAGAGCTACCGCACAGGTCTCCGCCTTATGAAGGATACTCTCCAGACCAAGGCAGCCGAGTACGTAGGCGCTCCCTCCTCTGCAAAGAGCAGTAGCAGCGATATCATCTCTGTACTCAAAACAGAGGTGCGTGACTTCGACGTAAAATCAGGTGCAACAGAGACAGGCTTCATAACCCGTCTCGGTGACGGTATCGCACGAGTTTACGGAATGAATTCCGTAATGTACGGTGAGCTTGTTGAATTTGAAACAGGTATCAGAGGTATCGTTCAGAACCTTGAAGAAAAGTCTATCGGTGTAGTTCTCCTCGGCGACGACCACGGTCTCACAGAGGGCTCATCAGTTATCAGAACAGGCAAGAGAGCAGGTATCGGCGTAAGCGACGAGCTCCTCGGACGAGTAGTCGACGCCCTCGGCTCGCCTATAGACGGCCTCGGAGCTATCAAGGCTGACGATTACTTCCCTATTGAGCGCGAAGCTCCCGGCGTTATCGAGCGTAAGCCCGTAAACGTACCGCTTCAGACAGGTATCCTCGCTATTGACTCAATGTTCCCTATCGGACGCGGTCAGCGTGAGCTCATTATCGGCGACAGACAGACAGGTAAGACCTCTATCGCCGTAGATACCATCATCAACCAGAAGGGACAGGACGTTATCTGTATCTATGTTGCCATAGGTCAGAAGTCCTCTACTGTCGCTCAGATAGTCAACACACTGAAAAAATACGGCGCTATGGACTATTCCGTAGTTGTATGCGCTTCTGCCAGCGATCCTGCGCCGTTCCAGTATATATCACCATATTCGGGTACTGCTATCGCCGAATACTTCATGTCAAAGGGCAAGGACGTTCTCATAGTATACGATGACCTCTCAAAGCATGCCGTCGCATACAGAGCAATGTCACTCCTGCTCCACCGTCCGCCGGGACGTGAGGCTTACCCCGGTGATGTATTCTACCTACATTCGAGACTTTTAGAGCGCTCCAGCCGTCTTGACGACGAGCACGGCGGCGGTTCACTGACCGCTCTCCCCATTATCGAGACTCTCGCAGGCGATATATCCGCATATATCCCGACCAATGTCATATCCATCACCGACGGTCAGATATTCTTAGAGAGCGAGCTTTTCAACTCAGGTCTCCGTCCTGCGGTGAACTACGGACTCTCCGTATCCCGTGTAGGCGGTGCGGCTCAGACAAAGGCTATGAAGAAAGCTTCGGGAAATCTCCGTATCGATCTTGCTCAATTCAAGGAAATGGAGATATTCACTCAGTTCTCATCAGAGCTCGACCAGTCCACAACAGAGCTTCTCGACCACGGCAGAATGCTTACAGAGCTCCTTAAACAGCCTCTGTACAATCCTCTCCCCCACTATGAGCAGGTAATACTCCTCTATGCTGCACAGCACGGCTTCTTCAAGGGCATACCTCTCAAGGAACTGAGAGAGCACCGCACAGACCTTATGAACTATATCAGGAGCTACGGTCAGGATATCATCTCTGAGATCGACGAGAAGAAGGTCCTCACAGACGATCTGGCAGAACGTATCGAAAGAATTCTCACAGCTTTTGAAGAATAAGGCGGTGAAATGCTATGCCTAATATGAGAGAGATCCGCGAAAGGATCGCAAGTATCCAACAGATACTGAAAATTACCAACGCTATGTACCTCATGTCGTCGTCCAAGCTGAAAAAGGCAAGGAAGTCCCTTGAGTGCACAGAGCCTTACTTCTACAAGCTCCAGTCCACCATAGAAAGCGTGCTGGAGCACACTCCGCACACCCGACAGTTCTTCTTCGACAGACGTAAGGATATCCCCGAGGATAAGCGTAAAAAAGGCTATATCATCATTACGGGCGATAAGGGCCTCTGCGGAAGCTACAACCACAATATACTGAAGTATACAGAGCAGAAGCTGGAGGAGACTGCCGACCTGGATAACTGCTACCTCTTCGTTATGGGGCAGGTGGGCAGAATGTACTTCCAACGCCGTATAAACAACGACAAAAAAGCTTTTGTTGACGGCGAATTTCTCTATACCACGCAGAATCCTACTCTCTACAGAGCCAAGGAAATAGCTGAGCTCGTAATCGATAAGTTCGAAGAGCGTGAGCTTGACGAGGTATACCTCATATACACGGATATGGTAAATTCAAACCTTCAGGAGCCGAGAACTCTCCGTCTGCTGCCCTTTGAGCGTAAGCACCTGGGCAAGGCGGCTGACGGCACTATGAAGAAGCTGCCAAAGGCTTCCTTCATGCCATCTCCCGAGGAGGTAATGAACTACCTTATCCCACAGTATGCAAAGGGTATCATCTACGGCGCTATGGTCGAGGCTTTCTGCTGCGAGCAGCAGTCACGCATGACAGCTATGGACGCTGCTACGACCAGTGCAAAGGATATGATAAAGGACCTTTCACTGCTCTATAACCGCGCGAGACAGGCTGCTATCACTCAGGAGATAACCGAGGTATGCGGCGGAGCGGCATCTATTAGTGAGTAGAGAGTAGATAGTAGTGAGTAGTAATTAGTTATGAACAACGATACAAATTATTATAAAAAACTTTTGGTCTGGCAAAAATCAATGGATCTTGTTGAAGAAACATACCGATTGATCAAGTTTCTTCCGTCAGATGAAAGGTTTGCTCTTGCTGATCAAATGCGACGATCTGCCGTATCTATTGTATCGAATATTGCAGAAGGTGCAGGCAGAAAAACTAAAAATGATTTTATACAGTTTCTTTCGATTGCAAGAGGTTCAAAATACGAACTTGAAACTCAGTTTCTTGTATGCATAAGACTTAATTATTTCAATGAAAAGCAAGCCGGGCTTGCTCTTCAGCTTTGTAGTGAGATAGGAAAAATGCTTAATGCCCTTATTAAGAGTTTATCAGTGAGTTAAATACTACTCACTACTTTCTACTCACTACTTACTCTTTTTCCTGAAAGGAGAAAGCAATGGAAAAAGGCAGAATAACTCAGGTCATCGGACCTGTTATAGACGTTGAATTCGGCGCAGGAAAGCTCCCCATGATAAGGGACGCCCTCACCGTCGAGGTCGACGGAAAAAAGCGCGTTATGGAGGTCGCTCAGCATATGGGCAACCACATAGTCCGCTGTATCATGCTGGCGTCCAGTGAGGGCCTCAGCAAGAATATGGAGGTAACCTCCACAGGCTCTTGTATCAAAGTACCTGTCGGCGAACATACTCTCGGACGTATGTTCAACGTACTTGGCGAGCCTATCGACAAGAAGGGCGACGTTGAGACCGAGGAAAAATGGGAGATACACCGCAAGGCTCCTACATTCCAGGATCAGAGCCCCGTTGTTGAGGTACTTGAAACAGGCATCAAGGTCATCGACCTTATTGCTCCTTACGCTAAGGGCGGTAAAATAGGTCTTTTCGGAGGCGCAGGCGTCGGCAAGACCGTTCTCATTCAGGAGCTTATCAGAAATATTGCCACCGAGCACGGCGGCTATTCCATATTCACAGGCGTCGGAGAGCGTTCCCGTGAGGGCAACGACCTCTGGAACGAAATGCAGGAATCAGGAGTTATCTCAAAGACTGCTCTTGTCTTCGGTCAGATGAACGAGCCCCCCGGATCACGTATGCGTGTTGCTCAGACAGGTCTTACTATGGCTGAGTACTTCCGTGACTGCGAGCACAAGGATGTTCTTCTGTTCATCGACAATATCTTCCGTTACGTACAGGCAGGCTCAGAGGTATCGGCTCTTCTGGGACGTATGCCGTCAGCCGTTGGTTATCAGCCTACTCTGGCTAACGAGGTCGGTGAGCTCCAGGAGCGTATCACCTCCACCAAAAACGGCTCTATCACCTCTGTACAGGCTGTTTACGTGCCTGCGGACGACCTTACAGACCCGGCTCCTGCCGTAACCTTCGCTCACCTTGACGCTACAACCGTTCTTTCACGTAAAATAGTTGAGCAGGGTATCTATCCTGCCGTTGACCCTCTGGAGTCAAACTCCCGTATCCTCGAACCCGAGATAGTCGGAGAGGAGCATTATACAGTTGCAAGACGCACACAGGAGCTTCTCCAGAAGTATAAGGAACTCCAGGACATAATCGCCATTCTCGGTATGGAGGAGCTTGACGAGGACGACAAGCTTGCCGTATACCGTGCAAGAAAGATACAGAAGTTCCTCTCTCAGCCATTCAATGTTGCCGAGAACTTCACAGGTCTCAAGGGCAAGTACGTTCCGTTAAAGGACACTATCGAGGGCTTCAAGGCTATAATAGACGGCGATATGGACAAGTACCCCGAGGCTGCATTCCTCATGGCAGGAACTATCGACGACGTAATAATGAAGGCTCGTCAGATGGACGAGTAAAAGGGAGGCTTAACTATGGCTAAGACCTTTCACCTTGAAATAATCGCTACAGACCGTGTGTTTTTCAGCGGCGAGGTCGAGCACCTCGTTATAACCGCTATAGACGGACTTCTCGGTATAATGGCAGGACATGAGCCTCTTGTAACCTGTCTCCCCACAGGCGAGCTTAAATACCTTGTGGACGGCGAATGGAAGTATGCCGCCATTTCCGAGGGCTTCATACAGGTAATGCCCGATTCTTCCATTATCCTTGCGGAGACCTGTGAGCTTCCCGAGGAGATAGACATCAAACGCGCTCAGGAAGCAAAAGAACGTGCCGAGGAACGCCTCAGGCAGAAGCAGAGCATCAAGGAGTATTACGAGACTCAGGCTGCTCTCAACCGAGCTATGAACCGTCTGAAAATATCACAGAAGCACTTCAAATGATAATAAAGAGCACTCTGACGGAGTGCTCTTTTCTGTTGCCGCGTATGAGATAACGGATATAATTTGTTCATAACTCCAAATTTATGTTGTCCTAATTGTGCATATTTTTGAAATGGGAATATTTTGAGCTAATATGCTTGACTTTTTTACAAAAATATAGTACAATAATTGTAATTGTCAAAGAGACAGGAAATATGAGCTCAGGGCTTATCTGCGCACTTGCAGGCCAAAAAAACAGAGCTCAGAAACAGGAGGCATGACTGTGAAAAAGACAGGCAAATCAACTTTCTTCATTGTCGTTGCTTTTATCGCACTGTTCGCCGTTACGTCGGTTTTCGGTATCGACAAGCTCTACGGCGATAACAGGACTACCTACGTCAAGGGCGTTGACGATATCCGTCTTGGCATCGATGTCAAGGGCGGCGTTGACGTAACCTTCGGACCCGCAGGTGAATACGACGCTGACGAGGGTCAGCTGGATTCCGCTACCGAGGTCATCAAGACAAGACTTTCTTCACTCGGTATCACGGATAACGAAGTCTACAGCGATACAAAGAGCGACAGAATTATCGTCCGCTTCCCTTGGAAAGTCGGCGAAACAAACTTCGACCCAGAATCTGCTGTTAAGGAGCTCGGTGAAATGGCTGAGCTGACATTCCGTAAGGGCACAGATACAACTACTGACGCAGAGGGCAATGAGGTACCTTCAGGTGAGATCGTCCTCACAGGTGACGACATCGCTTCTGCAAAGAGCCAGTACCTTCCTACCGAAGACGGCAAGGACCTCGAATATGTGGTTTCCCTTGAGCTCAAGTCTGACGGTGAAAACTCAGGCAAGGAAAAGTTCGCAGCTGCTACTGCTGAACTCTCAGGCTCCGAAACACCTATCTCGATCTGGATGGATAATACCCTTATCTCAGCTCCGAGAGTAAACGCTACTATCACCGACGGAAAGGCTCAGATCTCAGGAAGCTTCGATGCTGATTCTTCCAAGAAGCTTGCAGATCAGATCAATTCAGGTGCTCTTCCATTTAAAATGGAGACAAAGAGCTTCAGAACCATTTCTCCTACAATGGGCGAAGGTTCACTGGACGCTATCCTCCTTGCAGCTCTTATAGCTTTCATCGGAATAGCTGTTTACATGATATTCCTTTACAGACTCCCCGGCGTTGTGGCTGTTCTCGCACTCTGCGGACAGGTTGCAGGCTCTATAGCTGCTATCACAGGCTGGTTCGGATTCATGAACGGCTCAACTCTTACCATCCCCGGTATCGCAGGTATCATACTTGCAGTAGGTATGGGCGTTGACGCTAACATCATCACAGGCGAGCGTATCAAGGAAGAGCTCAGGACAGGCAAGTCTCTGGACGCTGCTATCAAGATAGCTTACAAGAGAGCATTCTCCGCTATCCTCGACGGTAACATCACAAACGTTATCATCGCTGTTATCCTTATGGGTGCTTTCGGTGTTCCGGACAGCTTCTTCTCAAAGATACTCAACAAGACTATTTTCTTCGCATTCGGCGCTACAGCTGAGGGCGTTGTTTACTCCTTCGGATTTACCCTGCTCGCAGGCGTTATCTGCAACTTCATCTTCGGAGTATTTGCTTCAAGACTTATGGTAACATCACTCTCCAAGTTCAAGTGCTTCAAAAACAGAAAGCTTTACGGAGGTGATACGAAATGAGCAAGAAAGAAACTCAGAAGGAAGTCGTATTAACTCCTAAGAAGGTATATGACTTCTGTTCCAAGAAGAAGCTCATACTCGGCGTTGTTATCGCAGTGCTGGTTGTATTCATCGCAGGAGCTGTAATCAGAGGTATCCACCTTGCTATTGAATTCAAGGGCGGTACTCTTATCACCTACACATATCAGGGAGAGATAAACACAAACGACGTTGCTTCGGCAGTAAAGGATATCGTTGGTTCATCCGTTGTCGTAAGAACAGGTGAGAGCCTTGATTCCGGCGGAAAGCAGCTCACCATCTCATTTACCTCCGACGAAGGTCTTACTGTTGACAGACAGACAGAGCTTACAACAGCTCTCAGAGAAAAGTTTGCTGCAAACTCTCTCGAGATCTTCGATTCAAACGACGTAAGCCCTACATCAGGACGTGAGTTCCTTCTCAAGTGCCTCATCGCTGTAATCTTTGCAGCTATCGTCGTTATCATCTATATCGCTATCCGATTCAAGAACATCGGAGGCTGGTCAGCAGGTGTGTGCTCAATATTCGCACTTTGCCTCGACCTTCTCGTTGCATTTACAACAACAGTGGTATGCGGCTTCAACATCGATTCAAACATCGTTGCCGTATTCCTTACTATCCTCGGTTACTCTATCAACAACACTATCGTTATCTACGACAGAATCAGAGAAAACCGCAAGCTCATGCCAAAGGCTTCTCTTAACGAGCTTATCAACGTAAGCTGCACACAGTCGCTTACACGTTCTATCAGAACTTCTATCACTACTATCGGCACAATGCTCGTAGTTACAATAGTTGTTATGGTAACAGGCTATGATTCGCTCCTCAGCTTCTCAGTTCCGCTTATGATGGGTCTTATCTCAGGTACATTCTCATCACTCTTCGTTGCACCTGTAACATGGTCATGGTGGATGAACAAGAGAGCAGCTAAGGAAAAGAGCTCAAAGTAATAACACAGAGACCGTCCGTAAGGGCGGTCTTTTTTTGCGCTTACGCAGGTGAACGCTTCTCCTCATCTTGACTTTATATACAGAATAATGTATAATAAAATTCAGAATATGTGAAAGGAGCGGTAACGTGGCAAAGCTCAGATTTTCAGAAAAAAACGGCGAGGTCTGCATACATTGCAGATTTACAGGCAGCGAAATGCTCAACGAAGCCGAATACAGATATTTTATAGACAATCGCATAAAGGGCTGGCTAATACCGCGCTCTGCTGCCGCAGACAAGCTGGAATTCACCGGCGCAAGAGGAATACCTCTCATGCACCTGCTCAAAAGCGGTGTGGATACCGTAAAGTATTTCCGGATAGTGTCAAATCTGCTTGATATACTGGAGGTCGCAGAAAGCTGCGGCTTCAATATGCAGAACATCGTCCTTGACCCTGAATTTGTAACGGTATCTCCCGAAAACTGTGAGATACACCTTTTTTATCTGCCTCTCTGGTACAACGAGAGCTTCAACGACGGCATAGTAAACTGCCTGCGTAAAATATCCACCTACGCAAAATATTCGGACCAGAGCACATATGATAATATAGACAGCTTTATGAATTTCGTCATAGGTATGCGCAGCTTCAGCATACAGGACGCTAAGGAATATATCCGCAGATCCTGTCCCGGGATATTCGGTCAGACCTACGACCACAGACAGTTCAGCAGACCTGCTTCTCAGGAGCAGCCTGTCCGCACATCGAAGGTCATACCGCCTGTTCAGCACAGCGGCGATACTCACCAATTCAGTATACCCAAGCCTGTAAAGGCTCCCGTATCATCTATACAGAAGCCTGAGCCAAAGGTACTGCCTTCACTCAGCGAGGAAAAGAAACAGCCCCTGCCTGAGCTTATCAGGCATGAGCTCCCACGCACCGAGACAAAGTACCCCACCCTCACAAGACGCTCCACAGGTGTTACCGTTAATATCAGCAAGCCTGTTTTCAGAATTGGCAAGGAGCGCGACCGCGTTGACTTCTGCGTCACCGAAAACAGGACCGTTAGCCGCGTCCACGCAACTATCTATACCCGTGACGGCTCATGCTTCATAGAAGATAACAACTCCACCAACAAGACATATATAAACGGCACGCCCCTGCTCCCCGAAAGGGAAATAAAGCTGAAAAACGGCGACGTGCTCACACTTTCAAACGAAGACTTCGATTTCGTAGACGGATAATATCCGCCGCAAGGGGAAATTATGGAATATTTTGCAGCCTGTGATACCGATGTGGGTATCACCAAAAAGATAAATCAGGACAGCGTATGCATAAAGACCGCAAAGACAAATACAGGCAGGGCGGCGCTTATTCTCGTCTGTGACGGCATGGGAGGACTCTCACGGGGAGAGCTTGCCAGCGCTGAGGTAATACGCAGCTTTGCACACTGGTTCGACAGCCAGCTGCCCTTTGAGCTCCCCGAATGGGACTGGCATACCGCTGCGCATAACGTCATCAGCAGACTCCGCCGCCTCAACGCAAAGCTTGTGAACTTCGGCAGACGTGAATGTATGCAGCTCGGAACTACCGCAACAGGCATCATAGCCGTTGATACCCAGTTCATGACCTTCCATGTAGGCGATACCCGTATCTACAAGGTCTCAGATAAGCTCAGTCAGCTCACAGACGACCATACATTCGTGAACCGTGAGGTTAAACTGGGAAATATGACTCCCGAGGAGGCACTCACAGACCCGAGAAGGAACGCTCTCGTTCAGTGTATCGGCGTTACCGACGATGTTTTTCCCGAGGTCAAACTGGGTGACCTCGAAAGCGGCGTGAACTATATGATATGCTCCGACGGATTCCGACACGTTCTCACGGAAAAAGAGCTGTTCGAGGAGCTATCGCCGCATAAAACAGCTTCAAAGGCTGATATGCAGAAACAGCTCAGACAGCTGATAGATACAGTCAAGGACAGAGATGAGAGCGATAATATCACCGCTGCTCTGTTCAGAGCCGAGCTGTAGCGCAAAGGAGAGGCATATGACTACAGGAGAAATACTCATTATTGCAGCCGCCGCTGCGGTATTCATCATAATAAACATCATCATGTGGAGCGTTATCGCAAAAAAGGAGCGCCGAGCAGACGCTAATGCTGCTCCTCAGAGCAGAATGACCGAAGTCCCTCTCAGTGAGGTCTCTGCGGCAGCTGCTGCAGCAGGCTTCGAGCTGATGGAAAATACCGTCATAGTCCACACTGACGATGTTATAAGCGATTAGACCCGTCTCACCGTGCAGAGATCGGTTTAATATATTCTGATACATGATATAGGAGGAAAATCAAATGAAATTAGCATTCAAGATCATCAGCATCATACTTCTGGTGTATTATGGCATCATAGCCATCATAGGAGTATTGGGCATTGCAGGCATAGGTGCTGCTACAGCCGGCAAAACAGGCGGTGAGGCTGCCTTCGGCGGAGTGGCTATCCTTGCACTCATACTTGCCCTCATACCAACTGCAATAGCTGTAGCTATGGCTATTTACGGCGTAAAAGAAAACTACAATATGTGCTTTAAGCTGTCGGCGGTACTCATGGTGCTCAACATCATATCATTCATCGCTTCTGACAACAAGGGCTCTGCTATTGTGGGACTTGTTTTCTCTATCGCTTACTGCTTCATGGCTAAAAAGCTCGACGACGGAGCATTCTGATACACTGCTCATTTTTCAGCAAGGAGGCTTACATAATGACTTACGGAAGTGAACTTGAATTCAATCAGAAAAACAAAGCTGAGGAATTTGCTCATAACAAAACTATCTACAACAGAGTACAGAAGATACGCTCACGTCTTATTATTTTCTATATTGCGCCTCTTGCTGTATATCTTCCTGCTGCAATATTCATGGGTATCATATCCTACGTTGTGGCAGGAGCTCTCGATGCAGTCATAGTAATTCCGCTTGCAGCCTATTTTGCATGGAGAGGCTGCTACAATTACCATGATTTCTCACTCATTCTCCTCATAGGCTTGCTTGTATTTAATCAGCTGCTTCTCGGTTTCCTTAGCCCCTATGAAAACAGGCTTTTCTACGATTTCAATATCTTCGGAAAATTCTCGCTGATGCATATAGTGCTTCTGGCGATAGTCGTAACGGCAGCAGTTATAAACCTCAAAATAAATGTTGACTACCACAAGCTTGAGGAGGCAGACGGCTTCCCTCAGTTCAACATGAGATTCTTCGAGCAGGAAATGGACATCATACAGTCAGGTATAAAGGACCCTTATCAGCAGATGATGGACGACCGCAAAAGGAATGCTTCTGACTCTATGGCAGGTATCGAATTTCCGCAGAATAACGCGGAAACTGTACAGGAGCACGGCTCGGGAACTATGGACAGTATCTGATGTCAATGTATATTTTATACAGAAACTAAGGCGGCTGAGTGCCGCCTTTTTTCATTGACATGAAAGGCGTATAATGATATAATTGAATTGATGTACTGTCGAAGTACGACAATTGATGTAAAAGGAGTTAATCAACATGAGCGGTAATATCAACAGCTATGAAAGCCCATTCTGCACACGTTATGCAAGCGAGGAAATGCAGTATATTTTCTCTGCGGATAAGAAGTTCACTACATGGAGAAAGCTCTGGGTAGCACTTGCAAGAGCCGAAATGAAGCTTGGTCTCCCTGTTACAGAGGCACAGGTAAAGCAGCTGGAGGAGCACATCAACGACATTGACTACGAAATGGCTGCAGAGCGCGAGAAGATAACCCGCCACGATGTTATGGCTCACGTATTTACATACGGACAGGCTTGCCCTGATGCCGCAGGTATCATACACCTTGGCGCTACATCCTGCTATGTAGGCGATAATACAGACGTTATCATCATGCGTGACGCCCTTAAGGTTGTCCGCAGAAAGCTTCTCAACGTAATGAACAACCTTGCAAAGTTCGCAGACGAGTACAAGAACCTCCCCTGCCTTGCTTACACACACCTGCAGCCTGCACAGCTCACTACAGTCGGAAAGAGAGCTACTCTCTGGCTCAATGAGCTCCTCATGGACTTCCAGGACCTTGAATACCGCATGTCCACACTGAAGCTCCTGGGCTCAAAGGGCACAACAGGCACACAGGCTTCATTCATGGAGCTTTTCGAGGGCGATACCGACAAGATAAAGCAGCTCGAAAAGATGATAGCCGAAGAAATGGGCTTTGACGCTGTAGTTCCCGTATCAGGACAGACCTATTCACGCAAGGTGGATTCAAAGGTGCTTGAAGTCCTCAGCGATATTGCACAGTCCGCAAGCAAGTTCTCAAACGATATGCGTATCCTCCAGTCCTTCAAGGAAATGGAAGAGCCAAGAGAAAAGAAGCAGATAGGCTCATCTGCAATGGCATACAAGCGCAATCCTATGCGCTGTGAGAGAATCACTTCCCTTGCTCGTTACGTAATAATAGACAGCCTTAACCCTGCATTCACAGCAGGTACACAGTGGTTCGAGAGAACACTCGATGACTCAGCCAACAAGCGTATCAGCGTTGCAGAGGCATTCCTCGGCGTTGACGCTATCCTCAATATAATGATGAACGTTACAAACGGCATCGTAGTATACCCGGAGATGATACGCCGCCGCGTTATGGCAGAGCTCCCATTCATGGCAAGCGAGAACATAATGATGGACGCTGTAAAGAAGGGCGGAAACCGTCAGGAGCTCCACGACCGTATCATGGACTACTCTATGGAGGCAGGCGCAAACGTAAAGGTTCGCGGTCTCGACAACAACCTCTGCGAGCTCATTGAAGCTGACCCCATGTTCATGGTAACAAAGGAAGAGCTGGACGCTGTTCTCAAGCCCGAGAACTACACAGGAAGAAGCTCACAGCAGGTGGACGAGTTCCTTGCTGAGTGCATCAATCCTATCCTCGAAGCTAATAAGGATATTCTCGGCGAAAGCTTTGAAATGAAAAACTAAGCAGCGTGACGCTGTATCCTTGCCACCTGCAAATCGGCTATTTCACGCACTCTACGAAGCGTAGACTCCGCTTTATATCATAATTCTACGGCTCATGGGTGTACTTTTTCTCCGCTGCATGATACACTTTTCTCAGGAAGGAGGACACATGAATGGATCAGGTAAAGATCGGTAAATTCATCTCTCAGATGAGAAAAGAAAAAGGACTTACACAGAAACAGCTTGGCGAAGAACTTCTTATCAGCGATAAGACAGTTTCCAAGTGGGAGACAGGCAAAGGTATGCCCGAGGTGTCCCTTATGCTCCCTCTCTGTGAAAAGCTGGGTATCAACGTAAATGAGCTCCTCACGGGTGAGCATATCCCCGACGAGGACTACAAGAAAAAAGCGGAGGAAAATATTATGAATATCATGCGTGAAAAAGAGGAAAGCATAAGAAAAATAATCATTTCGGCTATTTCAGCCGCTATCGCAGTACTTGCAAGCGTTACGATCATATTAGTGGCAGGCACACTGAAAATGGAAACATGGCAGAGAATTCTGCTTATCGCAATAGCCGTGATCGTTATGGCAGGCGGTATCGCTGTTGCCTGCATGGCGGATCTGAGCGCAGGCACATACGAGTGCAAAAACTGCGGAACACGCTTCGTACCGTCTGCAAAGAGCTATGTTTTCGGCACTCATACTCTCACAAAGAGAAAGCTCACCTGCCCCAAGTGCGGCAAGCGTACCTACTGCCGGCGCAGACTTACTCACTGAATTATCGGGCGGATAGTATCCGCCCTTGCAGAATATAAGGAAATACAATGAAAAAAGAATATCTCGAAGCAGGCAAGATAGTCACTACCCACGGTATACGGGGTGAAGTGAAGATAATGCCCTACACCGACAGCCCCGACCTCCTTGCGGAGTTCGACAGGCTGTTCATAGGAAAAAATCACGAGGAAGTGTTCATTGAGCGCTCCAGAGTGTTCAAGAATACAGTCATCGCCAAGATAGAGGGAGTTGACACCCCCGAGGCGGCTGAGAAGCTCCGCAACAAGGTGCTGTATATGCACCGCGACGACCTCGAACTTGACGAGGACACCTACTTCATTCAGGACCTTATAGGTCTTGAGGTCCGCGATGCCGACACCGATGAGGTCTACGGCAAGATAAACGACGTAATGCAGACAGGTGCAAACGACGTCTACGTCATAAAGGGCGAAGATAAGGAATACCTTGTGCCCGCTATCGCAGATGTTGTGGTATCTACTGACATCGACGGCGGAATAATGACTATCCGCCCTCTTGACGGTCTTTTCGACTGATGTGAAAAAGAGCAATATCATCGCCGTAGGAACCCTTACAGCAGCTGTTGCCGCACTTGCTGTATATTCCGTCACAATGTGCGAGGTCACACTGAAGGACTATATTCATCTCCCGAAATGGGGAATTTCGGCAGTGGGAATAGTTTTTCTGCTCATGCTGTTTATACCTAATATTATATGGAGCAAAAATCAGCCAAAGGGCTATGAGGAGTCCGCAAAGCTCGAAAATAAGCTCCTTCTCACACTTGAGCGAATGGGCGAGGGTCTTGTGTCAACACTTGTCCTCATAGACCGCCGCACAGACCGCTTTTCATTTTCACCGCGCACAGGCTATCTTGCCATTGCGCTGATACTTATGATACTCTATGAGCTTTACTGGATAAAATATTTCCGAAGCAGCCGCACTCTTGCGGATATGTATTCGGATTACTGCGGTTTTCCGCTGGCAGGCGCTTCCCTGCCTGTATTTGCAGTATTTCTGCTCGGAGTGTACGCCTGCAATGTCTTTCTCATTGCATCAGCTTTCATACTTGGGATCGGACACATCGGCATACATATTATGCATAAAAAAGAGATAGAAAAATAAAAAGAACAAAAGAAAAAACAGCGTATATACGCTCAAAGGAGGCACTTACCATGAAAAGATTCTTAGGCATACTGTTTCTGCTCGTAATTGTCGCAGCAGGAGTCTGCGCGTATTTCTTCCCCGGAATACCGTATAAGTACAAATGCACCCACGACCTTGAACTCACCGACAGCATATGGGATAATATCCCCGAAAACATTCCGCCACTTCCCGCTGACTATTCCGATTATTCAAACTTCGGCGTGCGGATCACTGCATGGAACGATATGGAGCCTGTGCGCACCAACGATAAGACAAAGGCAAAATGGCTCAACAGCGACGAAGACTGCTGGATAGGCATTACTGAGGAGCACCTCAGCGAAAGTGATGATTTTCTCGACAGAACGGGCATCACTCACGAAGCCCTTGACCGCTACTGCAAGGCGGTGGAAAAGACTACTCCCGAAAATCAATATGAGTTTACAAAGCTTGTGGCATCACTGACCATGGATGATTTCGATATACACGACTTCAAGAATTCAAAGACATTTTATCTTCTTATGAAAACCAAAAACGAATTGTATCTCGGCAGTAAAATGTTTTACTGCGCGGACGGAGTCGGTTTCCGCGGTTATTTTTATACCAAACATGCCCCCGAAGCTAATCAGGGATATATGATCATATACCCCGACAGGGACAAGCGCACCCGATATACCATCGAAATAAGCGTTTTTGACTATTATCAAGCTTTTGCCATGGCTGAAAGCATCAAACTTACATAAAATATCCGAGACCGCAGTTCTGTGCGGTCTCAAATCATAAAGGAGCATAAAAATGCATATAGAAATAGCAACTCTGTTTCCCGAGATGTGCGAGGCTGTGCTGGGCGAGAGCATAATCGGCAGAGCACGAAAAGCAGGCAAGATAAGCCTTCACTGCCGCCAGATACGCGAGTATACACAGGATAAGCACCGCCGTGTCGACGACACTCCCTATGGCGGAGGAATGGGCATGGTAATGCAGTGCGAGCCCATCTACAACTGCTACAAGGCTGTCTGCGAGGACCTCGGTGCAAAGCCACATACCATCTACATGTCACCAAAGGGCAGGATATTTGACCAGAAAAAGGCAATAGAGCTCTCAAAAATGGACAATATCCTCATAATCTGCGGCCATTATGAGGGCGTGGATCAGCGCGTTATCGACAAGATCGTGGACGAGGAGATCTCTATCGGCGACTATGTGCTCACAGGGGGCGAGCTCCCTGCAATGGTAGTTTCTGATACTGTAGCCCGTATGTGCGAGGGGGTGCTCTCCGATGAGGTCTGCTTCACCGACGAGAGCATTTACAGCGGACTTCTCGAATATCCCCAGTATACACGCCCCGAAGTGTGGGAGGGCGAGGCTGTTCCACCTGTGCTCCTTACAGGACATCACAAGAACATCGAAACATGGCGCCATGAACAGAGCCTGAGGCTTACCGAGGAGCGCCGCCCCGATCTTTTAGCTAAGTACAAAAGTGAAATTGGCTGACCAATTTTTCTGCTTTTTGTTCCACAAAAAAATCGGATTGTTCCACAAAGTGTTCCACACATAACTGGCTGTATAGACAAAAAAACATTCTCCCTTTAGAAAAAAAATGCCATAATATCCTGTTGAATAATATGCACTTTCAACAATTACTATCAACATTTTTTTGTAGTGATAATAAACAAGCAAGTTGATAAAATTTCATTCACATTTAATCTAAATGTAGAATTTAGCGAAAAGATGACCTTTAATCACAAAAATCCGTTGACTAAGGAAAAAATAGATTGTATAATAAAGTCAGCAAGTGAAACATATTTGCAAACGGCAACACAGTCCTTAAATAGAATGAGAGGGGCTGTAACTTACGAGAATAGGAGAGTTGTTTATGTTTGTCAGAGAAGTAATGGTAAAGAATCAGGTTGGACTTCACGCAAGACCCGCAACCTTCTTTATTCAGAAGGCTAACGAGTTCAAGTCATCAATCTGGATCGAAAAGGAAGAGCGCAGAGTTAATGCAAAGAGTCTGCTTGGCATCCTTTCGCTCGGTATTGTTGGCGGTACAAACGTAAAGGTTATCGCTGACGGAGCTGATGAGAAGGCTGCAGTTGACGCTCTTATCGAGCTTGTTGACAGCGGTTTCAGCGAGGAAAACAGATAATCAGACAAAATACTCGGGGCGTTACAATAGTAACGCCCACTTTTATTTTATGAGGTCAGAACAGCTCAGAAGCCATATTTTCGGCAAATATAGCATACCCCTTGGTGGGATCGGCAACAAAAACATGTGTCACCGCTCCGATGAGTTTGCCGTTCTGGATCACAGGGCTGCCGCTCATTCCCTGAACTATGCCGCCCGCCGCTTCAAGAAGCCTTTCGTCGGTTATGCGTATGACCATATTTTTCGAGCTTTCTCCGCTGCTGTAATCAACACTGACCACCTCAGCCGTGTACCTTTCGGGTGTGCTTCCTGTTACGGTAGTGTATATCTCGGCTGCACCCTCGGTTATCTCCTGACGGAAAGCCATGGGGAATTCCTCGCTGTTTGCGGATAATACCGCAAGAGCCTCTTCATTCAGCCTTCCGTAGATACCGCTGGGCTTATTTCTCTCAAGAACTCCAAAGCTCTCATTCATAGCAAAATTTCCGCGAAGCTCCCCTGCTAAGCCACGGGCTCCGCGTTTAACTTTAGTGATGTCCACAGGTACAGCCTCGCCGCTGTGAACCGGCACAATGCCTCCTGTATCGGAATCGCATATCGGGTGGCCAAGTCCGGCAAAGCAGCCTGTTTTCGCATCAAAAAAAGACATGGTGCCTATGCCTGCAATGCTGTCACGCACCCACATTCCGCCCTTCCAGCCGCCGCTTCGCACCGAGAGTACAGGCTGAAGGTGAGCAGTTATCTCCTCTTCTCCGCGGCATACAGAGAGTGTGAGCGCTTTTCCGCCTGAGCCTGCGATCATCTGCTGAAGCTGATCGTTTGAGGTAAGCACCTCTCCGTCGACCTGACGTATCACATCACCTGTTTGAACTCCTGCTTCCTCAGCAGGACATGATACCGTACCGTTCTGACCTTCAACGTCGCCAAGACCTGTGACCATAACGCCCTCCATAAGGAGCTTTATGCCAAAAGGACGCCCTCCGACAGCTAAAACAGGAGCTTCCGTCCTGCGGACTTCAACATTTTTAACAGGTATCGCTCCGAAAAGCGAAAAAGTGACCTGCTCTGTATCCGGGCAGGTATCTGCGGCAGGTACAGCAGGCTCAGCTGCCGAATTACAGCTGAGTTCGGGAAAACCTGCTATTTTTATATCCTCAGCCGACGATGTGCTGATAACCGCAGGCAGCTGTGCGGAATAATATCCTGCTGTTCCGAATAATCCCACAAATGCTGCAAATAATAAGGTCGCAGCTGACCTTGCGATCTTCCTTTTAAAAAACATTTTATTTTCCTTTCCTTTTCCAAAAGAACATGAGCTCCGCCAAAAACGGAGCAAACGCCGGCATATCCCGACGCTTATTATATTATGCTTCGGCAGGGCGGTATTATTGATGTTAATCACCCACAGCCGAAAACTACATAGGGAGTAAAAAATGAGCAAAAAAAATTCAAAAATGCTTCCTGAAAAACGATCAAAGCTCATTCTTGCCGCAAAGATCATGGCAATACTGCTCAGCCTTTATTTTTCCGGAGCTATGACCGCTCTTTCAGGTGCAGGTCTCATATACAACAGGGAAAGCTACGGCACAGAACTGCGGAATATCGGTATCTTTCTCTTGATCTCCGCCGCACTTATGGTCTCGGGAGCTTTTCTCTGCCTTCTCCGCAAAAAAATTGCAAATATTCTGTCTGCCGTCTTTTCCTCAGCGGGACTCGTGTTATGTCTGGTAATGCTGAAGCAGCTCACAGACCACGCTGACTTCAGCGGCTGGACTGACAAATACACAATGCTGCCCGTAAGCGATATGTATATGCGCAGGATAATGCCATGTATCATACCTGCGGCTCTGACGGTTATCATCGCCGCAGTGCAGCTGAGCTCGGAACACCGCTCAAAAAAAGCCGAAGAAGACAACGCCGCCGCTCCTCCTATCGTATAGTCGGCAGTAAAGGCTGATGTATAAAATTATACATCAGCCAAAACGTGAAAACGGTCCTTTTTTGCGGCAGAGTATTTTTCTGACTTTCCAAACGTCATTTTCACTAATTTTTCACGTTTTATCTTGCAATTTTGATTATTTTATGATACAATGTTATCAATATTACCGAAAGGAACTCTCTAACATGAACGTTAAATCCGAATTGCTCGCCGCTCTTGCAAGCTCAGACGGCGATTACATCTCGGGAGCCGCTCTTGCGGAAAAGCTCGGAGTCAGCCGAAACGCAGTATGGAAAGCCGTAAAGGCACTTGAAACAGAAGGCTTTTCCATAAGCTCGGTCACATCAAAGGGCTATAAACTCAACGACAACAACAACAGACTTTCGGCAGACCTTATCTCGCCCCTTCTTACAACAAAGGAAATAGGCAGAACATTGAAGGTTTTCGACGATGTTGACTCAACAAACAATATCTGCCGCGAACTTGAAACAGAAAAATATCCCCACGGAACTACCGTCATTGCCGACAGACAGACCGCAGGACGCGGACGCATCGGCAGGACCTTCGTTTCACCATCGGGCATAGGTCTGTATATGAGCGTACTTGTGCGCCCTCATTTTGACCTTCAGTTCGCTCCTATGATAACAGCAGCAGCAGCCTGCGCCGCAGCAGAGGCCATTGAAAGCCTTTGCGGAAGCAGAGTTTCCATAAAATGGGTGAACGACCTCTACATGAACGGCAAAAAAATATGCGGTATCCTTACAGAAGCCTCCCTCGGACTGGAAATGCGTGTTCTTGACTGCGCAACTATAGGTATCGGCATAAACGTCCGCAGCATAGGCGACAGCTTCGATGAGGAGCTCCGCAGGATAGCTACATCAATAGAGGACGCAACAGGAGCTGTGCTCAACAGAAACAGACTGTGCGCTGAGGTGCTTAACCGTCTTGAGGTATACCTCAGCAAAATAGAGAACCGTAGCTTCCTGTCGGCATACAGAGAGCGCGAGATACTCACAGGAAATATTATAACCGCAAATGCGGGAAATAAAACTATCATCGGCGAAGCCCTCGGTATCGATGACAACGCCAATCTCATAGTTCAGCTTCAGTCGGGAGAGACTATCCATCTCAACTCGGGAGAGGCTAATCTTTGCAGGATAAAAAATGTTTAAAAGCGGTGCTTCCGCTTGAATATAATAAAATGTCAGGAGGGTATGTCTGTATGAGATATACGATTATCGGTCAAACAGTACCAGCAGTAGAATGTGAACTCAACGCCGGAGAATCAATGTTTACACAGTCCGGAGGAATGATCTGGCAGTCACAGGGCATCAAGATGAGCACAAATGCCAGAGGAGGCATAGGAAGAAGCCTCGGCAGAATGTTCACAGGTGAATCCATATTCATGGCAAATTACACAGCAGAAGTTCAGGGGGCAAAGGTAGCCTTCGGTGCTACGGTACCGGGTTCTTTAGTTCCCGTAAATATATCCAACGGCGGTCTGATCTGCCAGAAGGGCGCATTTCTTTGCGCTGAGCAGACAGTAGACCTCAAGGCAGTTTTCACAAAGAAGATACTTTCGGGACTCTTCGGCGGTGAGGGATTCATTCTCCAGCAGCTCTTCGGAAACGGTATGGCTTTCCTCGAAGTAGACGGCGATATGGTCGAAAGAACACTTGCTCCCGGTGAGATCCTCAAGGTGGACACAGGAAACGTAGTTGCATTTGAGCCCACAGTCCAGTATGAAATTGAGACTGTAAAGGGAATCGGAAACATCTTCCTCGGAGGCGAGGGACTTTTCCTCACAAAGCTTGTAGGCCCCGGAAAGGTAATTCTCCAGACTCAGAACTTCAACGACTTCGCAGGCAGGATACTTTCTCTCGGAGCAAAGAAGTAAATCATGAAGCACTGGCTGATAGCTGCCGCAGTTGCTGTGATCTACCTGTTATTCAGCGTGTTCACGGGGCTGTGGGCAATATCCTGGATAATCTGGGTATTCTACGGCATCTACAGGATAGCTGACTATATAAAGTCTCAACAGTAAGGTGAAGTGTATGTTTATATTCGGATTTCCCGTTGTTGGCTTACAGTATATGACAAACGGCGAGGCGCTTTTCCGCATGGCTGCCGAAAATAAGCCTGTACCTGCGTGGAACGGCGAAAAATGGCACTGCCTCTGCGGACAGGAAAACACCACCAATTTCTGTCCCGAATGCGGAACAAAGGCTCCCGTAAAGCCCTGGAAATGCAGCTGCGGCAGAGACTGCACTACAAATTTCTGCCCAGACTGCGGCAGTAAAGCCAATAGCCTTTAGCCGTCAGCTTGCAGGGCGACTCCTGCCGCCCGAAGGCAGCAATGCAGGTAACATGAGCAGATCAACCGTGCAGGGACGACCGAGGGGTGTCCCTGCATCAGCTAAAGACTGACAGCTTACGATTCAAATTTTGCAGCGCAAAATTGCGGCAAGGACTTGACAAAGCAATTTTTTCCGTGTATAATACAGTTATAAATCAAAATGCTATGAAGGGAAACAAAGCTTGTGAAGGTTTTCACAGAGAGCCGGCGGTCGGTGTAAGTCGGCAGGCAGCCACAAGTCATAACTCCTCCCCGAGCAGCCGCCCAAAAGGCGCAGGTCGCGTCAAGTAGGCACGGACGGGCTCTCCCGTTACAGAGATATGCGTTGATCCGACGCAGATGAGTGGGTGTATTCTTACATCAAGAAGAGTGGTACCACGGAGTATATTGCAGCTTCGTCTCTTCCATGCCTTGCATGGAGGAGATTTTTTATTACCCTCCTGCAAGGCAGAACGGATCGGAATGGAGGTTTTGACATGAATAACGTCAGCAAATACACAAGACAATTCTTTGAAGCACCGAAAACATCAATGAAATGGGCTGAAAAGTCCTATATCGACAAGGCTCCCCAGTGGTGCAGCGTTGATCTCCGTGACGGAAATCAGGCTCTTATCATTCCCATGAGCCTCGGTGAAAAGCTTGAATTCTTCCGCAGACTGGTGGATATAGGATTCAAGGAGATCGAGATAGGCTTCCCTGCCGCTTCCGAGACAGAGTACGACTTCTGCCGCACCCTTATCGAGCAGGATCTCATCCCCGATGATGTCGCCATACAGGTGCTCACACAATCGAGAGAGCATATCATTGAAAAGACCTTTGAGGCTCTCAAGGGCTGTAAGAATGCCATAGTTCACCTTTACAACTCAACCTCCGCAGCTCAGCGGGAACAGGTCTTCCGCAAGAGCAAGGAGGAGATAATAGACATCGCGGTCAGCGGAGCAAAGCTCTGCAAGGAATACCGCGAGAAGTACGAGGGAAATTTCCGCTTTGAGTACTCCCCCGAAAGCTTCACTGGTACAGAGCCCGAATTCGCTCTGGAAATATGCAACGCCGTCCTCGACGTATGGCAGCCGACTCCCGAGGACAAGGTCATAATCAACCTGCCCGTTACAGTTCAGCTCTCCATGCCTCACGTTTACGCAAATCAGATAGAGTATATGTGCGAAAATCTGAAATACCGTGAAAACGTCATTGTATCCCTTCACCCCCATAACGACCGCGGCTGTGCAGTCGCCGACACGGAAATGGGACTCCTCGCAGGCGCAGACCGCGTCGAGGGAACTCTATTCGGCAACGGCGAACGCACAGGAAATGTGGACATAATCACCCTTGCAATGAATATGTATTCACAGGGCATTGACCCTCAGCTGGATTTCAGCAATATCCCCTCACTCTCCGAGGACTTCTCAAGACTTACGCGAATGGGCGTCTATGAGCGCCAGCCCTATTCGGGAAAGCTGGTATTTGCAGCATTCAGCGGCTCTCATCAGGACGCTATCGCAAAGGGCATGAAGTGGCGTGAGGAAAAGGGCGAGACTATCTGGAACGTGCCATATCTCCCCATTGACCCCACCGACATCGGCAGAGAGTACGAGGCTGATGTTATCCGTATCAACAGCCAGTCTGGCAAGGGCGGTATCGGATACATACTGGAAACACGCTTCGGCTATGACCTCCCGAAGAAGATGCGCGAGAGCGTGGGCTATCTCGTCAAGGGCATTTCGGACAAAAAGCACAAGGAGCTTCTCCCCGACGAGGTATACTCCATATTCAAGACCAATTATGTGGATATATCCTCTCCTATCAACATCACGGAGACCCACTTCGTACAGCGCAACGGCATCGAGGCAACTGTAAGCTTCGATTACAACGGCAGAAAGGTCACTGTCACCGATATGGGTAACGGTCGTCTCGACGCTGTCAGCAACGCTATACGCTCATATACAGGCGCAGACTACAGCCTAAACAGCTACACCGAGCATGCCCTTGAAGTGGGCTCGGCTTCAAAGGCTGTCTCCTATGTGGAAATAGTTGCCAAGAATGGCGAAAGCTTCTGGGGAACAGGTATCGACAACGATATCATCACCTCCTCAGTCAAGGCTCTCGTCAGCGCAGTAAATAATATGCTCAACAAGCAATAATGATAAGGAAGTGTGGAAATATGGCAATGACAATGACTCAGAAAATTCTTGCGGCTCATTCGGGCAGAGAGTCAGTCTGTTCAGGGGAGCTTATCCTCGCAGACCTTGACCTTGTACTCGGCAACGACATAACCTCACCTGTAGCTATCAAGGAATTTTCAAAGCTCGGCAAGGACAGCGTGTTTGACAGAAACAAGGTCACCATGGTCATGGACCACTTCGCACCAAACAAGGACATAAAGGCGGCAGAGCAGTGCAAAATGTGCCGCGATTTCTGCACTGAAAAGGACATAACACACTTCTATGACGTGGGAGAAATGGGCATAGAACACGCCCTGCTCCCCGAAAAAGGTCTGGTCACCGCAGGAAATGTGGTCATCGGAGCAGACTCCCACACCTGCACCTACGGAGCTCTCGGAGCCTTCTCAACAGGTGTGGGCTCTACGGATATGGCTTGCGGAATGGCTGTTGGCAAGGCTTGGTTCAAGGTGCCGTCAGCTATGAAAATAGTCCTCACAGGAGAACTGCGCAGGTTCGTATCGGGAAAGGACGTTATCCTTCACATTATCGGCGAAATAGGCGTTGACGGCGCTCTGTACAAGTCAATGGAATTCACAGGCGAGGGACTTGCTTCGCTGACTATGGCTGACCGCCTATGCATGGCGAATATGGCTATAGAGGCAGGCGCAAAGAACGGTATCTTCGAGGTAGACGACATTACCCTTGACTATATCCGCGCACACGGCGGTGCAGAGCCTGTTATATACAAGGCTGACGATGACGCAGTCTACGATGAAGTGCTGACCGTTGACCTCTCGGAGATAGAGCCCACTGTGGCTTTTCCGCACCTTCCCGAAAATGCACGTATCTTCAGTGAAATTGACAATATCAGAATAGACCAGGTGGTCATAGGCTCATGCACCAACGGCAGGCTTGAGGACCTTATCGCTGCCGCTGAGATAATGAAGGGACGCAAATGTGCGAAAAATGTCCGCGTTATCGTTATACCTGCAACTCAGCAGATATATCTGGACGCTATGGAAATGGGGCTTATCCGCATCTTTATCGAAAGCGGCGCTGTTGTCTCAACTCCTACCTGCGGACCGTGTCTCGGCGGATATATGGGTATCCTCGCCGCAGGAGAAAGAGCTGTGACCACTACTAACCGCAACTTCGTTGGACGAATGGGACACCCCGAATCGGAAGTTTACCTTGCAAGCCCTGCAACTGCGGCTGCAAGTGCCATAACAGGCAGGATAACAAGCCCATGGGAGGTAATGAAGTTATGAAATATACAGGAAATATCATAAAATACGGCGACAACGTCGATACTGACGTTATCATACCCGCCCGCTACCTCAATACAAGCGACCACGCTGAGCTTGCAAGCCACTGCATGGAGGACCTTGACAATACCTTCGTGAGCCGCGTAAAACAGGGAGACATAATAACAGCAGGTCAGAATTTCGGCTGCGGCTCATCCCGTGAACACGCTCCCATAGCCATAAAGGCAAGCGGTGTATCCCTTGTCATCGCAAAGAGCTTCGCCCGTATCTTCTACCGTAACGCTATCAATATCGGTCTTGCTATCGTGGAATGTCCCGAAGCCTGCGACGGTATCTCCGAGGGTGACAAGGTCGAAGCCGACCTCGATAACGGCATTATCCGCAATATCACCACAGGCAGGGAGTACAAAACTGCTCCTTTCCCTGATTTTGTGCAGAAGATAATCGAAAACGGCGGACTTATGCAGGCTATCACAAACGGAGTGTTTTAGCCGTTAGCCATTAGGGAGCGGCTTCGCCGCTGTAGGGAACGAACAACCGCACAGGCAAACAATGTTCACCCCTACAAGCTACAGGCTAAGGGCTAACAGATAAGGGCAAAAAAAGAAAAGGACATTATATTATGAAAATATCAGGTGCAAAAATCGTCGTAGAGACTCTCATCGAGCAGGGCTGCGACACTATATTCGGCTACCCGGGCGGTCAGGTCATAGACCTCTTTGACGAACTCTACAATGCCCGTGACCGCATAAAGCATATCCTCACGGCTCACGAGCAGGGGGCTGCCCATGCCGCCGACGGCTACGCCCGTTCAACAGGCAAGGTGGGCGTTGTCATCGCAACCTCAGGTCCCGGCGCTACCAACCTTGTTACAGGAATAGCTGCGGCATATCTTGACTCAGTGCCGATGGTGGCTATCACTGGAAACGTCTCCTGCGACCAGATAGGCCGTGACAGCTTCCAGGAGGTCGATATAGTCGGCGTCACCATGCCTATCACCAAGCATAATTTCATCGTAAAGGATATAAACGAGCTTGCGGATACCCTCCGCACAGCCTTCAAAATAGCCAAATCAGGCAGACAGGGACCTGTTCTTGTAGACATCCCCAAGGACGTTCAGACAGCCCTCTGTGAGCACGAATCCAATGCTCAGCCTGTTATCCCATATCCGCTTACCTTTGCTTCCGAGGCAAAGCTCCAAAAGGCAGCTGAGCTCATAAACAGCTGCGAAAGGCCGTATATCTACTTCGGCGGCGGAGTCATCAGCGGCAAGGCTTCACAGCAGGTCACAGCCCTTGCAGAGAAAATAGACGCTCCTATGGGATGCTCTCTCATGGGACTCTCGGCAGTTCCCTGCGACTATCCGAAATTCCTCGGTATGCAGGGCATGCACGGGCATTATGCCTCATCTGTGGCTGAAAACGAAGCCGACCTCGTTATCGCTCTCGGAGTAAGGTTCAGCGACAGGTCTACAGGCGAAAGCAGCCGCTTTTCCAAGCATTTTACAATTATACATATCGATATAGACGGCGCGGAGCTCAACAAGAATATCCCTGCCGACCTCACCATAAGAGGCGACCTGCGCGACTCTGTGGAGCGTCTTACTGCTATGGTGGCAGAGAAGAAACACCCACAGTGGGAGGAGCGTATCTCTGAGCTGAAAGCAGAGGAGCTCTCACGCACCGTATCCGCAATGGACAGCGCAAAACAGCGGCTGGCTGCAAAGGGCAGCTCGCCAAAGCTGAGCCCCTATGAGATAATCGACATCATAAGCAGCCGTGCAGGAGAAGACGTCATCGTAGCTACAGATGTGGGGCAGCACCAGATATGGACAGCTCAGCGCTATCCCCTCAGAAAGCCCCGAACATTCATGACCAGCGGCGGTCTTGGAGCTATGGGCTACGGTCTCGGCGCTGCCATAGGCGCTTCAACAGCTACGGGCAGGCGCGTCGTGCTTTTCACAGGAGACGGAAGCTTCGGCATGAATCTCGGCGAGCTGGCAACTGCCGTATCACAGAATATCCCCGTTGTCATCGTTGTTATGAACAACGGCGTACTCGGTATGGTACGTCAGTGGCAGACCCTCTTCTACGACAGGCACTACTCCAACACCACTCTCGACCGAAAAACGGATTTTGCCATGGTGGCAGAAGCCTTCGGCGCAAAGGGCGGTCACGCTTCAACAGCAGATGAGCTGAAAAAGCTGGCTGAGGAAGCTTTCTCGGGAAATGAGCCATTCGTTATAGACTGCGCAGTTGACTGCGACGAATTAGTGCTGCCTATGCTGCCCCAGGGCGGCTCGATAGACGATATAATCACAGAGATAAAGTGAGGTGACATTTATGGAACAGCAGTACGTAATAGGAGTTATAGTTGCCAATGTTTCGGGCGTTCTTTCAAGAGTTTCGGGAATGTTCACACGCCGCGGCTTCAATATCGACAGCCTCACTGTGGGCGAGACAGAGTCAAGCGGCTTTTCACGTATAACGATCGCCTTTCACGGCGATGAGGATATGAAGGAGCGTATCCTTCAGCAGCTGCAGAAGCTCCATGATGTCAGAGAGGTCGAAGTCCTTGACAACAAGGACACCGTTATCCGCGAGCTTCTTCTCATAAAGGTCAGAAACAAGGCTGAAATAAGGCAGGACATCATGACCGCAGTCGAGATTTTCCGCTCAAAGATAGTGGACTACTCCCCTACATCTCTCACATGCGAGCTCACAGGCGAGACCTCTAAAATAGACGCCTTCATTCAGCTGCTAAAGCCCTTCGGCATCATGGAGATGTGCCGCACGGGCATCGTGGCTATCGAGCGCGGAGAGAACTGTCTGAAAACGGTTAAATAATTGAGAATTCAGAATTGAGAATTATCGTGTAAGCTATACATTAATTCTCCATTTCACTTCTCAATTCATAAAGGGAGGATTTATATGGAACTCAATATCGCACTTCTGAAAGGCGACGGCATAGGTCCTGAAATAGTGGACAGCGCCGTTGCGGTACTTGAAAAAACTGCATCTAAGTTCGGACATAAATTCAATTTCACTCCATACCTTATCGGCGGCTGTGCTATCGACGCAGCAGGTATGCCCCTTCCCCAGGAAACTGTTGACGGCTGTCTCGCTTCCGACAGTGTACTCCTCGGAGCTGTAGGCGGTCCGAAGTGGGACAGTCTCGCAGGTGATATACGCCCCGAAAAGGCTCTCCTCGGAATACGCTCGGCACTTGGCCTTTATACCAACCTCCGCCCTGCAAAGCTCTATCCTGCGCTGAGAGCAGCTTCACCGCTGAAAGATGAGATTGTGGGCGATGGCTTTGATATACTCATAGTCAGAGAACTTACAGGCGGTATATACTTCGGAGACCGCGGCTACCGTGAAGGAAAATTCGGCGAAGAAGCCTACGACACCGAGGCTTACAGCGTCACCGAGATAGAACGTATCGGAAAAGCTGCCTTTGAGGCTGCCATGAAGCGCAATAAACGTCTATGCAGTGTGGACAAGGCAAATGTACTTGAGACATCAAGGCTCTGGCGAAAGATAATGCATGAGCTCGCTGAAAAATACCCCGAGGTAGAATACAGGGATATGTTCGTGGACAATGCTGCAATGCAGCTTGTACGTGACCCGAAGCAGTTCGACGTTATCGTTACGTCCAATATGTTCGGCGATATACTGTCAGATGAAGCTTCGCAGATAACAGGCTCTATCGGTATGCTGGCTTCTGCTTCGCTGGGAGCTTCAAAACGAGGACTATATGAGCCTATACACGGCTCTGCTCCCGACATCGCAGGCACAGGTGCCGCAAACCCCATAGCTACCATACTTTCGGGAGCTATGATGCTTCGGTACTCATTCGGACTTGCCAAAGAAGCCGATACAATAGAGGCTGCGGTGGACAAGGCTCTCAACAGCGGATGCAGAACAGCCGATCTTATGGGAACTGACAAAGGTACTGCCCTGACCTGCACAGAAATGACGGAGGCAATATTAAAAGAGATATGAACCTATAACGAGTTCATATGAACTTCATGATTTGTTTAAAGTTTACTCATTGACTTGTTAAAGTTTTTGTATTATGATATTGCATATACCGCAGATAACGGTATATCCACACAATACAATCTTTAATCAAAAGGAGTAAACTATGAAAAAGGGATTATTAACAATTTCAGCATTTATTTTCGCAGCTGCTGTTACAAGCTGCGGATCGAAGGGGAGTATTTCAGATCTGAAAGGAAATTATGACATAACAGGATACGCCTCATGGGGTGGAGACGAATATGAGGATTATAAAGCTTTAAAGGAAAAACTTGAAAATGATCCTGTAAAGATTTCCAAAGACGGCAAGCTTTACTTCAACGGCAGCGAATATCAGCTCGTTTCAGAAGGCAAAAAAAATAATATGACCCTGTTCAGTATTAAGGGCAGTGGATTTGCCATTGACAAGAGCAGCCTTATGGGAATTGAAGTCGACAGCGACTATGAAGGACCTGCTTATTTTGGAAAGACGTCTCGCAGCGCAACCATAAACAACAAGGAATACGAATATGATGAGTATGTAATCTACCTTTCAGCAAAGGGTGATAAGAACTGCTCAGCATATTATATGTTTGACAAAGAGGACACGGATTAATGCCCACACATTTACAATTGAATAAAATACGGAGGTAATATTATGATAAAAATACACACAGAAAAGGCTCCTGCGGCAGTAGGACCGTACTCACAGGCTATAGTTTCAAACGGAATGGTCTACACAAGCGGTCAGATAGCTATTGATCCCGTTACAAACACTGTTACGGGAACTACTATCGAGGAGCAGACAGAGCAGATAATGCGTAATCTGGGAGCTGTTCTCGCTACGGCAGGCTCGGGCTTTGACAAGGCTGTCAAGACTACCTGCTTCCTTGCGGATATGAACGACTTTGCCGCATTCAATGAGATATACGGCAGGTACTTCACTTCACTGCCTGCAAGAAGCTGCGTTGCAGTAAAAACTCTTCCTAAGGGTGTTCTCGCCGAGGTAGAGGTCATTGCAGAAAGCTCACTTTAATATACGATTTAAGGGCGGTCATCCGCCCTTTTTTGTTTTGTAATGAGTGATTCTGTTCAGGCTTGTGCCGAAGAAACTAAAACCATATACAGGAACGCGCATTGCAAGTTACTGCAAGCTGAGGACTAACAGCCCGTGCGGATAATATCCGTCCTATATTAGGGTTGAAATTTTGTCCCGTTTGTGTTATAATCAATAAAATGGGCAAATTATATATTGGTATATATTTTACTTTAAGGAGACCGCTATGAAACTTCTCGCAATCGACGGAAACAGCATACTTAACCGCGCTTTCTACGGCATAAAACTGCTTTCCAATAAAAAAGGACAGTTCACCAATGCCATCTTCGGCTTTATGAATATCTTCCTGCGCAACGTGGACGACGTTAAGCCCGATGCTGTGGCTGTGGCTTTTGACCTGCGCTCTCCTACCTTCCGCCACAAGGCTGTGGCGACCTACAAGGCTAATCGAAAGGGCATGCCCCCTGAGCTTGCAGAGCAGCTTCCCCGTGTAAAGGAGCTCCTTACCCTTATGGGCATAAAGGTGGTGGAGTGTGAGGGCTTCGAGGCTGACGACATACTGGGCACATTATCAAAGCTCTGCTCCGACAGCGGAAACGAATGCTATGTGCTGACAGGCGACCGCGACAGCCTTCAGCTCATCGACGACAAGGTCACTGTTATCCTTGCCACAAACAAGGAGAATATTTACTACACTCCTCAACGTTTTACCGAGGATTACGGATTTGAGCCAATAAAGCTCATCGACCTCAAGGCGCTTATGGGCGACAGCTCCGACAACATCAGCGGAGTTGCAGGTATCGGTGAAAAGACTGCCTCCGCTCTTATCAGGGAGTACGGAAGCGTCGAGAATTTATACGCGAATTATGAGGATTCCACCCTGACAAAGGGCGTTAAAGCCAAGCTTGCCGCAGGTGTGGAAGCCGCGAAGGAAAGTAAATGGCTGGCGACTATCGTCCGCAATGCTCCTATAGATACAGACCTTGACAGCTACAAGCCAACAGCTCCCGACAATGGTGCTGTCGGACGCATGCTCAGCGAGCTGGAAATGTTCAAGCTCCTTGACAAGCTGGGCATAAACGCCGCAGAGAGCACAAATTCCGCTCCCGAGGTCAAGGCTGAGGAAGCTCCCGTCATTGACGCAAAGGTAAGCGAACTGACTGCGGAAATTATCGGCGGTCTCAGCAAATGTGAATATCTTTTCCGCGACGAAAAGCTCTCTGTACGTGACGAAGAAAACGTCTATATCTCTGAAGATGAGGCTGTTATCAAGGCATTTTTTGCCTCGGACTGCGAAAAGTCCACCGATGACGGAAAGGCTCACTACCGCTGGGCTATGGCACACGGCGGCGAGCTTAAAAATCTGAAAAACGACGCCGCTATCTGCGGATACCTGCTGAACACATCTGCTTCGGACTACGCTGTGGATAAACTATGCGCAGAGTACGGAGTTCACTTCTACAGTGAAAACGGCGACCTTGCAGAGCTGCTTTCATTGAAGGGGCTTGTGGAGAAGCTCCGCGGCGAGATAGAGTCAGAGGGTATGACGAAGCTCCTTGAAACAGTGGAAATGCCCCTGACAGAGGTACTCGCATCTATGGAGGATGCAGGCATACTCATCGATAAAAAGGGCGTTGAGGACTTCGGTGTATCTCTCACAGAGATGATAGAGGAAACTCAGCAGATGATATACGACGAGGCAGGTCATGAGTTCAATATCTCCTCGCCTAAACAGCTGGGCACGGTCCTTTTCGAGGAAATGGGACTGCCTGCAAAGAAGAAAACGAAGAGCGGCTATTCCACCAACGCAGAGGTCCTTGAGGAGCTGAGAAGCTACGCTCCCATCGTTGACAACGTGCTGAAATACCGCCAGTACACAAAGCTCAATTCCACCTACGTCGTGGGACTTCTTGACAAGATAGCTCCCGACGGACGTATCCATACATGGTTCAGACAGACTGAGACAAGAACAGGACGTATCAGCTCAACAGAGCCGAATATGCAGAATATCCCCGTCCGTACAGAGCTTGGCGCACAGATGAGAAAGTTCTTCACCGCCGATGAGGGAAAAACTCTTATCGACGCCGACTACAGCCAGATAGAGCTGAGAGTCATGGCTCACCTCTGCGGCGACGAAAATATGACTGAGGCTTTCACCTCAGGGGAGGATATACACACCTCCACTGCGGCTCAGGTATTCGATATGCCGCTGTTCATGGTAACTCCCGAGATGAGAAGCGCCGCAAAGGCTGTAAACTTCGGTATCATCTACGGTATCGGAGCATTCTCCCTTGCCAAGGATATAGGCACTTCTGTTGCCAAGGCAAAGAAGTACATTGCTGACTACCTTGCAAAGTACCCAAAGGTAAACGAATTCATGGAGACCACAGTGGATAATGCCATAAAAGATGGCTATGTCACCACAATGTTCGGCAGAAAGCGCCGTATCCCCGAGCTCTCCTCGTCAAACAAAATGTTACAGGCAGCAGGCAAGCGCATAGCCATGAATACTCCCGTGCAGGGCACAGCCGCTGACCTGATAAAGATAGCAATGATAAACGTCTATAACCGCCTGAAAGCAGAAAAGCTCAATGCAAGGCTCATATTGCAGGTACACGATGAGCTTATCATCGAGTCGGATACCGAATGTGCGGAGAAGTGCGCAGAGCTTCTCAAAGAGGAAATGCAGGGCGTTTACGATATGAGAGTGCCCCTTGCAGTTGATGTCCACACAGGACACTCGTGGTACGATGCAAAGGGCTGAGCAGCGTGACGCTGCACCCTTGCCACGTTGCCGCTTGTTTCACGCGCTCACTTTTATAAAAACCGTTACTTGCACATCGCTTACGGTTTATTTGTAGGGACGGCCACAGGTCGTCCGCAAATCAAGCGTAAAAAGGAAGAAAAATGAATATTTCTCAATTCTCAATTCTCGATTTTCAATTCAACTACGATGAGCTGTCTGCACTTGACAAGCTCTGCGTAGGCAAGGACGGCTGGTCAGCGGCGGCTTTCCGTGAGGAAGACGGGCGTCCCGAGAGCATTATCCTTGCCGCATACGACGGCGATACCATCGCAGGCATGATAGCAGGCTTCACAGCCGCGGATACGGGCGAGATACTCACCGTGGCGACTGCTCCGCAGTATCGCAGACAAGGTGTGGCAAGAATGCTGATGGAGTCTTTTTTAACAGCTGTTCCCGAAGATGTGGAAAACATCGCCCTTGAGGTAAGGCAGTCCAATACTGCCGCCATAGGGCTTTATAAAAGCTTCGGCTTTGAAAAGACAGGGGTGCGGAAAAGGTTCTACACTGACCCTGCTGAGGACGCAGACGTCATGGTCTGCCGACTGAAAGACAATAAATAACGAAAGAAGATATAGTATGCTTATACTCGGAATAGAAAGCTCCTGCGACGAGACTGCCGCAAGCGTGGTGCGCGACCGGCGTGAGATACTCTCGTCTGTCATATCCACCCAGGTAGAGGAGCACAGAAAATACGGCGGAGTCGTTCCCGAAATAGCCTCAAGACGCCACTGTGAGAATATCCTCGGGGTGGTAAGTCAGGCTCTTGACGAGGCTCAGGTAAAGCTCTCAGACCTTGACGGTATCGCTGTTACATACGCTCCAGGACTTATAGGAGCTCTTCTTGTGGGAGTGAGCTTTGCAAAGGCTCTTGCAATGTCCTCGGGGAAACCACTCATACCTGTACACCACATTGCAGGTCACATCGCAACAAACTATCTCACATTCCCCGAACTTGAACCGCCTTATCTCTGCCTTGTGGCAAGCGGCGGTCACAGCCATATAATCGAGGTGCTGAGCTATACAAAGTTCCGCGTGGTGGGAAGAACTCACGACGACGCGGCAGGCGAGTGCTTTGACAAGTGCGCAAGAGCTATGGGATTCCCATATCCCGGCGGAGTACATATTGACAACGCCGCTAAAACAGGCGACAGGAATGCATTTAAACTCCCCCACCCTGCCGTTGC
Organism: Ruminococcus flavefaciens; assembly: GCA_004554385.1. GTDB lineage: Bacteria > Bacillota > Clostridia > Oscillospirales > Ruminococcaceae > Ruminococcus > Ruminococcus flavefaciens_T. The sequence goes on from SFMO01000189.1 coordinate 128,146, forward strand.
AGGAAGCGAATTCGACTTCAGCTTTTCGGGACTGAAGACCAACGTGATAAACCTGCTCCACAACGCCGAGCAGAAGGGCACAGAGATAAACCGCAACGACCTTGCGGCAAGTCTGCAATCAACTATCGCAGAGATACTCACGGACAAGACTATCCGTGCCGCAGAAGCCCTCGGCTACAAAAAGGTAGCACTTGCAGGCGGAGTTTCCGCCAACACAGGAGTTCGTGAGACTTTATCAGAGGCTTGCAGAAAGCACGGCTATGAGTTCTATATGCCCGAAAAGAAGCTCTGCGGCGACAACGGCGCTATGATAGCCTGTCAGGGAAGCTACAATCTCCTTGCAGGCATAACCGCTGATGAGAGCCTCAATGCTATAGCGACATTATCAATGGAGGACATCTGACGCAGGAGCGGATAATATCCGCCCGACCGCATAAATATCATTCGTTCCCAAACGCGGCGGCGTGAAATCGCCCCCCCTACAAGCTAAAACGAAAGGAAAATATTATGACTGTTCGTGAATTACAGGATAAGATAATAAAGCTCAAAAATGAGACCAATACTGCTATCCTCGCACACTGCTATCAGGCGCGTGAGATATGCGAGATAGCCGACCTCGTCGGCGACAGCTACAAGCTCAGCGTTGACGCAAAGAGCGTATCACAGGAGAATATCCTCTTCTGCGGAGTTCACTTCATGGCTGAGACAGCAAAAATGCTCTCACCGCAGAAGCACGTTTATCTCTCCAACAAGCATGCCGGCTGCCCTATGGCTGAGCAGATGGACAAGGAGCTTATAAGCGCCATTCGTGCAAAGGAGCCTGACCGCACCGTTGTTGCATACGTGAATACCACAGCTGCTCTCAAGACTGTCTGCGACGTATGCGTTACATCTTCAAGCGCTCTACGTATCGTCAGGGCTCTCGACAACGACAAGATACTCTTTATCCCAGACTGCAACTTAGGCGACTACATAAAGAGACAGTGCCCCGACAAGGATATAAAGCTTCTGAACGGCGGCTGCCCCACACATGCAAGGATAACCGTCAAGGAAGTCCTCGCCGCCAAGGAGGAGCACCCCGACGCTCTCTTCCTTGTTCACCCCGAGTGTACCCCAAAAGTCGTGGAGCTTGCCGATTACGTCGGCTCTACAACAGGTATCATGGATTATGCAAAGAAGTCCGACAAGACTGAATTCATCATCGGTACCGAGAATTCCATCGTGGAGCATTTGCAGTATGACTGTCCTGACAAGAAATTCTATCCCGTGAGCCGTGACCTTGTCTGTCATAATATGAAGCTGACAACTCTGCCCGACATTTACAATACTCTCCTTGCTATAAGCGGCAAGGGCGGCGAAGCCTTTGAGATACTCATGGACGACGAGCTCATTGCACAGGCAAGAAAATGCATTGACGAAATGATAAGGCTGGGCGGCTGATATGTTAGAATTAGTCGAAAAGCTTTACTCAACAGGCGACCTCAGCGACGGAGAGCTTGCCGCTCTTATCGAAACAGATGATAAAGAAGCAACAGAGCTTCTGAAAGAATATGCCGACAAAACAAGGCAGAAAAGCTACGGAAAAAAGGTCTTTCTGCGCGGACTTATCGAGGTTTCGAGCTATTGCAAAAACAACTGCCTTTACTGCGGTATCCGCCGCGGAAATACCGAGGCTGACCGCTACCGTCTTTCCCGTGAGGACATACTGAAATGCTGTGAAAACGGCTATGAGCTGGGCTTCCGCACATTCGTTATGCAGGGCGGTGAGGACGCATTCTTCACCGATGAATTCCTCTGTCCCCTCATCTCCGAAATAAAGGCGAAGTACCCCGACTGTGCGGTAACGCTGTCTCTCGGAGAGCGCTCCTATGAGAGCTACAAGCGGCTGAAAGAGGCTGGTGCAGACCGTTATCTGCTCCGCCACGAAGCGGCTGCTCAGGAGCTTTACTCAAAGCTCCACCCCGAGGAGATGAGCCTGCAAAACCGCAAGGACTGCCTTTTTGCTCTCAGAGAGCTGGGCTATCAGGTAGGCGCTGGCTTTATGGTAGGAGCACCCTGTCAGACCACAGAGCATATCATAGCCGACCTGCGCTTTTTACAGGAGCTTCAGCCGCAAATGATAGGCATAGGTCCATTTGTGCCGCACCACAAAACTCCGTTTGCCGACGAAAAAGGCGGCACTCTTGAGCTTACACTGAGACTTCTCGGCATACTCAGACTTATGTTCCCGAAGGTGCTCCTGCCTGCAACAACCGCTCTCGGCACTATAGCTCCCAACGGCAGAGAGCTTGGCTTACAGACAGGCTGTAACGTGGTAATGCCAAATCTGTCACCTGTCATGGTGCGTAAGAAGTACGACCTCTATGACAACAAGATATGCACAGGCGAGGAAGCCGCAGAGTGCAGGGGCTGTCTTGAGAGAAGAATAGAGTCCGCAGGCTATGAGATAGCACAGGAGCGCGGAGACTGCATAAAATAAACCACTATAAGGAGAATAATATGCGAGTACGTTTTCATCTTCCCGACTTTTCGGGAAATTTCAAGCTTAATCTGCTGTTTGCAGAGCTTCTGGAACACCGTCCAGACTTCTTCCGCGAAGGCGTTGAGATAGCTTCATTCTACGGCGTTTTTCCGCCGTCTGTCTGGAACGGCGGCAGAACTCAGGGCGGCGTATGTGACAAGAACTTTGTAAAAGGCGTTATCAAGACATTCAACGAAAAAAGTATCCCTCTAAGATTCACATTTACCAATCCTGCTCTCGAAAAAAAGCACCTCAGCGACCAGTTCTGCAACATGGTGCTGAATCTTGCAAACAACGGGCTCAACGAGGCTATCGTCATGTCGCCTGTACTTGAAGACTATATACGCAGGAATTTTCCTAAATACAAGCTCACAAGCTCAACCTGCAAGCGCCTCAATACCATTGAAGGGCTTCTTGAAGAGCTGAAAAAAGACTATCATATAGTTGTAATGGACTATGACCTCAACAACAGGTTCGAGCTTCTTGAACAGATACCTATGGAGGACAGACCGCGTATCGAGTTCCTGTCGAATGCCTGCTGTGAGCCGAACTGTCCCCGCCGTTCTGCACATTACCACTCTATCGGCGTTCAGCAGATAGCCTACAACGAGCATATAAAGAAGTACCCTAATCTCCCCTTTGACGCTTCAAAGTACGACCCCGAGCACTTCCGTGACTGCCCTTACTCACAGAGAGGTCTCTTCGAGATAAGAGGTCTCAGGACACATATCTCTCCCGATGACATCTGGGAAAAGTACGTGCCTATGGGCTTTGAACAGTTCAAGATAGAGGGACGCACTGCAAGCCCCCTCAACGTCCTCGAAACATATATGTATTACATGGCTAAGCCCGAATGCCGCGATGAAGCGCGTTTCACGCTCCTCAAGGCTATGGAGAATTCGGGTGCGCTTTCATTCAAATAAAAGCTATAACGATCAACGAACAGAGGTGAAGTTCCATGAAGGCTGCTGCTGTTTTCAGCGATAATATGGTGCTGCAGCGAAACAGGAATATACGTGTTTTCGGCACTTGCAGCAAAAACGAGAAGATCATAAACGTCCGTATCCCCGAGCTTGAAAGCTCAGCCCGCGCCGTTGTAAAAGACGGCAGATGGGAGGCTGTGCTGCCCCCGAGAAAGGAGTACAGCTCATGTACTCTTGAAATATCCTGCGGCGCTGTGAAAAAGGTGTTCCACAACGTTGCTATAGGCGAGGTGTGGCTGGCAGGCGGTCAGTCAAATATGGAGTTCGAGCTGCAGAACGAGCGCAAGGGCGCTGCGGCGCTGGCAGGCTGCTACAGCGAGAACGTCAGATTCTATTATACCCCGAAATGCTCAATGCTCGGCGAAGAACTTGAAAAGTCCGAGGCTGAGAGCTGCTGGTGTCTGCCCTCCCCTGACAGGTCAAGGGCATGGTCGGCAGTGGGATACTATTTCGCAAAGGAGCTAAGCCGCAGACTTGGCGTCACCGTGGGCATCATAGGCTGCAACTGGGGCGGTACATCTGCCTCCGCATGGATAAGCAGGGACTACCTCAGCAGCGATAAGCGTCTGAGCCCGTATATAGACGAATACGAAAAGGCTGTCAAGGGCAAGTCAGATGAGGAACAGATAGCCGAATACGATGAGTACAGCGCTTATCAGGAGGGCTGGGAAAAACGTGCAGCTGAATTCTACGCACAGAATCCCAACGCTAAATGGCACGAGGTCCTTGCAAATTGCGGCGAGAACCGCTTCCCCGGACCTCACAGCATAAAGAACCCCATGCGCCCATGCGGTCTGTATGAGACTATGGTTCGCCGTATCGCTCCGTATACGCTGGCAGGAGTGCTTTGGTATCAGGGTGAATCAGACGAGCACCGTCCCGAGACCTATGAGATACTGCTGAAGCTGCTCATCGAGAACTGGCGAAACCTCTGGAAGGATCCGGACATGGCGTTCATGCTGGTACAGCTGCCTATGTTCAGGTATCTGGCAGACCCCGACACAAAGAGCTGGGCAATTATACGCGAGGCTCAGGAAAACGTATTCAGAACAGTCAGAAATACAGGTCTTGCAGTCTGTCTTGACTGCGGAGAGCTGGATAATATCCACCCCACAGATAAGTCTCAGGTTGCACACAGACTCTACCTTCAGGCTATGAGTGAGGTCTACGGCATAATCACACGCCGTGATTCCCTGCCGCCTATGTACGATAATTTTGAGGTCATAGGAAGCTCAATGCTGATACATCTCACAAACTGTGAGATGGGACTTGGAGGCAAGGACGAACACTGTCTCGACGGATTTGAGCTTGCAGGTTCGGACGGTGTTTTCTATCCTGCAAAGGCAAAGGTACGCCTTCCTTATATAGAGCTTTCATGCGACAAGGTCAGCCTTCCTGCCTCTGCCCGTTTCAAATGGACCAATTACGCAGACGTCGGACTTTTCGGCATAAACGACCTTCCGCTGCCGCCATTCCGCACTGACAAATACACTGACGAGAAGTAATTTCTTCCCTGTTAAAAAGGAGATATATTATGCTTTTAGCAGTAGACATCGGAAATACCAATATCGTTTTCGGCTGTGTTGACAGCAATGACGAGGTCCTCCTCTTTGAGCGCATAAGCACCGACCACAACGCTACAGCCGCAGAATATGCTGTACTCATCAAAACTATACTTGAAATGAACAGCTTCAACATCTCGGACATCGATGACGCGATAATGTCATCTGTTGTTCCATCTGTGACCAACACCGTAAAGGAAGCTGTCCGCAAGCTCTTCGGAGTTGACGTGATGATGGCAGGTCCGGGAGTAAAAACAGGTCTCAATATCCTCATCGACAACCCTGCCCAGCTGGGAAGCGACCAGGCTGTGGACGCTGTTGCGGCTATCAATCAGTACCCTGTTCCCCTTATCATAATCGATATGGGTACGGCTACTACTCTCTCGGTAGTTGACAGCAAGAAAAACTACCGCGGCGGTCTTATCCTCACAGGCATGAAGGTCGCGGCTGACGCCCTTACCGCAAGGACAGCTCAACTTCCCAAGGTCAACTTCGAAGTGCCCCCTCACGTTATCGGCACAAACACTATCGACTGTCTCAAAAGCGGTATCCTCTACTCCAACGCAAGCGCTCTTGACGGCATAATCGACCGTATCGAGGAGGAGCTTGGCGAGAAATGCACTGCTGTTGCTACAGGAGGTCTTTCCGAGCTGGTAGTGCCGCTGTGTAAACGCAGGATCATTCTCGACAACAATCTGCTCATCAAAGGTCTTGCCATCATATACAAGAAAAATAAAAAATGATCAAAAAAAGCTCTGTTTTTTCAAACAGAGCTTTTTCTGGTAATTGGAGAGAAAAATCCTTTTTAAAAGTGAGGTCTTTTTTATTTTTGTCCGTAATAGGCATTTGCGCCGTGCTTACGGAAAAAATGCTTGTTAAGCAGCCTTTGCGGCATATCAGGTGTGTCGGGACGGAGAGTCTTTGTTATCCACGCCATTGCGGAAAGCTCCTCCAGCACCACCGAATTGTGAACAGCCTCCATGCAGTCCTTGCCCCACACGAATGGGCCGTGGTTCGCAACAAGAACAGCAGGAACTTTATCGTAGTTTTTACAGCACTCAACGATGACCTTGCCTGTTTCAAGCTCATATTCACCGTTTACCTCTGCGTCTGTCATTTCCCTTGTGCAGGGTATCTCGCCGTAGAAATAGTCGCCGTGGGTAGTGCCAAGCGGCGGTATGCCCATACAAGCCTGCGCAAATGACGTTGCATAGCGGCTGTGAGTGTGGACAACTCCGCTTACACCCTCAAAATTCCTGTATATCTCAAGATGTGTGGGAGTATCGCTGGAAGGCGAGAGCCTGCCCTCGACCTTTTCACCGTCAAGGGTAAGCACAACTATATCATCTGCGGTCATGGAGTCGTACTCCACACCGCTTGGCTTAATTGCGATAAGACCTGTCTCGCGGTCGTACTGGCTGACATTGCCCCATGTGAAGGTCACGAGCCCGTACTTTGGGAGAAGCAGATTTGCTTTGAGAACACGCTCCTTCAGCTCTTTAACGTCCATATATAACATCTCCGAGCATAATATCGCGTTCAAGTCCGTTTACAGTGGTATTCTTATCAATGACCACAAGCTCGATACCCATGATACGTGCAAAGCTTCTTACAGCCTCTGCGGAGATGTCATAGGAAAGAACTGTGTGATGAGCTCCGCCTGCAACTATCCAGCACTCAAGTCCTTCAAGGAATGACGGTGCAGGTCTCCACATCGTTCTTGCAACGGGGAGATTCGGCATGGACTGGAACGGCTTCACGCACTCAACGTCCTGTGAGATAAGTCTGAGTCTGCCGCCGATGTCGATAAGTGACAGTGCCTTTGCCGAGCCTGCTCTGCCCTCGAATACTATTCTTGCAGGAGGCTCCTTGCCGCCGATACCGAGATGATGAACCTCTATACGCGGCTTGTCAGCTGCGATAGAAGGGCAGACCTCAAGCATGTGAGAGCCGAGAATGAGCTCCTGCTTGTAATCGTAGGTGTAGTCCTCCATGAATGAGGTATTTCCGTCGGGATACATAGCCTTTACGATAGCTGTCATGCCTGCGGTCTTCCAGTCGCCCTCAGCGCCGAAGCCGTAGCCCTTGTGCATGAGGTGCTGTGTTGCAAGACCGGGGAGCTGACGCATACCGTGGAGATCCTCAAAGGTGTTTGAGAATGCCTTTGCACCCTCGCGGACGAGTATCTTCTCGATAGCTATCTCCTCACGAGCCTGATATCTTATAGTCTCTTCGTCTTCCTTTTTGTAATCGTAGAGCTCTGCATACTCCTTCATAAGAGCGTCGATCTCTGCATCTGTAACAGCGTCCATTATCTCAACAAGGTCGCCTACAGCAAATGTGTTTACCTGCCAGCCCAGTTTCAGCTGTGCTTCGATCTTGTCGCCCTCGGTAACTGCTACCTCGCGCATATTGTCGCCGAAACGGACTATCTTGAGGCTCTTGCTGAACATAACGCCTACAGCTGCACGCTGCCACTCGGCGATCTTAGCCTGTACCTCGGGATCCTGCCAGTGACCTGCAACGACAGCTCTCGGCATACGGAGCCTTGCTCCGATAAATCCGTGCTCTCTGTCGCCGTGAGCAGACTGGTGAAGGTTCATATAGTCCATATCTATAGCTTCATTTGGAATAGTCTCGTTGAACTGTGTGTGGAAATGGAGCCATGGCTTCTGGAGAAGTGCAAGTCCGTTTATCCACATCTTTGAAGGTGAGAATGTGTGGCAGAATGTGATTATGCCTGCACACTCGTCATCATAGTTAGCTTCCTTTATAACACGCTCTATCTCAGCTTCTGTCTTTGCTGTAAGCTTATACTCAACAGGGAAAGGCAGCTTAAGTCCTGCAACTATCTTCTTTGAGTCTTCATCGACCTGTCTGAGAGTCTCCTCGCCGTATAAAAACTGAGAGCCTGTGATAAACCAAAATTTCATCCTTTATCAATCCTTTCTATTCCTCGGAAGCTGCTGCTCTGACAGCTGAAAGTCCCGGGATGTATTTCTTCATATATGCATTCAGACCGTCAACGTCTTCCTTTGAAGGAGACACTGTGCTGCCCTTCATATCAGCAAATACCTTGCTGCTGAGGTAGTCTGTCAGCGTTTCGCCGCTGCTTCTGTCAGCCATATATGAAGCAAGAAGAGCAATTCCCCATGCTCCGCCTTCGCCTGCTGTCTGCATCAGCGTAACATCTGCGCCAAGTGCAGCAGCAAGGAAGTTCTGTGTAGGGAAGGGCGTTTTGAAAAATCCGCCGTGAGCATATATCCTTTCAAGGCTTACATGCTCCTGCTGAGTAAGTATATCCATGCCTGCCTTGAGTGCGGCAACACAGGAGTATACAAGACTCCGCGCAAAGTTTCTGATGTTGAATCCGGAGTCGGGACTGCGCATCATAAGGGGCAGTCCGTTCTTTATACCTGTAACGGGCTCGCCTGCGTAGTAATTATAGGAGATAATTCCGCCGCAGTCGGGCTCGCCCTCTGCCGCAAGGCTGTAGAGCTTATCATAGAGCTTTCCCTTCGGCATATCCACGCCTATCTCCTTGAGAAATCCGCCGAATATACCGAACCATGCATCAAGATCAGAGGTACAGCTGTTGCAGTGTACCATAGCCACAGGATCTCCGCAGGGAGTAGTGACTATGTCTATCTCGCGGTGTAACGCTGAAAGATCCTTCTCCAGAACTATCATGGAAAATATCGATGTACCTGCGGACACATTGCCTGTTTTTGGAGTAATGCTGTTAGTGGCTGTCATGCCCGTCTGTGCATCGCCCTCGGGCGGACAGAAGGGTATATCGCCGCCGAAAACTCCTGTGGGGTCGAGGAGCTTTGCACCCTCAGCTGTAAGTCTGCCTGCACATTCCCCTGCAGGGACTATAACTGGAAGTATATCAGCAAGCTTATGTGTGAGATCTGTGCCCTCAGCAAGCTTATCGAACTTAGCCATCATAGCTGAGTTGTAGCCGCATGTCTTTGAGTCTATAGGGAATATTCCCGATGCATCTCCTGCTCCGATGACCTTCTCACCTGTGAGCAGATAGTGTACATAGCCTGCAAGAGTGGTCATAAAGGCAAGTCTGCCGATATGAGGCTCTTTGTTGAGCATAGCCTGATACAAATGAGCTATGCTCCAGCGCTGGGGGATATTGAAGCCGAACTCCTCTGTGAGCCTGTCGGCTGCCTCCTCCGTCATGGTATTGCGCCATGTTCTGAACGGGACAAGCTGCTCATCGTTTTCATCAAATGCGAGATAGCCGTGCATCATTGCGGATACACCTATTGCAGCGGCTGTCTCAAGCTTTGTTCCGTATGCTTCCTCAACATTTTTCATAAGGTCGGCAAAGCATTCCTGAAGTCCTTTTCTGACGCGGTCAAGCGAATATGTCCAGACACCGTCCAGCATTTCGTTCTGCCAGTCGTGAACTCCCGAAGCCAGCGGTGTGTGATCCCCGCCAATGAGGACCGCCTTGATACGTGTTGAACCGAATTCTATACCTATTACCGCTTTGCCGTTCCTGATCTCATCTGCACTGCTCATTTTTTAACTCCTTTTGCTTCTGTGGACTTTGATGCCGAAAGATTAGCCTTCTTGCGGCGGGCAATGATGATACTCTGAACTATAAGGAATATACAGAGCATGGAAGCATTTGTGATCCCTGTCCACCATGCCTGGTCAAGTCCGACTGATGATACGATATTCTGAATAAGAGCAAGTGAAAGTACGCCGAATAACGTACCTATTATGTTTCCGACGCCGCCCGTCAGCATTGTTCCGCCGATGATGGATGACGCGATAGCGTTCATCTCAGCACCAGTTGCGTGTGAAGCTGAACCCGAGCCGACGTGCATAAAGTAGACGAATCCACCGATTCCGCCCAATATTCCGCACATGAGGTATGCAAGGAACGTAGTTCTCTTTACGTTGATTCCCAGCATAAGTGCGCTCTGCTTGTTGCCGCCTACTGCATAGAAGCTGCGTCCTGTCTTGGTCCATTTGAGGAAAAGGAAAAGTGCGGCAACTATTACGAGTGCGATCACAACGCCTATCTCTATATAGGCGTCGATGTAATCGCCTCTCTTATTTACGGAGCCCATTCCGGGGACTATTATTCTTGTTTCCTTGAGCTTTACAAACGCCTCATTCTGTACATTGAAGGGGTTCGTATTTACTATCGTCGTCATGCCTCTTGCAAAGAACATACCTGCCAGCGTTACTATGAACGGCTGTATATCGAGGTAGGCTACAAGGAAGCCCTGTACAAGTCCGAATGCAAGTCCGATGCCGAGCGATATCATTATAGCGCCGAAGACGCTGCCGCTGTGCATATCAAGGTAAACAGCCGAGCACATACTTACAAGTGCAGCCATACCGCCGAGAGAGATGTCGATACCGCCTGTTATCATTACCAGCGTCATTCCGCAGGCAAGTATTATAAGCGCGGCATTTGCATTCAGCATATTGAAAAATGTCTGTGCCTTGAGAAATCCCTGTCCAAGTCCGAAAATAGCGAAGACATACATCAGTATGAAAACCACTATGGTTATGGACATGAGAAGATTGGTATCTGAGATACCCTTTAACAGATGTCGGCGTGGTCTGCCGACAGCCATATCTGTTTTCGGCATATTAATTCCTCCATTCCACGCTTTGGTTTTCAGCTTTTACTCTCTGCTTTTGCAGGAGAACGCAGCTTCTTGAAGAGAGCTGCAAGTTTTTCTCTTACTATCGGTGCGCTCAGTATTACCAGTGCGATAACTACTACAGCCTTGTATGCAGGCAGAGCGTCCGATTGTACCTGAAACTTGTAAAGCGTTGTGGTAAGGAACTGGATAACATATGCTCCGAGAATGGAAGCAGATATGTTGAATTTACCGCCGCTGAGAGAGTTGCCTCCGAGAGCGACTGCAAGGATAGCGTCCATTTCGATGTCCTTTGCAACTACCGAGTAGTTGATGGTAGACAGTCGGCTGACCTTGATGAATCCTGCTATTGCTACGCAGAGACCAAGTATAACATATGTTACGAACTTGATGAGTGCAGGATTAAGGCCATTGAGACGCGAAGTCTTTTCGTTGATACCGACGGACTGAACATACAACCCGAGGTTGGTGAACTTCAGAGCAAGCCATGTCAGTATGAAGCAGGCTATTGCTATGAAAAAAGGCGTCGGTATCGGTATACCTGGTATATATCCCCCGAAATATGTGAATGTCCTGTCGCTGACAACAGGAAGCTCATTGTTGTTTATCCATGCAGCTATGGAACGTCCCGCTGTGAAAAGTATCAGGGTCGCTACCATAGGCTGTATCTTGAACACGGATACAAGAGCACCGTTGAATGCTCCGAAAGCCATTGCCACAAGGCAGCTTACAAGAAATGCAACAATTATGGGAGCCTGTAATGTCTCGGGACGGGAATTCGTTCCGCAGAGCACCCTGAGCACCACGCTTCCGCTTATGGCTATGGCTGCGCCTACACTGATATCCTGTCCCCGTGAAGCAGCTGTTACCAGCGTCATTCCGATGGCGAGGATAGCAAGCTCCGAGCCGTAGTCGATTATTGATATGAGATTTCCCGAAAGCACGGGATCTCCTTCACTGTTATATCCGAGCGTTATCTTGAAGAACGACGGATCCATGATGAAGTTGAATATTGCAAGAATAAGCAGGGCAGCTATAGGTATGAATATCTGCCTTCTTACTATATTTGTAAGAAATGAGCTCTTCTGTGCAGTCTTTGGTGATGCTGTCATTTCCGCTCACCTCCTGCTATTGTATTCATAATAGTATTCTGCGTGAGCTCATCGCCTGTCAGCTCGCCTACAAGCTTTCTGTCACGCATAACAAGAAGTCTTGAACAGGTACGGAGCATTTCGTCTGTTTCCGATGATATGAAGGTTATACTCATACCCTCGGAAGCAAGCTTGAGCACCAGCTTCTGTATATCCACCTTTGTACCAACGTCGATACCTCTGGTGGGTTCGTCGAGAATGAGATACTTCGGATGTGTCAGCAGCCAGCGTCCGAGGATGACCTTCTGCTGATTTCCGCCTGACAGCGACTTGATAGGTGTATTCACCGATGCTGTCTTTATATCGAGGAGCTTGATGTACTCCTCCGCGAACCTGACCGCCTCCGCCTTTGAGAACGGCTTGAAAAATCCCTTCTTGACCTGTAATGCAAGGATAATATTGTCGCGGACGGAGAGATCGCCTACTATTCCGTCGCGCTTGCGGTCCTCGGGAAGGTACGCTATACCGTTTTTCATAGCGTCCATGGGCTTGGTGATCTTAACTTCCTTGCCGTCGATCTTCACCTTGCCGCCTGTGACCTTATCAGCTCCGAAGATAGCTCTTACGCACTCGCTTCTTCCTGAGCCGAGAAGTCCTGTAAATCCGTTGACCTCGCCCTTGCGTATATTGAAGTTGAAGGGCTTGATGCCTTCCGAACTGCAAAGTCCTTCAGCTTCGTAAACTATATCCTTGTTCTTTTCGTCGAAAACAGGGATATCATTCTTGATATCAGCCATATCATCAAGCTCTTTGCCCAGCATTTTCGATACCAGCTGAACACGGGGGAGATTTTCTATCTCGTACTCTCCCACCAGCTGTCCGTCGCGGAGAACCGTTATCTTGTCACAGACTTCGTAAACCTGATCGAGGAAGTGTGTTACAAAGATAATGCCAACGCCGCGAGCCTTGAGCTGACGCATAAGATCAAAGAGCTTTGCTACCTCTGATTCGTCGAGGGAAGAGGTAGGCTCGTCAAGTATGAGCACGCTGCAATCCATGTCAACGGCTCTTGCTATGGCCACCATCTGCTGTACAGCGATAGAGCAGCTTGCAAGCTGCTGTGTAGGTTTAACGGCAATACCGAGGGAATCGAGGAGCTCCCCTGCTTTTTTGTTCATGGTACGCCAGCTGACAAGTCTGCTCTTGCCTCTGCCGAGGAAGATATTCTCTGCCACCGAGAGGTTCGGGCAGAGAGAGATCTCCTGATAAACCGTACTGATGCCTAAATTCTGTGCTTCCTGCGGAGAGTGTATCTGCACGGGACCGCCTTTTCCCTTTATGAAGATATCTCCGCTGTCCTTGATATGAACACCTGTGAGGACCTTGATAAGTGTAGATTTTCCTGCGCCGTTTTCGCCCATCAGCGCATGGATCTCTCCTTCACAAAGCGTAAAATCCACATTCCTGAGTGCCTTGACTCCGGGAAAGGATTTATATATCCCTCGCATCTCCAGCAATGATTTTTCCCGCATTGCTTTTCCTCCTAAGTGAGTTCTAAGTTCGGAGATCCCCTGTTTTCCGTCGGGATCTCCTGTGGTCGCTTAAAATTTGTGCGGTGACATACAGCATTCACGAATGCGTCACCGCACTTATTCATCTTATTTGTTCAGTGTCCTGTAAACTACTGATCAGATACCGTACTGCTCAACGTCAGCATCGGTGATGGTCTTTGCATCGAAGCCCTTTTCGTCCATGATGATCTTCTTTTCAGGGAGAGTCTCACCCTTTTCGAGCTTGTCGATGATGTCCTTGATGTATGATGACTGGAAAGGATTGCACTGTCCGTCGTAGTTCCAGTTGCCCTTCTTGAGCTCCTCAAGTGCCCACTTGTTGCAGTCGAAGCCTATAACGACTACATCCTTGTCAACACCGTGAGAAATATTTGCTCTGTCGAGAGCTGCAACAGCGCCCTTAGCCATATCGTCGTTCTCAGCATAGATAACATTGAACTTATTGCCTGCATCAATAGCGGACTGAACGATCTGCTGTGCCTTTTCAGCATTCCATTCAGCTGTCTGCTGTGTAACGATGTTCCAGCCAAGCTCCTTGGCAGTCTTGTCAAGAGCTCCCGAACGCCCCTTCTGAGCAGCTGTGCCCATTACGCCCTGAAGGTGGATAATATCGTAAGCCTTGAGATCCTGATCCTTGAGCCACTCAACAGCCTGCTCGCCTTCCTTGTCCATATCGGAAACGATAGAAGCGTCATAGAGGCTCTCGTCTGCGTCAATGGTACGGTCGAAGAGGATAACTCTTACGCCTGCGTCCTTAGCATCCTTGAGAACTGAGTCCCAGCCGGCTGTATCAGCTGCCGAGAGGAGAAGGTAGTCTACCTCGTCCTGAATGAACTTCTGAGCGTAGTTGATCTGCTCTTCGTTCTTGAGGCTGTATGCAAAGGAAGCGTCAAAGCCGTTTTCCTTTGTGAATGTAGCCTTGAGGTCATTAACGTTAGCGGTACGATAGCCAGACTCGTTAGGATCGTTGTTGATGATGCCTACCTTGATGAGTGAGCCTGATGAGTTTCCGTTATCGTTTGCAGGTTCTGCCTTTGATGATGAGTCAGGCTGTTTTGCTTCATTGTTTGATGATGAGCCCGAAGCTCCGCAGCCAACGAACATTGCACCGCAGAGTACTGTGCTTGCTGCCATTGCCAAAATCTTTTTGATTCTCATAATTGTATTCCTCCATCCAAATTAATTATCCCATTAACGTACATTTCGTTAACTTGTATTTACATTATAATCAATTTGTACATACATTGCTACCGAAAATATTCCACAAAATGTTTATTATTTTTTGAATATTATTTCCAGTATAAAATATTACGGACAAATATTTGCACTGTTCTGGAATTGTCTGGGTGTCTGTCCCGTGTATTTCTTGAAGATCTGGCTGAAGTACCGATAATCCCTGAATCCCACATCATAGGCTACCTCGTATACCATCTTCGATGTACAGCACAGGAGCTCCCGTGCGTGAGATATACGTGCTACCGCAAGGTATTCAAAAAGATTTTGTCCGTACTCCTTCTTGAACTGTGTACTGAGATACGACGGGCTCAGCCCCACAGCGTCTGCAACAACAAGCAGTGAAAGCTCATCATTCATGTAGTTCTTATCGATATAATCCTTTGCCTTTGCAACTATGCTGCGTCCGCTCTCCTTTGCCGATTCTATGCGCCATTTTATACATCCGCGCACAAGATCGTGAAGGAATTTCTGTGTATTCTCGGTGGTCATCAGCTCTGCACCTATCTCGTCGGCAGTTCCGAAGCACTCAAAGAATTTCTCGCTGCTGACGCCTATTTTCTGAGCAAAAGCGTGTGCCGCTACGTATATGTCCATACAGACATACAGCCTCAGCATGAGTGACTGTATATCAGCGAAGCCCACCTCGTCGAGAATGGCATCCAGCATAGGATCACAGGTCTCAAGGCTTCCGCTCTGCAAAAGCTCTTCTGTTTTCTTGATATCAAGGCGCTTTACGTCCTGCATCGTTTTCGACTCTTTATTCATTTCAATACCCCACAATTTTCATAACACACCAACATCAGATACTTGCCACAGATTCTCGGATCCTCAGCTCAGGCGTGAATATTATATCGCTGCCGTCGGACGGATATGAATTTATCATATCCACCAGCTTTCCCGCCGCAGCTTCGCCCAGTCTGCGCTGGGGATGAGCCACGGATGTCAGCGGCACATCGCATATGGAAGCGTATTTTGAATCATCGATGCCTATTACCGAAAGGTCGTCAGGCACCCGTATATCGCGTTCCTTGCAGAACTGAAGGAGCTTTATGGCAATGTTGTCATTATAGCAGACAAACGCCGTAGATTCGCTGATAAGCTCCAGAAGCCTGTCGCTTCCCGATGTGAATACCGAGTTTTTGTCCGATGTTGCAAACCACAGCACATTATCCTCAGCATTCCTCAATCCGTGAGCTATGCAGCTCTTGGTGAAACCGCTGTAGCGCTTGTGCCCCTGTATATCGTCAAGAGCAAATATACCCGCAACACGTCTGTGCCCCTGTGTAAAGACAAAATCTGCCGCTATCCTTCCTGCGGCTTCGTCGTCCATAGCAACGCATGGATAGTCAGACCACGGGTACTTTGCATTGAAGAACACCACAGGGATATTCTTGCGCCTTAGCTCAGCATACAGTTCCATATTCGGATTCGGAAGGGCACTCTTGGAGGGCTCGACGATGAGTCCGTGGACTCCGCCTGATATCATGCTCTGGAGCGCCTGCTGCTCCTCAGCCACCTTGTTGTGAGTTATGGCAAGCTGCATGGAAAAGCCCGAATCATTGAGCACACTTTCGATGCCTGTCACAATATGGGGGAAGATGTAATCATTGAAATATGTGGAAATAACGCCGATATTCCTTATCTGTCCCACTGGATCGCTCTGGGCATATCCGGAGGCTACGAAAGCACCGCTTCCCCTGACGCGGCTGATGACATTCTCATTTTCAAGGCACATCAGCGCCTGTCTGACAGTCTGGCGGCTTACGCCGTGTATCTCGCAGAGTTCCTTTTCCGTAAGAAAGCGGTCTTTGGGTTTCAGCTTATGTGAGTTTATGAAGTTTTTGGACCATTCAACAATAGTCATATATTTATAATCTTCCATAGTTTCCTCCGAGGGGCTTCCGATACTATCGGATTTTTCTTCATAATAACACATCATTTTAAATTTGTAAATACAACTTTCGTCTCAAACGCTAAAATTTGTATGCACAAACAAAAGACGCTTTCCCTGATTGTGCAACACGCCAATAGTTTCAATACAACTTTTCTCCCTGCCACAATACAACTTTTTGCTTCGATCAATATTGTATGCCAACGATACAGGATCAACTAAACAAATGCCCCGAAGCGGATAATCCGCTTCGGGGCAAAAATTATGTACCGACAGCTGTATTATTACAGCGATCAATTTCAGAAATACTCCTTCCTCGCCTTTTCAACGAATGAAGAAGCTGCGCTGTCAAGATCCGCCTTATTGTAGATATAATCAGTAGCAGCTGCAAAGAAATCATCTATCAGCTTGCCGTTTTCCAGAACAGGTGACAGCTCTGAAAGGGTATGCTCCTCCATTTTTTCCGAAGCCTCAAACTGTATGCCCTGAAGCATTCCCTGCTCGCTGAGGACCTCTCTTGCAGAAGCACTCAGAGGTATTCCCTTTTCAATGCCCTGGAGCTCAGCCATCTCTCTGCTGTTGAGGAGAAAATCAAGAAGCATTCCCGCTTCAGCAGGACGGTCCGTGTTCTTGCTGATAGCATACATAGTCGCAGGCTTTACATACCAGCCTTCGCCCGGATTATTTCCGCTGACAGTAGTCTGGTCGGCAACGACTATCTCCCTCTCGTTGCTGATGGCATCGCCAAAATAGCTTTCAGCGTCGCTGACCCATGCAACAGAGCCTGCATACTCCTCCTGATCCAGCTTGATACGCTCATAATGCTCAACAAGGGGCATTACCTTTCTGTCCACAAGCTTTTTGTAAAAATCCATCATTACGGCGATATCACCCTCATTAAAGTTAAGATAGCCGTTATCATCAAGGATCTTTCTGCCCTGTGTCTGTTCTGCATATGATATGAGGTACAGCCACATGGATTTGCTTGAAGCGCTGAGCGGATAGATATTCGCAGATCTCATCGCGTCTGCCGCTCTGAACAGGTCGTCCCATGACTTTGGCACATCGACACCGTACCTGTCGTAAATAGTTTTGTTGATGTAGACTGTCTCGGAATTCATAGCTATTGGCAAAGCGTTGAGAACTCCGTTTCTCGTGCCGTAGCTCAGCTGCTCGTCAGAAAAATTTGAGAGCTTGATATACTTTGAAAGGGAGTTGAGGTCATAATATCCTGTGCCGTCAGCGGAATAATCCGTGAGCCAGCCATAGTTTATCTGCATGACATCAGCTTCTGTATCCGATGCCATCCATATCTTATTTCTTGTCTCATAGCCCGACCATTCGGAATAGCTGCATTTTACCCTTATCTCCGGATGCAGCTCCTCAAACAGTTCCACAGCTTTAAGTGTATACCTGTTTCTTGCGTCATTTCCCCACCACGAAAACTCTATTTCCACCTGTTTTCTCTGACTTGTCATGGTAGTCTTTTCAGAGCAGCCTGTAGAAAATACCATTGCAGCACCAAGCATGAGCGCTGCTGTTCTTCTGAATATCTTCATAAACATCGTCCCTCCGTTCTCACATCACACTTGATACATTGTGACCGCTTTTAACGGAAGCACAAAGCGCCGTATATGCTTTATAGTAAGTCTCGCGGAAGTCGCCTTTTCCGATTGCGGCGGCGGAATCCGCAGTAAGCTCAAGAAGTCCCATAGTACTTGTGTACTCGGATTGTCTGAACTTGTCGCAGGCATCCTTTGCTCTGCTCTCGGAAAGAATACGGAAAGCCTCTTCATCCTTTCCGCTGTTCTTAAGGAGTACGGAGAACGAGTTCTCACCGACTCTTCCGATACATTCAGCGTCGCTGAAGACCTCTTTCAATATTGTTATCATTCTGCCCTTCTGCTTTTCGGGGAATGAAGGGTAGAACTTTTCAATGATGTCGTCGAAATTATTGATGGCAACAAGCACAACTCCATAGGTCTGGTCGGAATTCTTCTTCATAAGGTTATCAGCCTTGTCGCGGAAAAATCTTCTTCCCAGCACATTCTCGAATCCGTCCTCGCTTATCTCATCAGACAGACCTGAGGTAACTGTACCTATAGGATCAGCCATACGCCTTACGAAAAGCGCACCTGCACAGACTGCTATCAGCGCCACCAGTCCTGCAAAGAGATAGATATATTTTCTTATATCTATTGCTTCCTTCAGAATGACCTTTGTAGGTATGGAGCATACGATATACCAGTCGCCGTTTATGGCATTTACGGTAGAAAGGTTCTCGCGTCCGTTTATGACCACCATGTCCTTGTTCTTGATGTCATCAAGAAGATTTTCGGGAATAACCGTGCCGCTGTTATCGCCCTTTACAGATGAGTATATCATCTTGTAATTCCTGTCAGTCAGACGTATCTCCATGTCACTGAGATTCTCGGGGTTCTCAAAGACCGAGTCAAGCTCTGCGGTGTAGAACGAGATGAGGAAGATAATATTATCGTTCATCTGTTTTACATAGTAGATACGCTCATAGTCGCCCTTGTAGCCCGTGAACCAGCCGTCGTGAGTACGGGAACGTGTGATCATCGTGGAAAGCTCGGTGTAAAGCTTGTCGCCGAAAAGCTTTATAGTACCGTTTGATACCTTTCCGATCGTTTTGTTGTTTGCATAAACGATGCCATAGTCAACGAAGTTCTCCATAAGGCACAGACTGCTGAGGTCAGAAGCGATCTGCTTTTCTGTATTTATGGCTTCGTATTCATCGTTTGAGGGGTCGGAAGCATCGTAGCTGTAGGCATTATCAACTGAATAAGCCAGAGTTCCGATAGTTTCCATTCTGCTGAGATACGCTTCAAGATTCAGCTTGAGCTGAACATTGAGCGTTGAAGTCATCGAGCTGACTTTTTCCTTTGTCAGCTCATCGTATTTTGTGACAATAAAAGCAGTTATGCCGATAATTGCCGCAATAACGATAGCCGCGTAGCCTGTTATCATAAGCACGCTCATTTTTTTGATCTTCTCAAGACCAATAGTCTGGATTTGATCCCTTGTCATTTTTTTCCTCCTGTTTTTTAATATCCCTTTTCTGTCTATAACGCTGCACAACACAAATAACAGCTGGAAAATCGGCACTTGATCCTGCTGCTCATTATGTAGGCAGATTTATTTTACCACATATTTCCGCCGTTGTCCACACAATTACATAATTTATTCATTTTTGCACATTATGTTACCTTTTCCAGTGCATTTACTGCTTATCCCTGACATTTTTCCGAAGTTCAGCACTTTACGCTGCTGCAGTCAAAACGAAGATTCATCCTGAAATGAGACTGCCCGCACTGATGATCTTCGTATCCTTCAATATACCTTTTGAAGTCAATCCTGCGCGGACAGTTCATAACTCCTGCCGAAAAAGCCCTGCACCAGACAACAGCGGAAGATGCCCCATATCACCGCTGCTGTGAACAGCTACGGCGTGACCGAACACCCACTTCTCAACAGAAAGCTCCCCGAAACAGAAGCCCTCCTCCTCCGCCATATCAGCGAACCTTTTCCATGTCTCCTCGTTATCGAGATACACCCAAACCTTTTCGTCATTGCCCAGCATTTCTCTGATTGTACGCATAATCCATGCACTCCTTTAAATTAATATTAATTCCATAAGAGCACAAAAAGGCGATCCCATCGCAACGACAGGATCGCCATATAAGCATTTATATCATCCCATCGTTCAAGCTTTAGCACCTTACATACCTGCAGGTTGCTGTACGGTCAGCGGGCTTGTCCCTCGCGTACTCTTTATGGTAATTACATCATAGCACAGTTATCTGAAAAAGTCAAGCGCTTTTTATCACAGCTTTACACTTCATAGTTTCTGCCCCTCAGCAAGCTTTTTAAACTGTTCCGTCCCCGTGGAATACATTCTCATAATATTACTTATTCGGAACTGACTGTATCGTACTCCAGTCCCTTCCAGCCAAAACGGACAAATGATACAAGTATCGAAATGATAGTTATGGACTCGCTCACAATGCCTCCCAGCGAATACACGATAACATCATACGCCAGCCAGCACGGCGAAGCGCAGACCAGATTGACCATGCGTATCTTTCGCGGACTGTTTGACCAGTAAGCGAATGTGCTTGTGACTGAGGCAGTAAACGCAAGCAGGCTGACAGGTCCGTTCCATGTGAATATCAGCACAGCAGCAAAAAGCACCGCTATCAACGCAGGACACCACTTCCTGCGTAACCACTCCCAGTCATTGTATTTCATCATAAGAGCGTTGCGGAGAATATTCACTGCAAGGCTAAGACAGCCGCTTATTGCGTCCAGTAAGAAGAATTGCAGGCAGAACAGCGCCGAACCTAAAAGCTGAAACAGAAACAGCCGGCGGTTCGACTTTATCTGATACGATGTGATGAATAGTGCTACGGCAACAAAGCCGATACCCTGAACGAACAGATCGGACAATTACGGTCATTCCTTATCATAGTAGTTTGATATGTATTATTATATCACAGCTTCAATATTTGGTCAATAGCAGTTCAATACAGCATACCAGGAAAAATAAGTATCAAAACACGATATACGATCTATTCAAGGAAATCACGTACATAAAATAACTGTTTTTTTTCAATTGGATCTAATTTTTTCCTCTTTCTGCGGAATATGTACCTGCATATTACAGACGTGATCGTCAGATTAAATATTATAGGCACAAATAAGATAAGTACAGCCAGCATAATGATCATTTTTATCCTGTCGGAAAAGGCTCCGATTTCGGAAAGAAATCGTCTGAAATAAAGAAATCCCAGAACAAGCTCTGCAAGCTGAATTATCAGATATATTATTTTATACCAGCGATAATACATAGAATTTTCAGGAAGATCATCAGCACACATTTTTCCTGTCTGACCATTCATAGCAATGGTATAAGTCCTGTTAACGTATTTTATATTCAAAAGCCATACAGGCACAAGATAATATGTCAGTTCCCTGTTATGTATGATCTTTTTTATTTCTGCGTCATCCACATCAACGGGCTTGTTGTCATCGGCTTTTTTGACTTTTACAGGGCACTCTGTTTTTATGTAGTAATCAGCATCTCTCATCGCGTTTTCAGCTCCGATAGTATATCTGCTTGCATAAAATCCTGTAAGGTATGACTCGTTAAAATCCTCTGCCTCACTTAAATTGAATGGCCACATGGAATGAAAAACTTCCCAGCCCATATTTTTGTCGTTTGCAAGTATCGGATAATCCTTTACATTTATAGACGCGCAGAATTCAGAATCAATAGTCGAGTCGCAGGTACAGCTGTAACACCAGACAGGTATATAGCAGCCTGTAATATTATCCAATACAGCCTTATCCTTGAATACATTGGAAACATTTCTCACCCCTGAAATATAGTGTGTGTATTTCTCCGCAAATTCCTTTTTAGTTATCCTGAACGGAATTATTCTGTCGGGTCTGATGTCACCGCTCAGATCAGAAGATATTATGAGATCATGGCTGCAAAACGGACATTTTGCAGTCGCAGTCGAAGATCTGGTTATTATCTTTCCGCCGCACGAGGGACATTCAAATTCTTCGATCTTATCGCTTACATATGGCTCCCATACTGATTTTGACCTTTTTACCCAGTCAAAATCCGGAAGCTTTCCTTTAGTTTCCTCATCGAAGTGGGAGTTGATATAATCCTGATCGTATGTGTTTTGGCAAAATCCGCATGACAAGGTCTTCTGTTTGATGTCATAATACATCGGAGCTCCGCAGGACGGACATTTATATTCTTTTACTTCTGACATTTTTATCACCTTCTTTTTAGTTATCAATTAATTGCTTAAAGAAACAGATCATCTTATTGCCGTCTGATATTTATATGATCATTTCAGCTCCCAGCCGTTATCGCCGTGGTATATCATCAGCTTTGTCATACCGCCGTCAATGCAGATGTTCTCGCCTGTGATGAAGCCTGCCTTGTCGGAGCAGAGAAACATCACCATATTTGCAATATCCATAGGATTTCCAACACGTCCGCAGGGCTGCTGATAGGCGTCGGGACCTTCGTAGACCTTATACGAAGTATCTATCCAACCTGGTGAAATAGAATTCACGCGCACCTTCCCTGCAAGGCTCACCGCAAGTGCGTGAGTGAGGGCAGCTATACCGCCTTTCGCCGCAGTGTAGCTTTCAGTCTGAGGCTGACTCATACGGTCACGAGAGGACGAAATATTGATGATACTGCCGCCATTGTTGAAGTGGGTCGAGAACAGCTTGGACAGGTAAAAGGGCGCAGTCACACCCACTGAGAGAGCGTACTGGAACTCCTCATAGCTGCACTCGTCAATGCCCTTCATCAGCGGCAGAGCATTGTTAACGAGGAAGTCGATGTGTCCGTGCTTTGCAATTACTTCCGCCGCAAACCTTTCAAGCACGGACTTGTCAGAAATATCGCCGACGAAGTGGTCTCCCTCAGCCTTGTCGATAACGCAAACCGTTGCACCGTTTCTGCGGAATTCCTCGGCTATGCACTTGCCTATTCCATTTGCACCGCCTGTTACTACGGCTATTTTGTTTTTAAACATATCAATCACACTTCCTTATCGGGTGACGAATAACAGTCTTCCACTTTTCGGGAAGCGTTTTTCTCGGGTCTGAGAGGTATATCTCATGGTGCAGACGGTCACTGCTGATGTCGTTCTGACAGCCATTTTCAGTGACATATTTATCCATTAATTCAACAGTTGCAGGCTCCTCATCGTAGGAACCATTGTGCATTATCTGAACACAAAGCCCCTCGTTTATCGTTAGAAACTCTGCTGCCGAACAGTCCAGTTTTTTCTTCTTTGAAGCTGTTTCAATTGCCCACTGAAAGTCATTCTCCGTTACAAAGTCGGGAAGCCTGATAACAGATATCCACCTGAGCTGCGACTTGTCAGCATAGTCGAAAGCTCCACCCTTTTCGCTCCACCAGAAGCCCTCCAGCGGCGGTACGACGTACTCGAAAAAGCCTTCTATCTTATAGTCTGTCTTGTAACTCATTTTCAACGTATAGGCAACTGCATAGAGCACTTCTATTGCTCGTTTGTATTCGCCGTTTTCGTCGTTCGGGTCGCCTTTTCCGCGGACAGCGATGTAGTTCATAGTCGGTATCTCAACGATCTGAGGCTTGTTTTTCGGCATATAGTATTCCTTGTATTCTTTCTTGAAATCAAATGGCATAGTTTCCCTCCTGCTTTATCAGTATTTTACGATGATTATATTCTACCATTTTATCTGCAATAAAGCAATGGCTTATCGCAGAATAATTACCGGGGTGATAAATCCGAAAAGGGATTATTCGCTGCTCTGTATTGAAAACCGCATATATCTGTGCTATAATGTATAAGCTAAGGAAGTGCTTATATGGAAAAAGGACAGATAGATTTTGCAAAAGACAGCGTATGGAAAATGATATTCAGGCTTGCGCCGCCTGTCATGGCTGCACAGCTCATACAGGCGCTGTACAACATCGTTGACAGCTTTTTCATCGGCAGGTGCTCGGAGGAAGGACTTACAGCGCTGTCCATAGTTTATCCCCTGCAGCTTCTTATGATAGCTCTCGCCGTTGGTTCGGGAGTCGGCATAAATACCGCAATGGCATTCTTCTCCGGAATAAAAAAGGAGAAACGTGCAGCCGAGACCGCAGGTGTGGGAACTCCGCTTGCATTTGTACTCTGGCTGCTGTTCGCTCTGATATGCTATCTGATAATGCCGTTTTATGCGAGGATCTCCACGGATTCGGAGATGATACGTGCCGATGTAGTGCGGTACGGAAGGATAGTCTGCGTATTCAGCTTCGGACTTTTCTTCGAGAGCATATGGACGAAAATACTGCAATCCAAGGGCGATATGAAACTGCCCATGACAGCTCAGATAATTGGTGCGATAGTAAATATCGCGCTCGATCCGCTGCTGATATTCGGCTGGCTCGGACTGCCACAGCTTGGGATAACAGGTGCGGCAATATCCACCGTTATCGGTCAGACAGCCGCCGCGCTCATCGTAATGAAGCGAGGTTTCCACAAGCCCCCTGCGCTGAAAAAATATTGGGTAAATATCAGGAACATTTACCGACTGGGTACACCGAATATTCTTATGCAGTCAGCTTACACCTTCTATATCTTCGGACTGAATATGATACTTGCCACATTCTCAGACCAGGCAGTCACAGTCCTCGGTCTTTACTACAAGTGGCAGACATTTTTCTTCATACCTCTCGGCGCGTTGCAGACCTGTATCGTTCCCATGATAAGCTTCAATTACGCTCAGCAGAACACCAAACGCTGCCGCAGTATCCTGTGGGACGCATTTATCGCAGGCGCAGTTCTGATGGGCATGGGAACACTGTGCTTCCTGTTTATACCGTCACAGATGATACGCTTTTTCTCCCACGACAGCGAAGTTCTGAGAATAGGCGTTCACGGCTTCCACATAATCGGTCTCAGCTTTGTGCCAATGGCGGTATCCCTGCTGTTCCCCGTGTTCTTTCAGGCAGTGGGAAGTCCCTTCAAAAGCTCCGCCCTCACCGTGATACGGACTGTTTTCCTGTTTGTTCCGCTTGGCTGGCTGTTTGCCAGATTCGGTCTGTACTATTTCTGGCTGACATACCCCATAACCGAGATAATAACCTCTGCCGTAGGATTTGCCATGTTCAGCAGATTCGGCAATACTAAAACAAGAATATAGAAAACCGACGTCGATATGTGAAATGCTCCCCTTTTGTTAGACAATGTGGTATAATAGAAATATACCAAAATGAAGTCTAACGAAAGGGGACATTTTTATGCCAAAAGGAAAACCAAACAAGAGATATACACCTGAATTCAAGATCAAGGTTGTTGA